>JALYSZ010000163.1 GCA_030854525.1 Chloroflexota bacterium | reverse complement strand
TCAGCCGTGTCTGGACCGACTGACAAAGTCTGCGTCGCGAGCCCGAACTGGACCTGCGCGTTAGCGCGAGCGATCGGGTTCGAGTTGACGTAGCAGGTCACCTGGTCAGTGCCAGGGTTTGGACGCGTGTAGGTGAGCATGGACTTGCCCGTGGAATCCGTGGTGCCGCTGAACGTGAGTGCTGGGTTGACGGACTGCTGGCCACCGATCAGGACTGCAGTTACGACGTTGCATGTCCACGTAACGTTGGCCGCCGCGGCTGCGGTCGAATCGGTCGTTGCGATCGTGAGCGTCGCGTTCTGACCGATCTGACGGAACTGGAAGCTCGGGGTGAGCGCGAGGGCAGAGGCTGCGCCACCGCTATTGACGGTCGCGTCCTGAAAGTAGCCCTCGGGGTGAATCCTCTCACCCGTCGTGCTGAGGACGAGGTCGCCGTTGAAGCTGTACGTGCCCGCAGCCGCGTTCGTCGGCGCGGTGATGTTGTAGGCGAAGGTCGCGAAGGATCCCGGCGGTACGGTGGCCTGGGTGGTCGTCGCGTACCGGACGGCCGACATCCATCCGCTGTTCCATGTCGCTTCGCTCGCGTCCTGCGCGTTGCACGTAACTTTGTCTGAGAGGCAGGCAGCGAGGTCGACCTGCGATGCAGTGCCACGAACCCATGCAGTAGTTCCGGTGTTCACAAAGGTCACCTGGAAGCTCTGCGTTTGGCCCGGGGCGATCGTGACGAACGCTGACTCCGTCGCGTAAGAGGAGTCATAGGTCGCCACCGCTGCGGCAGGTACGGCCATGGCCAGCATGCTCAGTGCGAGCGCAGCTGCGGTGACCGCGGTCGTGATTTTTCGCATACGTCCTTCCTTTTCTTCTGTGTCGTGTCGCTGGATCAGTGCTGGTCTCGTAGATCGCTTATTCGCGTTCGTGCTCGAGCGCTAACGCAATGGCCAGTTCCGCGACGGATACGCCCCCGAAATGACGCTATTCACCTCCCTCTCGGTTTTTGGCCTGTGGCCGGCAGACCTCGCCCCGGAGGGCAGTGATGACATCCGGGGACCGTACCCGAGTCGGACAAGTTGAGCCCCCCGACTCCTCGGTGGGTTAGATGACGCGGGCGATTTGTACCATAGGCGGCCATTTGCCGCCATTCCGCCCATTGACGGGTATTCACCCTCACGCTCCCTAGACGAGCAGGCCCACGGGTTTGTCGCATCTGTCATCGGCTGTCCGCCTCAAGCGAGAGGTAGATTGCCCCGCGTGGGTCCCCGAGGAAAGCCCGACCCGACGTGTTGAAGGCCAGCCCGACGGCAGGGCCGGGTACCGCGCGAGCAGCTTGGCTCCCGTCCGCCCGCCCGAATGCATACCCGGCGGCTCCCGGCGGGGCGGGAGCGAGGTACCACGCGTGGCCCTGCTGGTCCGTGACCAGGGTGGTCACGGGTCGCTGAAGGCTTAGCGCCAGTGAGACGTTCGCGCCCCGCGCCGTATAGATCTCGCCCGTCGTCGTCCCTACCCAGAGAGTTCCATCGCTGTCGCTCGCGAGGGAGGTGGTGGTGCCCCGTTTGCGGAACGAGACCTCGTACAGCTGACGGGTGACTGGGTCATACCGACCGACCGTGCCACGGAAGTCGTCCGCGTAGATGACCGCGCCGTTTTTGTCGACGGTCAGAGCCGCGACACGCGCTCCGGCAAGGTCGAACGAATCGATTCGACCTGTCTTTGGATCAAGCGCGAGAAGGAACATCGCACTGCGCAGGCCGAGCCACAGCCTATCGTCGGGGCCGACCGCCACAGCGACGACTCCCCCGAGCGCCGCCATGGGATAGGTCTGAACGACACGTTCCTGCGCGACGCTCACGACATCGATCTGGGCCGAAGTCGTGTCGACGGTAAAGACGTACGCCGATCCCGCGGCGAGATAAGAAACGTGCGCGTTCGCCGCGAGCTTCGCGAGGCTGAACACATCGCCTGTGTTCATATCGAACACGTCCACGCTGTTGCGCCCGTCCACGAACCAGAGCCGCGAACCGCGTGCCGCGACAAGCTCCGGTTCCAGACCACGCGGCATTGGGTAGCTATAGAGGCCTGGCGAGATCGCGGTGGCCCTCGCGACAAGGCTGGGAGTGGCCGTTGCCGCGGGGCTAGCTCCAACGCTCGGAACTGCGGGTACCGCGGGCGAGGACGAGGGCGATCCGGAGGGCGTTGCCGTCAGCGTCGGTGCTGACGAAGGAGCCGGGGACGGACTGGCCGACGGCGCCGACGCGACAAGGCCTATCTCGGTCGGAACTTGTCCCACGTCCACCCGACCCGCGTTCGCGATGGCGAACAGGTTCGATTTGTCGTCGTACACCAGGTCTCCGCCAGTGACGGGAAGCTCGACGCTACCGACGACAGCTCCGTCCGCCGAGATCTTGCTCACTCGACTGCCGCCATTGATCGCCACGAGGACCAGGTAGCCGCCATCCGGATGTGACGTGATCGCGCGCGGCGCTCCGCGAAGCTGCAGGGCGACCGGCGCCTTTGTGCCTGCGAAGGTCACGACGGAGTCCGACGCCGCCGCGGCGAGAATGGCGACGTTGTCGCCGCGGCGCGAGAACGTGGCGCTCACCCCGCCGTTAAGGGTGGCGATGACATTGAACGAGGAGTCAACGACCGTCGTCGCCTGTCCCGAGACGAGTGCGGTGCGGCCACTCTGCTGATCCGGTACAACGAGCGCCGGTGCGACATTGATGTCGCGCACGGTCTCAAGCCGCTTCGTGGAGCCATCGAGGACGGCGAGTCCGCCGCCAGTCGTGGCGTTCACGTCCCCGGCAGATTTCGTCCCAACAAGGATCTGAGTCGACGAAGGCCCGACGCTGATGCTCGTCGGTGTGCCCGCGAAAGCGACAGTAGTCGTGCTGACCACCGTATTGCTCACCGCGTCGATCTCGGTCACCCTTTTTTGGCCCGCATCGAGTACGAGGATGGTGTTCGCGCTCTCGTTCAACGCCAGCGCTATCGGCCGACCACCGACCAGAATGCGTGACCTGCGATCGTTGGTTGAAGGGTCGCGCGCGTCGACGGCTGCGCCTTCACGGTCGAGAACGTAGAGCGTGTTGTTCCGAGGGTTGAGGACCATCTGCTGAACCCCCGCGACCAACACCGGCTCGCCCACACTCGGGGCCTCTGTGATCGTCGGAGCCTGTCGCGGTGGTACAAGCGCGAGCATGATCAGCGTGACGACCGCGGCGACGGCGACGGACGCACGCAAGGCCATCCCGGGACCTCGCGGGTTGAGCCGAATGCGGGGACCCTGCAGCAGGGTATCGATCGCGTTATCGATGCGGGCGGACGGCGCTAGCCGAGGAAGCGCGCGAATTTGGGAGGCGATGGGCGCCCAATCTTGGGCGCGTTCCGTGCACGACTCGCAGTGGGCGAGATGACGCTGGACCAGAGCCCCTTCGGCCCCATTCGTCTCCCCGTCGACCGAGGCGGACACGAGATCGACGAGCTCGTCACAGGTGAACGCGGGAGGCTGCCGGAGGGCATCGTCGAGTCGCACGCCTTCGGCGTACTCGGCGGAACACGACGCGCACTCACCCAGGTGAGAACGCGCGCGGAGCTCCGCCTGACCCCCGAGCTCCCCGTCCAGGAGCGCCGAGAGCTCATCGGATGAAAGGTGCGCTATCCCCATCGCTTGCTAAGACGGGTGACGGGCCTCGGTTGTCGCATATTCGGCGCGGAAGCCTTTGCGCGCCCGCGCGATGCGGCTCCGGACGGCGGTGACCGTGCAGCGTTGGATCTCGGCGATCTCTTTGTATGAATACCCTTCAAG
>JALYSZ010000112.1 GCA_030854525.1 Chloroflexota bacterium | reverse complement strand
TTCGACACGACCTACTCGATCATCAACTGGACGCTGCAGCACCTGCAGCTCGCGAGCACGGTGTCGCCTCCGCAGTGGCTCGCGCAGCCGAGGCTGGCGATGGGCTCGGTGATCGCGGTTCATGCGTGGCGGATCATCCCGTTCGCCACCGTGATCTTCCTCGCCGGGCTCGCGTCGATTCCGAAGGAGGTCGACGACGCTGCTGCGATCGACGGCGCAACGGGGTTCCGCAAGTTCTGGTCGATCTCCCTGCCGTTGCAGATCCCGATCGCGACCGTCGCCCTGCTGTTCGGGATCGTCTTCACCGCGACGGACATGGCCGTCGTCTACATCCTGACCAACGGAGGGCCGCCGCCGTCCAACTCCACGGAGATGGTCACGACCTGGGCGTACAAGACCGGGATCGAGTCCGGCTCGCTCGGCGCCGGGGCGGCGATCTCTCTCTTCCTCCTACCGGTTTTGGCCGTCGTGACGATCGGCATGCTGATCTTCGCGCGTCGCGCAGAGGTGACGTAGCGGTGGATGCCGTGCTGCGCGGATTCCGCGACAAGGGGTTGTCGTACCTGATCGTAGGGCCGTTCGCGATCGTGCTCGCCTTCCCGTTCTACGTGATGGTGATCACGGCGTTCAAGCAGCAGCGCGACTTCTACGATCTCACCCATACGCCGTACTGGTTCCACAAGGGACCGACGCTTTCCAACGCCCGTTTTCTCTTCGAGGAGACGATGTACACGCAGTGGCTGCGGAACACCGCGATCATCGGCGTCGTCGTCGTGCTGATCACGCTGCTGCTCGCGGTCCCGGCCGGTTACGCGCTCGCGCGACTTTCCGGGAAGCTCGGCCAGAGCGTTGGCGTCGGCATCTTTTTGACGTACCTCGTGCCGCCCACGCTGCTGTTCCTGCCGCTGTTCTCGGTGATCACCCAGCTCGACAAGCAGACCAGCAACCTCCTACATTTCCGCCTGAGTGGCTCGATCTGGTCGCTCGTCCTGGTCTATCCCTCGTTCACCGTGCCCTTCGCGACGTGGCTGTTGATGGGGTTCTTCAAGACGATTCCGCGGGAGCTCGAGGACGCCGCTCGGATCGACGGGGCGTCACGGCTCGGCACGCTGATCCGCGTCGTGTTTCCGATCTCGGTCCCGGGCATCCTGACCGTGGTCATCTTCTCGTTCTCGCTCGTCGTGAACGAGTTCGTGTACGCGTTCACGTTCATCTCCGGCTCGACTCACCGGACACTGTCGACCGGTGTCTACACAGATCTGATCCGCGGCGACCTGCCGCAGTGGGGAGCGATAATGTTCGCCTCGCTCATCCCGAGCATTCCGCTCGCGCTCCTCTACAACACGTTTCTCGACCGGTTCATCGCAGGGTTCACGGGCGGAGCTTTCCGCTAGGCCCGAGAAAGGAAGGTCACATGAGTCATTCCGACGATCCGAGTAGGCGAGAGGGGAGGTACGACCGCCGCGAGCTGATCCGCAAGGCTGGGATCGGCGCAGCATCGGTAGGCATTGCCGGCTCAGGGTTCGGCCGTGCGTTCTACGGGCCGCTTCGCTTCAAGGGCCGCTGGCTCAAGGGCGACCTGGCGATCATCCAGTGGGCGCACTTCGTTCCCGCCTACGACAAATGGTTCGACAACACGTGGGCGGTGCAATGGGGCCAGAAGAACGACGTCCAGGTCAAGGTCGACCACATCCTCAACACGCTGCTGCCGGCGCGGGCGGCGGCGGAGGCCGCGGCCGGCTCGGGCCACGACCTCTTCTTCAACCTCTCACCCCAGGCGCAGTTCGAGGACCAGGTCATCAATCACGTGGAGATCGTCCAGGAGGTTCAGCGCAAGGTCGGCAAGATCGGCATAGTCGCGAAGCACGCGACGTACAACCCGAAGACGAAGAAATGGTTCGCCTTCGCGGACAACTACGTCCCCGATCCCGTGGTCTGGCGGCACGACCTCTGGAACGGTGTGGGCATCGCACCCTCGACGTGGGAGAACGTGCGCAGGGCGGCGCCGAAGCTGAAGGCCGCCGGCCATCCGATCGGGATCGGTCAGTCGGCGGAGCTCGACTCGAACATGGCGCTGATGGCCTTCATGATGTGCTTCGGCGCGTACGTCCAGGATGAGAAGCACCGCGTCACGATCAAGTCGAAGCACACGATCGAGGCCGTGAAGTTCATGGCCGACATCTTC
>JALYSZ010000183.1 GCA_030854525.1 Chloroflexota bacterium | reverse complement strand
GGCGGCACTTTTGCGACGCCCACCATCGCATCGCGCGTGACGAGAGCGGCGAGCTGCTCTTCGGTCCAACCTTCTGTGTCCGCCGGGCGCTCCGGCAGGACGAGGTACCGCAGCTCGGCGGTCGAGTCCCAGACGCGAACCTCGACGTCATCGCTCAGCTGGAGCCCGAGCTCCTTCAGCACCCCGCGCGGGTCGATCACCGCACGTGCCCGGTACGGTGCCGACTTGTACCAGACGGGCGGCAGCCCCAGGACCGGCCACGGGTAGCACGAGCAGAGCGTGCAGACGACCATGTTCTGGACCGTTGGCGTGTTCTCGAGCACCACCATGTCCTCGCCTTGCCGTCCGCCGAACCCCACTTCGTCGATCGCCGCGGTCGCGTCAGTGAGGAGCCGGCGCTTGTAGGCGGGGTCCGTCCAAGCGCGCGCGACGATCCGCGCGCCGTTATGCGGACCGACCTTCGTCTCGTACACGTCGATGACCGCGTCCAGCGCTTTCGGATCGACGAGGCCCTTCTCGACCAGCAGCGATTCGAGCGCCTTGACGCGAAGCGCCGGACCCGACAGCGGCTTGTCGTGCTCCCTGACGTGTTCGCCGTCGTGGTCGTGGCCCATGGACGGCACAGGGTACGCGTCTCCGCGTTAGGCGGCCTTCTTGAGCTCCTGTACCACTTTCCCAACGGCGTCTTTCGCACTGCCAAACAGCATTGCGCTCCAGGCGTGTAGCACTTCGGCTCCTGTAACTCGGACGATTACGGGACATGACGATGGCAGCATCGCTTTGTGCGGTGGATCGCCCTCGCCTTCGTCGCGCTCAGCGCCGCCGCGGCCTGCTCGGCGCCGACGCCCCCCGTCACATCGCCGTCGCCGCTCACGACGCGCGCCCGTCCTATCCCGTCAGCCGAGCCCGTCGGCCCGTCCCTCACCGCTTGGATGAACGACGAGATCGTCGTCCGTTTGAATCAGCAACGGCTTACGCCCGGTCCCGCGGTATCCCTGTGGACCGACGGCCTCGTCGAGATCCGCGTGACATTTCCTTTGAAGATGGATCGTCCATCGACCGAAGCTGCGGTCGCGGCCGCGCTCCGCGACCCCGCGCTCCGCTGGGAGGACGATCGGACGATCGTTGCGTCCTTCCGAGACGACGGTCTGGGTGGCTTCACTCTCGATGTCGGCGGCGCGCGATCCGCGGACGGCAGCAAGATCGCTCCCTCGGTGGGGTACGCGGTCTCGATCCCCGCGCCGCGTCACGTTTGGGTCTTCGTCGCGGGCGACCTTGCTGCACCCACGATCGCTCCCTCGCGCAGCTTCGTCGTACGAGCTGGCTATGGGCTCGCCGTATCGCCCGACAGGGACCGGGTCCTCCTGTTCGAGGCGAGAGGCCCGATGATCGGGCCCGCGCCCCGAATCGTCCGTGTCGACACCGGCGATGCACGCGAGCCCGGCATTCCGGTCAGCGCCGGCCCATTCTCGTACGGGGATTGGTTGCCGACCGGTGAGATCGTTCTGATCGGCCGTGAGGTATGGGTCGCGAACGGGGACGGCTCGGGTGCGCGGTCCGTTCTCCGCAACGATTGGACAGTTCTGGGGCCGTGGGTCGCGGCTCCCTCACCGTCGGGTCGGCAGATCGTGATGTGGAGCCCTGACGATGAGGGACGCCTCGCAATCGCCGACCTCGCGCGAGGAACCGTTCGTCGTCTGACGGGGCCGTTCCTCCGGTGCGCTCAGGACGGCGGGATCACCGTTGCCTGGTCCGTAGACGAGCGCTTCCTGGCGACGGCCTCTTGCGACGGCGGACCATCCGGGGAGCCCATCGTCCGCATCCTCGAGGTCGCGCGGGACCGCACCGTGTGGACGATTTCGCGAGACTCTGCTTCCTGTCCGGCGGGACGGCGCTGCCCGCCACCGTACTACAGCGTTGCGGCGTTCGGCGACGGATTCATCGTCGTTGGGCCTTCCGGCGACTTCGGAGCGACGCCCTCACCAAATCTCGGCATCGTGTACGGCTGGGACGGCGCGGAGCGCGAGCGTCTCGTCGGCGGATCGTGGCTAGCCTCGGCCGACCGACGCTATGTCCTCGAGCTCGGGGTCTCGCCGGTCAGTGTCGCGGCGGGTCGCCTTATCGACCTCGCGACGGGACAAGGGCGCGAGATCACCCTCCCGAGCTTTCCACACGCGTGGACGGCCGCCGGCCTCGTCGTCGTGCAGTAGCCGCGCGGGCTAGGCGGCCTTCTTGAGCTCCTGTACCACTTTGCCGACGGCGTCTTTCGCATCGCCAAACAGCATCGCGGTCTTCGGGTCGAGATAGAGGTCGTTGTCGATGCCCGCGAATCCGGGTTTCATCGAGCGCTTGATGACGATGATGTTCTGCGCCTTGTCGACATCCAGGATCGGCATGCCGTAGATCGGTGAACCAGGGTTCGAGCGCGCCGCGGGATTCGTGACGTCGTTCGCACCGATGACGAGCGCCACGTCGGCGCGCTGGAACTCCGGATTGATCTGGTCCATGTCGAAGAGCTTGTCGTAGGGGACATTGGCCTCCGCGAGGAGCACGTTCATGTGCCCGGGCATCCGTCCCGCGACCGGGTGGATCGCGTACTTCACGCTGATGCCTCTGGACTCGAGGAGATCCGCGAGCTCCCGCACGCTGTGCTGGGCCTGCGCGACCGCGAGGCCGTACCCCGGAACGACGATGACGTTCTGCGCGTACGACAAGAGGATCGCGGCGTCCTCAGGACCGATCGAGCGGATCGAGCGGCCATCGTCGCCCGCTGCCGGGCCCGCGGCGCTCGCCGCGGTCGCGGCGCCGAACGCGCCGAACAGCACGTTCCCGAGCGAACGGTTCATGGCCTTCGACATGAGTCGCGTGAGGATCGTGCCGGACGCGCCGACGAGCGTGCCCGCGACTATGAGCAGCTGGTTGTTGAGCGTGAACCCGGCCATGGCGACGGCGAGGCCGGTATAAGCGTTTAGGAGCGAGATCACGACCGGCATGTCCGCGCCGCCGATCGGCATGACGAGAGCGACACCGAAGACGAGCGCGAGGAGCGTGATGGCCGCGATCAGGACCATCGGCTCGATCGCGAAGGACCCGGCGATCGCGCCGCCGATCACGACGAGTGACAGGAGCGCGGTCGCGGCCGCGATGCCGCCGGTCACCAGTTGCTGGCCCGCATAGCGGAAAGCCTTCGGCGTGATGAGGCCCTGCAGCTTGCCGAACGCGACCGCACTGCCCGAGAACGAGACCGCCCCGATGATGAGCGCCAGAAGGGTCGCCACGGTCGCGCCGAACTCGAGAACACCGACCTCGCGATGCCTGGCGAACTCCAGGATCGCGACGAGCGCCGCCGCGCCTCCGCCCGCGCCGTTGGACAACGCGACCATCTGCGGCATCGCCGTCATCTTCACCATGCGCGCTCCAGCGAATCCGGCGATCCCGCCGACCGCGATCCCCACGAGGATCAGCGGGACCCCGCCCTTCACGTCGGCGGCGAAGAACGTCGCGATGACCGCTATGAGCATCCCGGCCGCCGCGATGCGGTTGCCCTGGACTGCCGTCGTCGGCGAAGAGAGTCCTTTGAGGCCGAGGATGAACGTGATCGCCGCGATGAGGTACGCGATCGGGATGAGCGTCTCCATGGTCATTCGGTCTTTCGCGTCGGTCGTTGCTTGAACATCGCGAGCATGCGGTCGGTCACGACGAAGCCTCCGACGACGTTCGCTGTTCCGAGCACGACCGCCAGGAACCCGAGGACCGTCCCGATGGTCCCGGGGAGAGCGCTCGCGACGAGCATCGCGCCGACGATGACGATCCCATGGATCGCGTTCGCACCGCTCATGAGCGGGGTGTGGAGCGTCGAGGGGACCTTGGAGACGACCTCGAAGCCGACGAAGATCGCGAGGACGAAGACGTACGCCGCGACGATCGCCTCGCCGCTCACGCTGGCACCTTCTGCGCTTCGAGGACCTTCTTTGTCTGATCGTGCACGACCTCGCCGTCCTTCGTGATGACCGTGCCCTTGATGACGTCGTCGTTCATGTCGATGTTCAGCTTGCCTTCCTTCGTGACCATCAGCGCCAGCAGGCTTTGGATGTTGCGCGAGTACATCTGGCTCGCGTGGTACGGCATCGTCGACGGGATGTTGGTGGTGCCGTCGATGCGGACTCCGTCGACGTCGATCACCTTCCCAGCCTGGGTCAGCTCGGTGTTGCCGCCGGTCTCGGCGGCGAGGTCGACGATCACGGAGCCGGGCTTCATCGAACGGACCATGTCGGCCGTGATGAGCTTCGGCGCGGGTCGTCCGGGGATCGCGGCCGTCGTGATGATGATGTCGCTCTCCTTGACCGCCTTCGCGAGGAGCTCGACCTCTTTGCGGTGCGCTTCCTCGGACAACTCCTTGGCGTAGCCGCCAGCGCCCTCACCGGTCTCGCCTAGGTCGACCTCGAGGAACTTCGCCCCGAGCGACTGCACCTGCTCTTTCACCACCGGCCGGGTGTCGAATGCCTCGACGACCGCGCCCAGACGCCGGGCCGTCGCGATCGCCTGGAGGCCGGCGACACCAGCGCCGATGATGAACGCCTTCGCCGGCGCGATCGTGCCCGCCGCCGTCGTGAGCATCGGGAAAAACTTGGGGAGCGCCGCGGCCGCGAGAAGCACGGCCTTGTACCCGGCGACGGTGGCCTGTGACGACAACGCGTCCATTGGCTGCGCGCGCGTGATGCGCGGGATCGCATCCATCGAAAGCGCGGTCACCCGCCGTCGCGCGAGCTCGCGAACGAGATCGTGGTTCGTCAGCGGCTGGAGGAACGCGATGAGCACCGCGCCTTCGCGGATACGCGCCAGCTCTTCATCTGAGGGCTTCGCCACCTTGAGCACCAGCTCACAGGAAAAGGCGTCGCCGATGGTCGCCCCGGCTTCGGTGTACATGCGATCGGGAAAGCTCGACGCTTCTCCCGCGCCGCGGTCGACTATGACCTCGTTACCGCTTTTGGCGAGGCGCCCGACCGTCTCCGGGACGAGAGCGACGCGCCTCTCGCCGGGCGTGGTCTCCCGCACGACACCGATCCTCATGGAATGCGAAAAGCCTAACGGGAAACGGCGGCGGGCGTCTCCGCGAGAATTCTCTCCAGACGCGGCCGTACCTCGGTGGCAAGCCGCTCCATGGACTCTGCGTCGAACGGCTCAGCAAACCGCACGATGAAACCCTTGACGCCGACGCGCGCGTGTTCGGCGATCTTCTCCGCAACCTGATCGGGTCCGCCCACGATCGCGGTCGGCGGCGCAGACATTCCGTGGTGCTGGGCGACTCGCTGGAGATGGGCCTTCGCCTTGGCCGGGTCATCACGAATGACGACCCAGCTTCCCCCGATCGGTTCGATCTCCGCCGGGTCGCGCCCGACGTCAGCGCAGTGCTTTCTCAGCACTTCGATCTTGTGCGCCATTACCTCGGGAGTCTCGAAGGCGTGCCACATGTCCGCGTATCGAGCGGTGGTGCGGAGCGTCCGCTGCTCTCCGCCGCCGCCGATCAGGATCGGGAGCCGCTTTTGCACCGGCCGAACCAGGACCTCGGCGTTGACGAGCTCGTAGTACTTGCCTGAGAAGGTGACGCGCTTCCCATCGACGAGCTGGCGGATGATCTTCGCGGCCTCGGCGAACCGGTTCGAGCGCTCGGAGGGTGTCCCGAGGTCGATCCCGTAGGCGTTGTGCTCGAGGGCGTTCCATGCGGCGCCGATGCCGAGGATCGCACGCCCGCCCGAAATGTTGTCCAGCGTTGTGGCCATGTTGGCGAGCACCGCTGGATGCCGATGGGTAATGCCCGACACGAGACAGCCGATGCGAACGTTCTTGGTGATCGCTGCGTAGGCCGCCTGGACCTGCCAACCCTCGAGATTCGGACGGTGAAGGTCGCCGCTGATCGAGTAGAAGTGGTCCCAGACCCACAGCGTGCTGAAGCCAAGCCGGTCCGCGAGCAACGCGTGCTCGCGCAGCGTCTGCCAGGTCGTGTTCTGCGGCCAGAGGTTGACGTCGAGATGCATTGAGTGTCCTTTCCAGTATCTACACTTTCGCCGTGTTCCGCGCCGCGCGAAGCCTTCTGTCATTTCTCATCGTCATCGGCGCGCTCGCCGTCCTGTGGGAGGTCGTCAAGCTACTCGGCGGCGATCCAAGCAGCGAGCCGTGGACGCCCCCGTTTCAGTGGATGGTCGCAAGCGATCTCAACATGCCGCATGTCTGGGACATCGCCGCGTCGTTCGTCGAGCCGGCGCAGCGAAACGGCCCCCCGCTCGGGATCGTGCTAGTCAACGCGGGAATCTTCACGTTCCGTGAGGCATTCGGCGGCTTCGTCTTCGGCGCTCTGCTCGGGCTCGCTCTCGCGATCGTCTTCGTGCACTCGCCGCTGCTCGAGCGCGCGCTCGTTCCATACGTCGTCGCTTCGCAGACGGTCCCCATCATCGCGATCGCGCCCGTCGTCGTGATTTGGCTCCGTGGAGGATGGCTCGCGGTCGCGGTCATCTCGGCATACCTGACCTTCTTCCCGGTGACCATCGCGGGACTCCGCGGGCTCCGTTCGCCCGACCCCCGCGCTCTGGAGCTCATGCGGTCTTACGCGTCTTCGTCGCGCGACATCCTGTTCAAAGTGAGGCTGCCGGCGGCCGCGCCGTACCTCTTCGCAGCCTTCAAGGTCGCGGCGACCGCGAGCGTCGTCGGAGCGATCATCGGTGAGCTTCCGTCGGGCATCCGCGACGGGCTGGGCGGCGCGATCCTCAACTTCAATCAGTTCTATGTCTCGGGGCCGCCGAAGCTCTGGGCCGCGATCATCGTCGCAGCCATCGTGGGCATCGGCTTCTTCGCGCTTGTTCGGGCCGCCGAGGTGCTCTTGCTGCGAGGGCGCACCGCCCCATCTGACCCATGAGCGAGTCCGTCGTACGCGTTCGCGGCGTGGACAAGATCTTCGGCGCGGGCACGGACAAGACGCCGGCGTTGGAGCACATCGACCTCGAGATCCCTAAGGGCGCGTTCGTCTCGCTCATCGGTCCGTCCGGGTGCGGCAAATCGACACTCCTGCGGCTCATCGGCGATCTGACTCAGCCCAGCGCCGGAACGATCGAGGTGAACGACAAGACGGCGCATCGCGCGCGTCTCGACCGGGACTACGGGATGGTCTTCCAGGCGCCGGTGCTCTTCGACTGGCGAACCGTCCAAGGGAACGTCGAGCTGCCGCTCGAGATGGGCGCGAACGATGGGGCCGCGCGTGCCGATCGAGCGCGGGCGATGCTGGCGCTCGTCGAGCTGACCGGTTTCGAAAAGCGGTATCCCTGGCAGCTTTCGGGTGGGATGCAGCAGCGGGTCGCGATCGCGCGCGCGCTGTCATTCGAGCCGGCGATCCTGTTGATGGACGAGCCGTTCGGCGCGCTCGACGAGATGACCCGCGAACGGCTCAACCTCGAGCTTCTCCGCATCTGGAAGCAGACGGGCACGACGATCGTGTTCGT
>JALYSZ010000106.1 GCA_030854525.1 Chloroflexota bacterium | reverse complement strand
GACGAGTCAGGCGGCGTGCGAAGCCCATACGGAGAAAGCTATTGCCTGACGTTGCTCTCCTAATCGACTGGGAGAACGTCTACTACACCCTTCGCCAGCACACGACGGGCCCGCTGCCGTCAACACTCTCGATCCTGCAGGCGATCCTGCAAAAAGCCGCCGAGTTCGGACCCGTCCGCGTGAAGCTCGCGATCTTTGGTCAGGAGGTCGCGGCCCAGGACGAGACACTCCTCATGGCCCTCGAGTTCACGGGCATGGAACCCATCGCCGTCGCCCAGCGCATGAGCGGACGGATCCTCAAAGGTCGATCCGACGCGGTGCTCATCACCAGAGCACTGAAGCTCCTCTACAAGGAACGTCAGGACATCGACTACTGGTTCATCGTCTCAGGCGACCGCGACCTGAACGCGCTTTGCAAGGCGATCAAGGACGAGGACAAACACGTCTACCTGATCGCCGGCGACAAATCACTCGCGAACGAGCTCCGCGATTCGCCGTACCTGCGCGACGACGTCTTCCTTCTCGAAGATCTGATCCCGCAAGCGCGCTGGACGCGCACGGCGCTCCGCGCCGACGACACGCAGGTCGACAAACCGCAACCTCAACTTCCCGCGGACGCCCTGCGGCGGACACCGCAACGGCGAGGTCGTCTGCCCGTCCGAGCGAGGACGGAGCCGCACGTCCCGGCCGTCGTCCCCACGGCCTCGCCGGAGTCCGACAAGGAGCAGCGGCGGCTCGCCGTGCTCCTCCTCGATCAGCTCGTGGCCCTACATGCCCGCGCGATGTCACGCGGCGACTTCGTCACGAGCGTCGTCCCGCTCTCCGAGAAGGAGGCATCGAGCGTCCTCGAGCAGCGCATCGATGCCGGTGTCGAGCAGGGCACAGTCGTCGCCAAGCTCGAAGGACGCGCCCGCGCGAAGGCCAAGCAAATGCTCGCGCCGAACATGTCCGCGCCCCTCGTCGCCGAAACCATCTTCCATCTGGTCAGAGTGCTGCGGCGCATCGACACCGTGACCAGCAAGGACACGCGGCGCATCCCGGCGGTCGAGGCCGTCCTCGATCCGCTCTCGCGCGCCGATCAACCCGGTGGTCTCGCGCGCGGTCGCTCGCAGCGCCGGCTCCTTCTCGAGACGCTCTTCAGCATCGCTGACGAGCGTGGCGCCATACAAACGGAGCAGGTCGAGCGCGACGGGCGCCAGATCACGATGTGCTGGCTCGCCGAAGGCCACCCGCTCGTCGTCTACGCACGTCAGTCCGCGGCCTCGGTCGTCCATCTCTTCAACTTCGTCGCATCGACTCGCGCGAAGGGAGAGCGGATCGACTGGGTCAACCACGCGCTCTTCGCCGAATTGCTCTCGCGGGTCGAGGGCGACGCCCTCGAGTCCACGATGCGCCGCGCTGTCGAGCGCGGCGTGATGCGCGCCGAGGAGCACGGCAAGAAGTCCGGCTTCGTGATCAACCAAACGCATGACGAGGTGCGCACGATCCTGGGCGAATTCGACCGGCTCAACGGCGAGGTGCGGCCTGAAGCGGCTCCGGCTACGTTGCCATCGGGCGAGCTCGCGGCTCTTCCGGTCCCGGCCGAGACCACGCCAACGGAAACCGCGCCTGCGGAAGGCACGGCCGACGCCGCGACGCCTTCCGACCCGGCCACCCTGGTCCCGCGCAAGCGGACCCGGCGCGGACGGCGGGGCGGCCGCGGCCGGCGAGGCGGCCAAGGCGCGAAAAAGGCCGCGACGGGAGAGGCTGCCGACTGAACCGCGACTTCTCGAAGTACTGGGTCGGCGAAACGATCTCGAACTTCGGGAACTCGGTCACGCAGTTCGCGCTGCCCCTCATCGTGTTCAAGCTCACCGGATCAGCGCTCGCGCTCGGCGCGACGCTCGCGATCTACACCGCGCCGCAGCTCTTCTTCGGTCTCGCGATCGGCGCGTGGACCGATCGCACGGACCGCAAGCGGCTCATGATCGTGGTCGACATCCTGTCGGCGGTCACGATCGCGTCGGTCGCGGTCGCGTCCGGCGCGAGCCTCCTCTCGGTGTGGTGGATCTATGCCGTCGTCTTCGTGTCGTCGACGCTCTCGATCTTCTTCGTCGCGGCCGAGTTCGGGGCGATCCCGAGCCTCGTCGATTCCGGCGAGCTTGTCAGCGCCAACGGTCGGATCCAGGCGAGCTTCGCGGCCGCGTCCGTGCTCGGCCCGCTCGCCGCCGGAGCGCTTCTCGTCTTCGTGCCCGTCGAGACGATCCTGCTGCTCGACGCGGCGTCATTCGTGGCCTCGGCTGTGATGCTGTCCCTGATCGCTCGCCCCTTCAACGCTCCCATTACCAAACGGGCCACGAGCATCCGCGAGGACATCGTGGAAGGCCTGCGTTACGTCCTCTCCCACCCCGTCCTGCGGAACATCTCGCTGATGATGGCGATGATCAATATGGTCGGCGCGACCGTCTTCGCCGAGCTCGTGCTCTTCGCGAAGCAGGCCCTACGGGCCGAGGACAGCGAGGTCGGTCTTCTCTTCGCGGCCGGTGGCGCCGGCGTGGTCGTGCTGTCGCTGGCCGCGGGCCCGTTGCGGAAGCGGTGGTCCTTCGGCAACGTCGCGCTCGGCTCGCTCATGTTGTCGGGTCTCCTAACGATCGGGCTCGCGTACACGACTTCCCTCTGGATCGCCATCGTCATCTGGGCGCTCGTCTCGGGGCTCGGGATCCTCTTCAACATCAACACCGGATCGCTCCGGCAGGCGATCGTCCCCAACCAGATGCTCGGCCGCGTGATCAGCATCGCGATGGTGCTTGCGTGGTCAGCGAATCCGATCGGTGCGCTCGCGGGCGGCCTCGTGATCGAACGGACCGGTGACGTGCGCCTCGTTTACGCGATCGTCGGGTTCGCCACATTTCTCATCGCACTCGCGTTTCGCCTCGCGAGTCCGCTCGGGCACGCGGAGCGATATCTCTCGCCCACCGCCGGCGCCGCGGCGAAATAGCCCTTGGTGCCTACCCCGCGCTGACCGGTCCGGTCACGACGTTCCTACGAATGCATGACATATGGCAGTTTCGGCACCCACGCTGCTGCGCTGGAGGGAGGAGGCGTGGCGTGGAGAACAGCAAGGGGCGCGCACAGACAGGGGCTCGCAAGGTCGTTCTCGTCGTCGAGGATGAGCCCGCGATCGGCCGGCTGATCGCCGACGCTATCTCAGACGAGCCCGGCTACTGCGCAATACATGTCGCCCTGCCCACGGCCGCGCTGGAGGCGACGAAGCACGTAACTCCGGACGTGATGGTCGTCGACGTGCGTCTCCCGGGAATGTCCGGCTTCGAGCTCTACGACCGGCTAAGGAAGGATCCGCGCACGAGCAAGATCCCTGTCCTGTTCGAGACCGCGAGCGGCGCGGATGCGATGAGGGAGTTCCGCCGCCGAGGCATCGCGACCTATGTGAAGAAGCCGTTCGACCTGAACGTGATCGTGGGGTATGTGAAACGCGTGGCGACGGAGGCTAGCGCGAGGTCGTCGCCCGCGTCCGCTCTGCCGCCACGCGCCTGACTTCATCCTCGGTCCGCTGCGAGCTCTTCATCAGATTGGCGAACGTTTCGCGGTCGAGCGCCATGAGCTCGAGCGACGTCTTCGCGCGAACCGTTGCCCTCCGGGGAGCGTCGTTCAGGAGTCCGATCTCGCCGAAGTAGTCGCCGGGCCCGAACCGATCGATCACGACCTCTGGGCCGTCGGGTCCTCGCTGTGTCGCCTCGGCCTCGCCCTTGATGACCATGTAGAACCGATCCGCGGGGTCGCCCTGCTTGAGCACGAGGTCGCCCGGCGCGAACACCAGGAGCTCCGCCTTGCTCGCGGTCTGCGCGACGACCTCCTTCGGCTCTGCCGGGAAGGCGCGCTCGAGATCCTTGAGCTCCTCGATGTACCGCTCGGCGTGCAGAACCGCGGTCGTGGCGTCGCCCACCGCGGTCGTGATCTGCTTAGCGAGCTGCGCCCGCGTGTCCCCAGCCGCGTAGACGCCCGGGATACTCGTGCGCATGTACTGGTCGGTGATCAGGTAACCGCTCTTGTCATGCTCGATGTGCTCCTTGAAGAGATGCCGGCCGACCGGCTTGAAGCCGATGAAGACGAAGACGCCCTCGACCTTTACGCGCTCGGTCTTGCCGTTGCGATCGATCTCGATCCACTTCACGTCGCCGTTCCCGCCGATCTCGGTGACCTCCGCGGGTGTGATCGGCTCGACCTTATCCATCTTGAGGAGGCGGTCCTGGAGGATCGCCTGGGCGCGGAACTCGGTGCGGCGATGGATGACGTACAGCTTCTTGGCGAAGCGGGTCAGGAAGAGGCCCTCCTGGAAGGCCGAGTCGCCCCCACCGATGACCGCGAGGTCGGCTCCCTTGAAGAAGGCACCGTCGCAGACCGCGCAGTACGACACCCCGCGGCCGTGGTACTCCTTCTCGCCGACGACCTCGAGCTTCGTCGGCTCGCCACCGACCGTGACGATCACCGCGTACGCCGAGAGCTCGGTCCCGTCCTCGAGCGTGACGATCTTGCGGTCGCCCTCGGAGCGGATCTCCTTGACCGGCTTGTACGCCTCGATCTTGAGACCGAATTTGAGTGCGTGGTCGGCCATCTTCTTGGCGAGCTCGGCTCCGGTGACGGACTCGAATCCGGGATAGTCCTCGATGAGGTCGGTATTGAGGATCTCGCCACCGACGTCCTTGGAGTCGAGGAGGACGGTCTTCATGTTCGCCCGCGCCGCGTACAGGCCCGCGGTGAGGCCCGCGGGTCCTCCGCCGATGATGATGAGATCGAGTTCGGTCAGCTCAGGGATCCTTTCAGAAAAGCTCTCTCACACTAGAACAATTGGCCATTCCGGAAAGATTCCTCGCGCTCGGTGACTCGTTCACCATCGGTACCGGAACGACTCCGGATCGATCGTTCCCCGCGGTCCTCGCGCGCATCTGGACGGACGGCGGCCGCGAGGTCGTTCTCGCCAACCCAGCGGTCAATGGATACGCGACCGACGAGCTCATCCGCGATGAGCTGCCGCTCGTCGCGCCGTTCGGTCCGACGCTCATCACCTTACTCATCGGCGCGAACGACATCGTCCGCGGGTCCAGCGATGATCGCTACCGCCGCCAGCTCAGCTCGATCCATGAGCGGGTCTGCGCCGATGCACCCGATGCGCGCGTCATCGTGCTCCCACAGCCGGACTGGTCTGTCTCACCCGCGGGGTCCGGCTACGGCGACCCGGACGCACTCGCACGCACCATCGAGCGCTTCAACAGGGTCGCCCAGGAAGAAGCGCAACGCGCGAACGCGTCATGGATCGATCTGTTCCCGTTGATGCGCGATCAGGCCCGGAAAAGGATGTTCGCGTCGGACGGATTGCACCCCTCAGCGGAGGCGTACGCGGAGTGGGCCCGCGCGCTGGCTACGAGAGCGTCGGCTTCGTCACCATGAGAAAGACGATCACCACGACGATCACGGCGAGCAGTATGCCCAGGAAGCGCGCATTCGAGGCGTAGCGCTTGTAGTCCTCGCTCTCTGGACCGGTGGTCTCGAGTGCGTGGATCTGGTTGCGCAGCATCGGCGTGTAGACGAAGAACCCGAGCGCGACGGCGATCGCCCACAAGACGATCCCGCCGGCGATCCAGAACGTCGTGAAACGCAGGTCGCCGACGAACACCATCATCGCGCCGGTGACCGCGAGGAGCACGTACGCAGGATTGGCGAACCAATCATCGAGCCGCTTGATTCCCTTCAACACGAATGACTGCGTGGGCACCGGCTCACGAGCGACCCGCGCGAGCCACACGCCGTATGTCGCGTTGAATCCGACGGCGATGATCGCCAAGAGAACATGGAGAAACTTCACGATCACGAACAGCGACACGGCGAAGCGAACTTTACAGGTTCAGCCGGTACGCCTCGACCGTGAAGTCGGGCGTCGGATGGAAATCATGCTCGGCAACGCGCCTGAATCCGAGCCGCAGGTACATCCCGCGTGCGACGTCCATCAACTTTGTCGCATGCAATCCCATCGTGGTCGCTCCATCGGCTCGCGCGCGCCGCAAGCACTCGTCCATGAGTGCGCGCCCGACTCCAAGCCCACGCGCCTGCGGCGACACACCGAGAAGCCGGATCGAGGCCCATCCTTCGGGCCAGGCGTCGTCGAGGGAATCGGCTTGTCCCGGCGCGTAGTAGTTCACGCTACCGAGCAGCTTCCCGTCGCGTTCCGCGACGATCGTCGACGAGATCGGCACCCGCGACCACACGTCGGCGATGTTTCGACGATATCCCTCCCATGCGGCGCCCTCTTGCGCGCTAAGCGATTCGCGGGGCGGAGGTATGTACTGCGCGTACGCCTTGAGGAGCAACGCGCTGACCGCGTCGAGGTCGTCTTCGTGCGCATCTCTGATCGTTAGCTCGCCCGCCATAGCTACGTCCGGGCCGTCACGGGTATCGCCGCGCCGGTCACTCCGCTGGCCTCGTTCGTCGAAAGAAACACGACAACGGCGGCGATTTCGGCGGCGGTCGCCCATCGCGCTGGATCGGCCTTTGGCATTTCGGCTCGGTTCTCGGGCGTGTCGATGATCCGAGGCAGGACGCAGTTCGCGGTGATGCCTTCGCGCTTGGTCTCTTCCGCGAGTGATTCGGTCCAGCGGAGGAGCGCGGCGTTCGCCATCGCGTAGCCGGCCGCGCCTTTCTCTCCTTTGAGTGCGACCGTCGAGCCAACGCTGACGATGCGCCCGTAGCCACGCGCGAGCATTGGGCGGAGGCACGCCGTCGTCGCGGTCACGATGGTCGCGACCTTCTGATCCCAGTAAGCGCGGTATGCGGCAACGTCTCCGCTGCCGGCGTCGGACGATGCGTATCCGCCGATGAGATTCGCGACGACGTCGAGCCGACCCCACACGCGGAGGACCTCCTCGACAAAGCTCTCCATCGCGGCGCGGTCGCCTGGGTCGGCGGTGCGCACGAGGACGCGCGGATCTTCCGTCGCGCCGGCCAGGTCACCAAGCGAGTCGCGAAGCGTAACGCCCTTGGCCTCGTCTCGGACCGGTATCGCGACGTGCGCGCCCTGCTCGAGATACGCGCGCAGGACCGTCGCCCCGATGTGGCCGGTCGCGCCCGTAAGTACTACGGCGCGCTTAGAAAGATCGAACATCGCGGCTAGTATCGCGATGTGACCGTGCTCGATCGCATACAGCACCCGCGCGACCTCCGGCTGCTCCATCGCGAGGAATTGCTCACGCTCTGCCGCGAGATCCGCGAGTTCACCGTCGAGAGCGTGCAGAAGACCGGCGGGCACATCTCATCGAGCCTCGGCACGGTCGAGCTGACCGTCGCGCTCCATCGGGTCTTCGATTCTCCACGTGACAAGCTTGTCTGGGACACCGGGCACCAGGCGTACGTGCACAAAATGCTGACCGGGCGCCGCGGACGGTTCGAGACGCTTCGTCAATTCGGCGGGATCTCAGGCTTCCTCGCGCGCACCGAGTCGGAGCACGACCACTTCGGTGCCGGACACGCGGGAACGTCCATCTCCGCGGCACAGGGAATGGCGGCCGCGCGCGACATCAAGGGCGATGACAACCACGTGGTTGCGATCATCGGCGATGGGGCTCTGACCGCGGGGATGGCGTACGAGGCAATGAACAGCATCGGTCACATGCGGACACGCGTGATCGTCGTGTTGAACGACAACGGAATGAGCATCGCGCCGAACGTCGGCGCGGTATCCCGAATGCTCGAAGCGCTGCGCACCGCCCAGCCTTATCGCGGCGCCAAGCAGATCGGACGTCAGGTCCTGGAGCACATGCCCGGCGGCGAGCTCGCGGAGGAGGCCCGCCGCCGAATTTTCACGAGCCTCAAGGCCCTCTTCATACCGAACATCCTCTTCGAGCAGTTCGGCTTCACCTACTTCGGCCCCGTCGACGGTCATGATCTCTTCGCGGTCGAGGGGGTGCTCGAGAAGGCCCGCGATTTCGGCGACGGGCCGGTCTTCGTTCACGTGCAGACGCAGAAAGGTCACGGCTACGGCCCCGCCGAGGTTGACAACGTGAAGTGGCACGGGGTCTCGGCGACTGGCTCAGCCAAGGCGACGGCGCCGCAGTACACAGCGGTCTTCGCCGACGCCGTGCGCGAGGTCCTCAAGGCGGACGAACGCGCCGTCGCTATCACCGCGGCGATGCCAGGCGGCACCGGTCTGCTGCCGCTCTTCAAGGAATTCCCGGAGCGTCTTTTCGACGTCGGCATTTGCGAGCAGCACGCGGTGACATTCGCGGCGGGCCTCGCGACCCAGGGCATCGTCCCGATCGTCGCGGTGTACTCGACGTTCCTGCAGCGCGGCTTCGATCAAGTCGTGCACGACGTCGCCGTGCAGGACCTCTCGGTCGTGTTCGCGATGGACCGCGGAGGGATCGTCGGCGATGACGGCAGGACCCACCAGGGTCTTTACGACATCGCGTTCTTGAGGATCCTGCCCGGCATGACGCTGATGGCGCCGAAGGACGAGGCCGAGCTTCGCCAGATGGTCTGGACCGCCTATCGTCACGCGGCCGCTGGCCGCGGCCCCGTGGGTCTCCGCTTCCCGCGCGGCACCGGCGTGGGGGTGCCGCTCGACGCGCCGCTCGCCGACATCCCGCTCGGGATGTCGGAGACCCTGCGGGAGGGCGAGGGCATCGCCATCCTCGCCTACGGCCACCCCGTCGCAGCCGCGATGGAAGCCGCCGAAATCCTGGCGCGCGACGGACTCGAGGCGACGGTCGTCAATGCCCGCTTCGCGAAGCCGCTCGACGAGGAGCGGATCCTCACACTCGCGGCGCGCATCCCGCGTTTCGTGACCGTCGAGGAGCACGTCGTCGCAGGCGGCTTCGGCTCAGCCCTGGGCGAGCTGCTCGCCGAGCGCGGTGCGCGTGTGGATCTCGAGATCTTGGGAATTCCCGACGAGCACGTGGATCACGGCGCTCAGAAGCTGTGGCGACGTCATTACGGCATTGATGCCGAAGGAATCGCCGCCGCCGTGCGCCGCCGCTGGCCGCGGATCGCGCCGCTGCGATCAGAGCCCGAAGAGACCGCGGGCTAGCACCCAAACCAGGCGTGCGGGTCCTGTCCCGGACGCCCGCGTTGGCTGCTAGTGCTTAGGCGACTCGAGCGGCGCCGGTGAGCAGGTCATCGACGCGGCGGACCAAGGCATCGGCGTCGAAGGGCTTCGCCATCACATCGCGGATTCCGAAGTGCGCGAACGTCCGCTGGGCCCGATCCGGCATGGCTGTCAGGAAGAGAACTGGAACGTCGATCGCGCCCGCGCTTCCCCGTAGGAGATCGAACACGTCGATACCGTTGAGGCCGGGCATCGACACATCCAGGATCACGAGATCGGGATGGGTCGCGAAGATCTGATCGAGAACGAGCGCTCCGTTCGTCACGTGATCGACGGTCACAGGGAGACGCTCTTCGAGCGCCGCCTTGATCGCCGCCGCCGTGTCAGGGTCGTCCTCGGCTACGAGGACGCGCTTCACACGACGAAGAGGAGGGCGAGAACTCGAAGGAAGATCCGCTGGTTCGTGCAGGGCTTGCAACGGCACATGTCGGCCATCTATGCACCGGCCGTGCCAGCCGCGGTCGGACCGAGCCTGCCTAGTTATGGTCCTCGTTGTTGCCGTCTTCGTTGGACCTTGAACGAGGAGTAGCCGCAGGCGTCGCCCGCTTCGGGTTTGGCGTCGCGCGCGGAGTCGCCTCTTTCGCGTCGCCGCCGTCCTTTTGATCGTCGCCGCCCGAGGTCCCCTCGGTACCGGGCGGTGCCGTCGGCGTTCTCGTGTTGCGGTCCCTCTCGCGCTGGATCAGCTTTTCGACCCCGGCGCGAGCGTTGTCGGGGATCGTCCCCTTGATCGAATCGAGCGTCGCGAGGCGCTTCGTCTGCGCCGCCTCGACATTCTGGCCTTGCTGGTTGTTCGCGCCGTCATTGTTCGAGCCGTCGGCTTCTTCCAGCGCCTGGGCGACTCTCTCGACAGCGTCGGCGTACTCCTGCGTCGCGGCCGGCGCCGCCGCAGGCCGCTGCAGGGCCACCTCGGCGAGCTCTTCGAGGCGGCGATCCGCCAGATCGGAGAGAAGCAGAAGCCGCGCGACCTGGTCGAACGTGACCGCAAGCCGCACGTCCTCGCTGGCACGCTTGACCGTGTACAGCGGATCGCCGGGAAGGCTGGACGCCGCGGCGCTCGTCGCGCCCGCGAGGATGAGAACGAGGATGACCGCAGCGGCGAGCGCGGGACGAAGCAGCGCCGGCAACGAGAAGCGGTTCGGCCGCGGCGCCAGGGCCACGACGGCTTCGGACATGAGGCGGCCGCGTAGCTCGTTGCGGAACTGTTCGCGCATCACGGGCCGCTCCAGAAGCGGCGAGCGTCGCTCGCTCATGCGAGAGCCTCGCGCGACGGGATGAGCGTGCGAAGCGCCTCGAGCGCGCGGAACTGGATCCCGCGCACGGTTCCCTCGCGCTTGCCGACGAGATTCGCGATCTCCAGCGTGCTGTATCCCTCGACGAAGCGCAGAACGATGACTTCCTGCTGCAACGGAGTGAGCTTCGCGAGGGCTCCGCGTACGGCCTCCTTGTCGGAGAGCGCGAGGATCGTCGCATCTGGCTCGACGATCTGGTCGACCCCAGGGTGCGCGAGCGCGTCCTCGAACGAGATCTGCGTTCGCGAGCGCCGGGCCCGGTCGATCACCGCGTTCCGCGCGATGCGGTAGAGCCAGGCAAGGAAGGCCACCCGCGGCTCGTAGCGCGGGATCGCCCGGAGCGCGCGCATGAACACGTCGCTCACGAGATCCTCGGCATCCATGTCGTTCCTTACCCGGTAATACACGTATCGGTACACGGCTCCCACGTAGCGGTCGTAGAGCGCTCCGAAGGCGGCCGCGTCCCCCTTTCCGGCGCGTAGGGCGAGATTTCGGTCCTCGTCCTCCGCTCTATCGGGGCTAACGGGGTCTGCCGGGAGGGTGTTAGGCGAGGGTTTCACTTGAGAGACAGAAGGTAGGCGACCAAGGCATCAAGGTCGGTAGGCGTTAGGTCTCGGCCTAGATCCCGCGGCATCGAGTCCTTGTATCCCGGTACGACATACGCGCCAGGGTCGACGATCGACTGACGGATGTACTCCGCCGCGGACACGCCCGGCCGGCGCGTTTCGGCGATCGTTCCGACGTGCTCGAGCGGGGGCCCCAGCCGCTGCCCGAATAGGTTCGGCTCGTGGCAACTGGCGCAGCCCAGGGAGCGGTAGACCTGTCGACCCCTAGCCACCGGCTCGGCCGCGGGCGGCTCGGGCGCGCAGGCCAGAACGAGCATCGCCAGCGCGATGCACACGAGGACGACGCGTCCCATCATGCGAACGGTGCAGTCGGGCGCATCGCTCCACGATGCCACGGTCATCCTCGACGATCGCGTGATCCTCCGCGCGGTGAGTGTCGCGGTCGGCCCCGGCCTCACGCTGGTGCGCGGTCCGAACGGCTCGGGCAAGACGACGCTCCTACGCGCTTTTGCCGGCCTCGTACCGCTCGTGCGCGGCGATCGCCGACTTTCAGGCGACGTCCTCTACATCGGCCACCGCCCGATGCTCCTACGTGGGCTGACGGCGCGGGAAAACCTCGAGTTCTTCGCGCGTTTCCGAGGCGGGGATACGCGCGGCATCGATGGCGCGCTTCGCGCGTGGGGTGTCGGCGAGGACATGGACCGTCCCGTCGAGCGCCTCTCCGCGGGCGAGCGCCGGCGCGCCGCTCTCGCGCGCGTCGAAACGGAGCGCGTCCCGGTCCTCCTGCTAGACGAACCGTTCGCGGATCTCGACGAAGCGGGAGCGAGCCGGTTACGACAGACGATCGCTCGGGCGCGCGACGACGGGCGTTCGGTCGTCGTCGCGACGCATGCGCATCCCGAGCTCGACGAGCTCGCGAGGGCGCAGATCGCGATCGACGACGGCGCGGCGACGCCGACTGCCGCGTGAGCGCCGCTAATCGGATCGCTCTGGTCGCCGGTCGCGAGCTGCGCGCGGAGCGAAGGCAACCCGACGGCGTCGTCGCCGCCGTGACCTTCATCGCGGTGCTCGTGCTCCTCGAGAGCCTCGTGGTCGGTCCGCAGATCGCACGCGACGCCGACGTCGCCGCGGCGCTGTTCTGGCTCGCGCTGGCGTTCGCGACGATTCTCGCAACGATGCGCTCCTTCGATCGCGAGCTCGAAGACGACGCGCTCGAAGGACTCGTGGCGCTGCCCGGCGGCCGCGATGCGCTGTTCGGCGGAAAGGTGCTCTCGCTCGCGATCGTCCTCCTGCTCGTCGCCGTGGTCGGCGGAATCCTTTCGCTCGTGCTCCTCGATCTTCGGATCGCGCTTCCGGTGCATCTTCTCGTCGTCGTTCTGCTCGGCGTTCTCGCTCTCCCTCCGATCGTCGTGGTCGATGTCGTCCTGGCGCTGCGTCTTCGCGCGCGAGCCGCGCTCGTACCAATCCTCGCCCTGCCGGTTCTCGTTCCGCAGCTCGTCGCGGCTACACGAGGTACGAGCGCGGCGCTCCAGGGCGACGCAGTGGGGGCTCTGTCGTGGGCCGGTTTGCTGTTCGCGTTCGCGGTTGTTTACACGGTCATCGGCCTTACCATCGTGCCAGCGGCCATCGAGTGACAGAGACCACCATCCCGCGCGGAAATACGTTGCCGCGCATCCGTCCATGGCTCGGCATCGCTGCCGCCGCGTCGTTCGTCGTGGCGAGCGTGATGGCGCTCTTCTGGGCGCCCACCGACGCGGTCCAGGGAAACGTCTACCGAATCCTCTATGTGCACGTGCCCCTCGCCTGGCTCGCCTATCTCGCGTTCGTCGTCGTCTTCCTGGCCTCGGTCGGCTGGCTGTGGACGAAGAATCCGTTGTTCGACGCGATCGCGGTCTCCTCTGCGGAGATCGGCGTGCTTTTCACCGGCCTGTTCCTCGTCGCCGGCTCGATCTGGGCGAAGCCGACATGGGGTGTCTGGTGGACATGGGAGCCGCGCCTCGTGACGACGGCGATCATGTTCGTGATGTACGTGGGCTACCTGCTTTTGCGGGGGCTCTCGACGGACTTTTCGCGGCGCGCCACACGCGCCGCGGTCTTCGGGATCATCGCCGTGATCGACGTTCCCATCGTCCATCTCTCGGTGCTCTGGGCGAACTCGCTGCACCAGCTGCCCACGGTCCTGCGGGCCGCGGGCTCGCCGGCGCTCGACTCAGCGATGCTGCTCACGCTCCTGGTTTCGCTCGGCGCGTACACCCTGATCTACGCCTACTTCATGATGTCTCGCGGCTCAATCGAGCTCGCGCGTCAGGGGCGGCTGTGGACAACCTGATCTTCATCGTCGCGGCATTCGCCATCGTTTGGGGCGCGCTGCTCGCCTACCTCATCTCGTTGCGCGCGCGCGGTGCTTGAGCGAATTGGAGCGCGGCGGGTCCTGCTGATCGCGGCGCTCGGCGTCGCGGTGCTCGTCGGCGCGATCGCCGCCACGAATCTGCAAAGCCAAGCCGTCTACTACCTGACGCCGTCGGAAGCTAAGGCCCAAGGTGTCGCGGCCGGTCAGACGGTGCGGCTCGGCGGCCTCGTGAAGGCCGGCTCGATGTCCTCGGCCGACTTACGAGGGGCGAATGACTTCCGCTTCGTGATCACCGACGGCACCGTCGAGGTGCATATCGTCGCCACCGGCGCCATTCCGGGCCTGCTCCGGGAGGGCGCCGGTGCCGTGGTCGAAGGGGCGTTCGTCGCGGACGGAACGTTTCTCGCGACGCAGGTGATCGCGAAGCACAACGAGGTCTACACCGCGCCGACTGCGGGCGCGACGCCCGCCCATCGGACCTCGTTCCCGTGAGCGCAGGGGACCTGGGCGCAGCCGCTCTGCGCGCCGCGCTCTTTCTTTCCATCTGGGGCACAGGGGCGGCGATCTACGCCGCATGGCGGCGCGACGCGCGAGCCCTTGTGTCCGCGCGGATCGCGGCGGGCATTGGTTTCGGGCTCGTCGTGGTCGCCGCGCTGTCGATGATGTTCGCGCTCGCCACGCACGACTTCTCGATCCTCTACGTAGCCGAGAACAACGCGAGGGAGACGCCGCTCTTCTATTCGATCATCAGCCTCTGGGCCGCGCTCGAGGGCTCGATCCTTCTATGGACCGCGATCCTGGCCGGCGCGACCGCATTCATCGCCTTCCGCGGAACGCTGGCCATTCCGCGTCTTGCGACGACCGCGCTCGCCGTGATGTTCGCGATGCTGGCCTTCTTCCTGCTTCTGATCACCACTCCCGCGGCCGATCCCTTCGCGCGTCTCGCGATCGCGCCGGACAACGGAAATGGACCCAACGCGCTGCTGCAAAACCATCCTCTGATGGCCCTCCACCCCCCGCTCCTGTACCTCGGCTACGTGCTCACGTCGGTGCCGTTCGCGTACGCGATCGCATCGCTCATCCTCGGCGAGGGTGGCGATCGCTGGCTCGTGGCAACGCGGCGTTTCGCGCTTGTGTCCTGGGCGCTTCTCGGCGTCGGCATCGTCGCGGGCGCGTGGTGGAGCTACGCGGTGCTCGGCTGGGGCGGCTACTGGGCGTGGGACCCGGTCGAGAACGCCGCGATCATGCCGTGGCTTACGTCGACCGCGTACCTGCACTCCGTAATGGTCGAAGAGAAACGCAGCCTGCTTCGCACCTGGAACCTCGCGCTGGTGGTCGCGACGTTCGCGCTCACGATCCTCGGCACGTTCCTCACGAGAAGCGGTGTCGTGAACAGCGTTCACGCGTTCAGCCTGTCCGCCATTGGGCCCCTGCTCCTCGGTTATCTGGTGGCGATCCTCGTGCTCTCGGTCGGTCTGCTGCTCTGGCGATCCGCGCGCCTGCGCGATGCCGGGCCGATCGGCGCTCCACTCTCTCGCGAGGCCATCTTCCTCTTTCAGAACGTGCTCTTCATGGCCGCGACGCTGACCGTGCTCCTCGGCACTCTGTACCCGCTTGTCGCCGAGGCGATCACCGGCGCACAGCTCTCGATCGGCGGTCCGTACTTCGACCGCGTCGAGATCCCGCTTGCGCTGGCGCTGCTCTTCCTTATGGGCGTCGGCCCGCAGCTCCCGTGGCACGGCGCGTCGCGCGCCACCCTCGAGCGCCAGTTCACGGCACCGATCGTCGCCGCGGCCGCTGGCGCGATCGCGGCGCTCCTCACGGGGACGACGGCGCTCGCGGCGGTGCTCACGTATGCGCTCGGCGCGTTCGTCGTCGCGACGGTCGCGCAGGAGTTCGCCCGTGGCGTGCGTGCGCGGCGCACGCTTCACGGCGAGAGCGGGCTCACCGCGTTCGTGAACCTGCTGCGTCGGAACGGCCGGCGGTACGGCGGCTACGTCGTGCACGTGGGGATCGTTCTCGTCGCGCTCGCCGTCGCGACAAGCCAGGCGCGCACCATCGACGCCGAGAAGACGCTCGCACCGGGGGAGTCGTTCCAGGTGGCGGGCTACACCGTGCGTTTGGACGCGGTCCGTCCAGTCACCGAACCGCAGCGCGACTCGATCGTCGCCGATCTCGTCATCACCGGTAATGGCGCGAGCGCGAATCTGCGTCCCGCGCTCGTGCAGTACCCCAATACCGCGTCGGCGGTCGGTTCCCCGGGGATCGGCGCAGGCTTGCGGGACGACCTCTACACGATCCTCGCTGCGTACGACCAGCGAACCTTCTCGTGGGCGACGATCCGCACGCGCGTGATCCCGGGCGTTTCATGGCTCTGGGTCGGCGGGGCTGTCATAGGGATCGGGGCGATGATCGCAGCTCTTCCGACGCCGAGGCGGCGCCCGGTGCGGATGCCGGTCGCCGAAGCCGCGGCCTCGGCAAAGTGATGCTCGCGCGGGTCGTCCGCATCGCCGTCGTCGTCGCGATCCTCGGCCTCGTGGTGACGCTCGCGCTCGCGTTCCGGCGCGATCCGCACGACATCAAGACCGGCAGCATCGGCAAGCCGGCTCCGGTCCTCACGCTCCAGCGCCTCGACGGGTCAGGCGAGGTCACGCTCGCGGATTTTTCGGGCAAGGTCGTGGTTGTGAATTTCTTTGCGTCGTGGTGCCTGCCGTGCATCCAAGAGAATCCTGCGCTCGTCCGCGTCTACGAGCGCTATCGCGCGAGCAACGTCGTGATGGTCGGCGTGAACTACCAGGAGTCGCGCGACAACGGCCTCGCTTACGTGCAGCGGATGGGCCTGAACTGGACGACGGTCGCCGACGACGATGGGCGCGTGGCGCTGTCGTACGGCGTTTTCGGGCCTCCAGAGACCTTCTTCATCGGTCCTGACGGCGTGATTGCGGGACGGCACATCGGCCCGATCGACGAAGCGACTCTCGTGAATGGGATCGAGGCACTCCGCGCACGGGCGTCGCGATGAACGGTCGCGTGATCGTCGCCGTCGCAACCCTCGCGCTCGCCGCGGCGCTCGTGTTCGCGGCGCGGCCGCACGAAGCGACTGCGGACGAGCGCATCGACCAGGTCACAGCCGAGCTGCGCTGTCCGGTATGCCAGGGGCTCTCCGTCAAGGACTCGACGTCCGAGACGGCTCGCCAGATGCGCGACCTCGTCGCCCAGCGCGTGCACGAGGGAAGGACGAACGCGGAGATCGAAGCCGAGTTTCGCGCGTCGTACGGCGACTGGATCCTGCTGGCCCCGCCGGTCACCTCCTGGAGCGCCCTCATCTGGCTCGTTCCCGTCGCCGCAGTCGCCGCGGGTCTGGTCTTTGTGGCCGGACGGTTGCGCGGCGCGGGCACCCCACCGTCGGTTGAACCAAGCGCGACACAGATCGCCGCGCTACGCGAGCGGGTCGTCCGCGAGGAGGCCACGGAGGGATGACCGTCGCGCTCTTCGTCGTAATGCTCCTCGCCGGTCTCGCGGCGGTGATCGCGCCGCTCGCGCGGCGGCCGGTGGCGTGGCCGGCGGATCCGCCCGATCAGCGCGACGACGTCGCGCGTGCCGTGAGCTCGCTCCGCGATCTCGAGTTCGCGCGCGCAGCGGGGACGATCGCGCCAGCGGACTATGCACGGCTGCGGGCATCGCTCGAGCGCG
>JALYSZ010000093.1 GCA_030854525.1 Chloroflexota bacterium | reverse complement strand
AGGCCGACCAGGGCAATGAGATCCGCGGCTTTATCTACGACGTCGACGCGCCTTCACCTTCAGGCGGTCCGAACGAGGAGTTCACGCTGCCGGGCCGGAGCGGCACCTACGAAACGCGGTCGATCGTCCCAGGGCGCGCTTACCGGATCCTCGTAAACGTGCGCTGGTCCTTCGTCGTCACCCAGGGCGAAGTGACGCATATCTTCGACTTCCGAGTCGAACCAGGCTAGGAATCTGGCATGCCTACGCTCTCCGCTGTGCCGCGCTCCGAGCGCGCGGATGACGTGAACGCGCACTGCGCGCGGGCCAAGGCCGCGGGCGCGACGATCATCGAGGCACTGGTGGAGATGCCCTACGGCGACCGGCGCTTGGCTGCCGAGACGCGCGGCCACGAATGGACCTTCGCGACGCCGAAGGCCAACCTCCGTCAGTGAGCCGCCCGGGATTCGAACCCGGAACCAAGGGATTAAAAGTCCCCTGCTCTACCGTTGAGCTAGCGGCCCCAATGTTTTCAACAATTGTGGAGCAGGGGATTGCCCGTTAGACGCAGGGATTGCCGACGGGGGACTCACGCCGATCGCCTCCCATAGATTGCGGTAAACGAGGGGCGAACGAGCTTGCGAAGCTCGTCGTTGGTGAACTCGCCGGCGTAACGCTCGGTCACCTTCGGCGACTTGTGGCCCGCGAGCTTCATCGTGGTGTGAAGGTCGTTCCCGTTACGCAGCCAGTTGGTGATGGCGGTGTTGCGGGCCCGGTGAAGCTTGAAGTCCATTTCCCGCGGCAGCTTTTTCTTTAGCCGACGGAAGATCGAGGCGAAGCCGGCGTATGTGAGGCCGTCGCCGTGGTTGTTGAGGAACAGCGGCCCGGGTTGGCGTGAGGGCCGCCAGTCGTCGATGTACTCGTCGAGCATCGCAACGATCTCGTCGTCCATGACGACGCGTCGGATGCTGGCATCGGTCTTAGCCGCTCGATCGCGCACGTAAAGGACCCGGCCTGGTAGGTCGACGTCCTCGGGGTAATGGAGCATCCGTAGTTCGTCCTTGCGCAGGCCGCACGCGATGGCGACGACGACGATGGTTTCGTCGCGCTCTCCCATCCCGCTGGCGCGGGCGGCCTTGCGAATGAGGGGGATGTCCTCATCTTGAAACGGGCGGCGTCGGTTGTTGGGCTGCTTGGGGACCTTGAAGCCCGCCAACGGATCGGCGGCGAAGATGCGGGCCTCTACGCACCATTCGGTGAAGATCGTCAAGGCGCGCCCGTCGTGGTGCGCGGTGGTCTTGCGCTTACGGCGGACAAGGGAGTCGACGTAGCGGTTGGCAATGTCGAGTGTGAGCGAGGCGGGCGTGACTGTCGTTAGCAGCGGTCGCGCGTCCTTGCGCGACTGGGGCACCTCGAGGCCGCCTTGCCTCCCGGCAAAGATCGCGAATCGCCAGATCCCCGCGATGTAGCCACGCATAGTGGATTCGCGCAGGTCGTGGCGCGACCGCTCGAAACTGTCCAGCACGTCGAGGAGCGGCGACGAGAGGCTACGTGCCATCTCGAACCTGTTCAGCTGTAAAAGTTCCATCCTGCTTCTCCATCACTGGGGGCAGGGCGCGCTCCGGCGCGCAGTCTACGGCGACGACCGACACCATCGACCGGACGATTACCACGAGATAAATGGGGCCTAGTCTTGCGGCTGGGTTGGTCACTGTTCGCTCCGCCGTTGCCGAGGCCCGCGGCGCCTGACGCCCGGGACGGTCTGCGCTTCCACCTTCCGCGCGTCTTGCTGGAGTACTTGGCGAGCTCCGGCGGCAGCACCTGCATGCGCGGAAGCCTTCCTGTCCGGACCCATGCGCGGTACTCGCGACCGAAGGCTTTCATGCCTCGACTCGTGCGGGACCAATAGACGCTGTGCCGTCCCGGTTCCCTCGCGCGCCTGTACGTCGGCTCGAGCGGCCACTCGCAGAGGCCGCCTCCGGGGCGATGCGGCCAGGAATACGCCACGCAGCGGCATGGTGGATAGCGGGCCGGCTTCGTCGGAGGCGGCTGATATGGGCGATAGTTGCCGCGCCCGCGTCGCGTACGGCGAGGGCGTCCGCAGTGGGCAACGCAGAGCTGGCTTTCGTCCCCCCACACTGCCCACGCGCGGCAGGGAGAGCCATCGGATCGGGCCCCGACGCACTTACGGAGTGCGCGCGCTTCGGGAACGTACATCAGCGGTCCAACGGCGCAGAGCGCACGCCGCGTGTCATTCTTCGGAACTGGTTTCGTGTGTTTCTTGGCGGCCTGATCATCCGTGTTGCCACCCTTCGCGTTCGCCACCGAGTTCCGGGAAGGTAAGCAGCGATGATTCGCGGCTGCGTCATCGTTCGCCTCCGACGAGTCCGAGGTCATGCGCGGCGCGGAGCATCGGGTCGTCGTCGCGGCTTGGAACGCCGTTTGTCGTTTCCGACGGGAAACGATCTCTCGCTCCAGGCTCGGAAGGCCTCCCGTCATCGCCTGTTTCTTTGTGCCGCCCTAGGGATGTAGTTGCGGCATGAAGCATTTCGGGTGTCGAGAGGGCGTAGTAGCGGTACGGCGAGCCGCGCTTCCCTTCCCCGGTCCTGACGAGCTGGCCGAGCTTCAGGAGCGCGGCGACGGCTTCCTGGCCGGACGTGCGCCGCACCTTCGCGGCGTCGAGGAGCTCGTCGCTTGTCAGCGCGTGCTCTGCGATCCGCGGGGCGACCTCGAGGACCTGGCGCTTCGCGACCTCGAACGCGAGTGCCACCTCGCTCCCGAGAGCGACGTAGCCATCGGGTGTGAGCTGTAGGGCGAGGCTCTCCGGTGTATCCGCGAACCGCGAGAGGCCGTGGAGGATGCGAACGTTCGGCTCGGTGTTGCCTTCTGGCCGGCGCAGCGAGAGCACGACGTCGACCGCGCCCGCGAAGGCTGACGAGCCGCGGCCATCGTCACCCACGTCGCCGCCGGATTTGCGCGAGTGGCGCAGAACGACCACGGCGAGACGATGGATGCCAGCCGCCTCTTGCAGCGGCGCGATGGCCTCGAGCGCCTCGCCCGCGTTGTTCTCACCGTCCCCGCGGATGCCGGCCCATTGCGGGAGCGTGTCCGTGACGAGCAGCCCAGCGTCCCGCGCCTTGCATGCGGCCACAGCCTGGGCGACGACCTCGGGCCAGGGAACGCCGATGGAGTCGTGCCAGGAGAGGACCGTGAAGCTCTCGGCGTCGAGGAGATCGGCCCGAGCGAGCGCTTCGCGGAAGCTCGCATCGGGCTGCTCAGTGAGGAACACGACGCCGGCGCGTTCCGTGCGCCGGCCGGCGAAGTCCTCACCGCGGACGATCGCGCGGCACATGGCGAGGACTAGGGTCGTCTTGCCCGCGGCTTTCACCTTGCCGACGAGCTCGGCGATCGCTCCTCGCGCGATGTAGCCGGTCAGGAGCCAGGGCGGGGACTCTGGCGTCCTCGCCGCGAACTCGGGCGCGGAGCGGAACGCGAGAGGCCGGTTTCTTTCTGCCGCAACTCCATTCCTAGGAGCGGCGGAAGCATTCTCGGCGCCAGCCAGCGCGTCGGACCAGAGTGGGGCTGCGTCCGCGAGCTTTTCGAGCGCGACACGCGTGCCGCCGCACGCGAAGAAGTCGGCGGCGTCTCCCGCCGGCGGCGCATCAGACCAGGCGAAGCACCGAACGTTCTCGTGTCCCAACCCGCACAGCCGCTCCGCGATGCGGCGCATGTGCATCTCGCCGTCCTCGTCATTGTCGGGCCACAAGACGGGCACGTAGTCAAGGAGAGCGCGAAGGCTCTGGTCACTTGGGATTGTCTTCTCGCCGGTGACTGTTGCGACAGCCGGAATGACTAGGCGCTTGAGCGCGTCGCGCGCCTTCTCGCCTGCGACAACGAAAACCCGCGAGTCCTGCGGTAGCTCGCGTAACTCGTCGGCGCCATAGAGGGGAAGATCCGCCACGCGCAGGCCACGTAGGCCCAGCTTCCCGTCGCGCTCCCACCACATGCGCTTCGTGCCGTCGGCGCGGTCCTCGCGGTGATGCTCGACGAGCGTGCCAATCGGATGGGTGAGGCGCCAGGTGCGGCTGCGAGTCACTGCCTCAGCGGCTGCGCCGTGGCGGGTGCCACAGCCACACTCTCCGGTGAGCCGATGTGCGTAGGTGTTCGAGCCTTCGTGCGGCTGCAGCGAGCCGGCGCGCTCTTCCCTGGTGCAGTGCGCGAAGGTGCCGTCTTCGGATAAGAAGCCCCAGCACCTCACCCCGCGGCCATGCGGCGCCTCCGGGTAGCCGCCGCAGACGGGACACGGCCGGTCGCGCCGGAAACGCTGCTCGGGACGGACGCTCACCGCACGCGCTCCGCGCGGTGCAGGCGATCCAGGAGAGCGCGGCGCGCATCGCGGAATGCGTCGAGTCGCACCGTCGCGCGCCCGAGCACGTAGTCGTCCACGCCCTGCTGTACTCGCGCCCCGCGGAGGTGGGATATGCGACGCCCGCTAAACTCCATTTCCTCAAGCGCCGCGAGCTCCGCGCCCTCGGCGATGAGGTAGGCGGCGCAATCGAGGTCGGTGGTGGTGACTTCATTCGAGGTGGCTTCGCTGGTTGCCATCGCTCTTTTCAGCTCCATTTCGTATTCGCTTCTCTCTCGTACGAGAATGGAGCCGAAGCGGGGGGCTATCTCCGCAGAAAGCCGCAGAAATTCAGATCGTCGGTGGCCATGCTCCCGCGACACGCCGGACCGTGTCGTCGCTGACACCCAGCTCAGTCGCGACCATGAGAGCCGTGACACGCTGACGGTCTTTCCGAAGCTCACGATACGTTCGTATGACGCTGGCTCTGTCGACGCTGCGACCCGCCGGACGGCCCCGGTGTCCGTAAGCCTTCCGAAACTCGGTTTGGATTCGCGCACGAGCCTGATCCAGACTGTCGGCTAGGAGCGCGGCCATCGCTGTCGCTTTGCGTGCGTCCTCTGTCAGATGCGCAGGACTCAGGCGCTCAGCGCGCTTCTTTTCGGCGACTACAGGACCGTAGTAGCGAAGCTCTGCTAGCGCTCGCCGCATAGCGCCTAAGCGGTCCGCCGCCGGCAGGGGTTGGAACCCGACCAGCTCCCGCTGGATCGCGGTAAGAGCACGCTGCTCGCTTGTAGTGAGGTCTCCCGCAGCGACCGCGGCAGATACCACAAGGTCTCGCAATCCCGCGATGTGGGCCATCACGTCGCTGATGGAGTCGAGCGCGTTTCCTGCAATCTTGACCGGATCGCCTCCACGGAGCGCCGCTACGGTCCGAAGATATCTGGCGCTGCTCGCGAGTCCGTCGAGAAGAACTGCCGCACCTCGGGCAAGGATTCTGTCCTTCGCGGCCGGCACCTCCGAGAGCTTGTGGTGGGTCAAGCGCGGCGTGCCTTGTTTCTCCATACGGTTTCGCTGCCACGGCGCAAATCAGAGCTAGCGTTCCCGAGTGTCGGACGATCGTCATGCTCTACGACCAGGGGAGGAGTACGAGAGCTACGCCGCTCACGCTGGAGCTGTCGGCTGTCTGTTGGACACCGGGCCCCCACTAGCCACCCTCAATTAGAAGACGTGCTGGCAGGCGTGACGAAGTACCTTCGACTCCTTATCGCGCGCGATTCGGGCCTCTCATCGTTGGCTTCGATATGGACGGTCGTCGCGCCCATGAGAGCCAGCGCCGTCTTCATCGTCTTCTGGGGAACCGAGTTCATCCGCACAGGGTGCAGCCGCAGGCGTCGATACAGGAATTCACGGCCGACACCTAGCTGCCGCAGAACGCCATAAGCACGACGCCGAGGTTGCAGGCGCTGCCTCCACGGGATGGATGAGGGCAGTTGAAAGACGACAAGGCCCGACGGCTTCGTGACGCGCAGGAATTCCTCAACGTATGACAGGATCGTTCTCGTGGATGGACAGTGCTGGAGAACGAGCTCCGAATAGACGAGGTCGAACTGGGCGTCCGAAAACATGCGGAGGTCAGCAGTCGCGTTGACCGCGAACGAGCATCGCGCGAATGGCGAATTCAGTTGGCTCGCGCGTGCAATGAGGCTCGGCGCAATATCGACCCCCCACACGAGGTCGAAATGCTCGGCGAGGGCTCTGGTAAGCCTCCCGACTCCGCAGCCGAAGTCCAATGCGGCGGCCCGTCCAACAGGCGCCGCGCCAAGTTGCCCTGCCGTCTCCATGATCCTTGTGACTTGAACCTTGCCAGTGGCGAAGAAGGAATCCAAATCGCGCGAGTCGACCGCAGGGTCCGTGAGCATCATGTACTCAGGATCGAGGAGTCCCAGATCGTGCCAGTCTCGCTGCTCACCGCGCAGGGCTGCCACGAGCGTTCCTCCCTTGTCGACCAACCGACGAACCTGCCTGCGACGACAGATTATGGCCACCCGGCGGGCAGCCTCGACCCCCAGAACTAGGACTATCGCCTCTGGGTCACAGCTGAGGCGCGGGTGGCTCGGACCGCACCAGGGAGTAATGCTCGACCGCCACCATGTTGGTGGCCCATGAGTACCCCCTACGCGAGAACCCCCAGTCAACGTGCCGCGCCGGGCCGCGGTCTATTGGCCGACCCTAGCGGGGGGCGGGGAAACGATATGCCGAGTGAGTAAGAGTCTCGTGACGCTTCCGTCACGCCGGATCACGAAGGATGACGGGCGCAGGGATTTCGGCTCGAGGGCGGTGGAGCGCGCCCCGTCCCGATTCGCATGTCGTAGAGAAACGCCGTGTTTGCGAGCAGAGCCCCGGATAGGACGCAATGGGATTAAAAGTCCCCTGCTCTACCGTTGAGCTAGCGGCCCGAGGGGTGCATCAAGTTTAGGCGGGCATACTCTGGCGAATGCCGCTCGTGTTCGCGTGCATCGCACCTCACGGATCGATCGCGATCCCCGAAGCGAAACCGCAGGACCGGCCCACGCTCGCGAGCGCCACGACCGCCGGGATGCTGGAGCTCGGACGCCGTTTCGCCGCCGCCGAGCCGGACGTCTCCATCGTGCTGACTCCGCACAACATCCACGTCGAAGGCGCGATGGCGGTTATCGACGCCGCCGCGGTCTCCGGAGACCTGGCGCAGTGGGGAAGCCCGATCGCCTCGCGGATCCCGATCGACCGCGAGCTCGCGCTGTCGGTCCGCGATGCCATACGCGACGCCGGGATCCCCGTCGTCGCGGTGAGCTACGGAGCGAACGATCCAACTACGGCAGTCTTTCCAATGGACTGGGCGGTGCTGATCCCGGCGCACTTCATGGGTGGGCGTTCGACTCCCCAAGTCCCCGTGGCTGTCGTCGCTCCCGCACGCGATCTCGCCGATCACGTGCACGTTCGCGCGG
>JALYSZ010000076.1 GCA_030854525.1 Chloroflexota bacterium | reverse complement strand
GCCCTGCCGCTGCATGAAGACGGCGACGCCGATGCCCTGCAGGAGCGCGAGCGGAACGGTCAGGATGCGGGTGTATTGGTTGATCTTGTTGCGGCCGTACTCCCCTTCTTTGGAGAGGCGCTCGAGGCCGGGATCGTCTGGTTGAGGAGCGTCATGATGATCGACGCGTTGATGTAGGGGTTCACGCCGAGCGCGACGATCGAGAACCGAGCAAGACCGCCACCCGAGAACAGATCGAGCAGGTTGATGAGCTGGTTGTTCTGAAGCAGCAGGTTCAGCTGGTCCTGGTTCACACCCGGCAGCGGTACGTGCGCTAGGAATCGGAACACCAGGATCATCCCGAGCGTGAAGAGGATCTTGTTTCTTAAATCTGGCGTGCGGAGGGCGTCGACGAGCGCCTGAAACATGCCCATACGCGCTAGTCGCCCGGGGCGATGATGACGATGGAGCCGCCGGCGGACTCGATCTTCTGGCGCGCCGTCGCGGACACCGAATGCGTATGCACCTCGAGCTTCGTGCCGATGTCGCCGTCGCCCAACACCTTGATGCGGGCGTCCTTCTCGATGAGGCCCTTCGCGGCGAGCGTCTCCGGGGAGACTTTTCCGTCGGCCGCGTAGTCCGCGAGCCGTCCGACGTTCACGGCGACGAACGTTTTCCGGAAGCGGTTCTTGAAGCCGCGCAGCTTGGGGACGCGCATGTGCAGCGGGGTCTGACCGCCCTCGAACCAGCCCGGAATTCCGGGGCCGGTGCGCGCGAGCTGGCCCTTCGTGCCGCGGCCCGCCGTCTTGCCCTGGCCCTGCGACGTGCCACGGCCGAGGCGCCGGGGCAGCTTACGCGAGCCGCGTGGTCGCGCGACCTCGTGCTGGCGCATCAGCGGCCTCCGTCTTTCTCGTCGGTGACCTCGATGAGGTGGGCGACGCGACGAAGCATCCCGCGGAGCGCGGGCGAGTCGTCGTGCGACACGCTGTGGCCGGGACGCCGGAGCCCGAGCGCCGACAGCGTCTGCTTCGCGCCCTTCTTCTCGCCGATCGCGCTCTTGTGCTGGCGGATCTCGAGACGCGTCACGACGCCGCCTCGGCCGGTCGACGGGGCTCGCGCGGCGGCAGGCCACGGGTCTGGCGGATGGTCTCGGCGGAACGCAGCTGCGAGAGCGCTTTGATCGTCGCCCTGACCACGTTCACCGGGTTCGTGCTGCCGAGCGATTTCGAGAGGATGTCGCTGATCCCGGCGGACTCGACGACGGCGCGGACCGACCCACCGGCGATGACACCCGTGCCCTTCGAAGCGGGACGCAAGACGACTCGCGCCGCCCCGAAGTCGGCGACGACCTGGTGCGGGATCGTGCGATCGACGAGCGGCACGAGCATCACGTGCTTCTTCGCGTCCTCGCGACCCTTGTTGATGGCGCCCGGGACCTCGTCGGCCTTGCCCAGGCCCGCGCCGACGTGGCCGCGCCCGTCGCCCACGACGACGATCGCGGAGAACGAGAAACGGCGACCCCCTTTCACGACCTTCGACACGCGGTTTATCTGGACCACCCGCTCGGTCAACTCCAGGCGATTCGCGTCAATTCGTGGCATCAGAACCTCAACCCCGCGCTTCGGGCTGCGTCGCCGAGCGCTTTGACTCTCCCGTGATAGCGGTAACCGCCGCGATCAAAGACCGCCTCGCCGATGCCCTTGGCCTTCGCCTTCTCGCCGAGCATCGCGCCGACCGCCTTCGCCCGCTCGCTCTTCTTGGCCGTTGACTGAGGCTCTCTCGGGGCCGGCGAAGCCGGGCCCGAACGGACGTCAAGCGATGACGCCTGCACAAGAGTCTTGCCGGAGTCGTCGTCGATGAGCTGCGCGTAGATATGCGTGATGGAGCGGAACACCGCGAGGCGTGGACGACCCGCGCTGCCGCGGACCTTCTCGCGCAGGCGCGAGTGGCGCTTCGTCCTGCTTTCGAGCCTCGTCTTCTTTGCCATCTAAGCCTTCGCCGCCCCGACCTTACCGGCCTTACCCGCCTTGCGGCGGATGTACTCGCCCGCGTACTTCACACCCTTTGCCTTGTACGGGTCTGGCTCGCGGAGGCGGCGGATCTTGGCCGCGACCTCCCCGACCGCCTCTTTGTCGATCCCCGAGACCTTGAGCTTCTGCGGCGTCTCGACCGTAAACGTGACACCGGCGGGCGGGTCGATCTCGATCGGGTGCGAAAACCCGAGCGCCAGGGTGAGCTTCTTGCCCTGTAGCACCGCGCGGTACCCGGTCCCGCTGATCTCCAGGTCTTTGGCGAATCCGGTCGTGACGCCCGCGACCATGTTGGCGATCAGCGTCCGGGTGAGGCCGTGGAGCGCGCGGTTCTGTTGCGAGTCGTCCGCCCGCTGCACCGCGATCTTTCCATCCTCGCGCTCGATCTTCATGTTCTCGTGGAACGTCCGCGTGAGCTGGCCCTTAGGGCCTTTCACGCTCACCGTCTGGCCGTCGACCTTGATGTCGACGCCGCTCGGGATCGTCACAGGGAGTCGTCCGATTCGGCTCATTCGATCACCATACGTACGCCAGGACCTCGCCACCGAGGCCTTTGCGCTCCGCCTCGCGGCCGGTCATGAGACCGGACGAGGTCGAGATGATGGCGACGCCGAGACCGCCGAGCACGAGCGGCATCTCGCTCTTGCGCGCGTACACCCGGAGGCCAGGCTTCGAGATGCGGCGCAGACCGGCGACCGCCGGGAGCTTGCCGACGTATTTCAACCGCAGCACGATCTCGCGCGCATTCGGCTGTTCGTACCCCGAGATGAAGCCTTCGTCGCGCAGGATGCGCGCAACCTCGGCCTTCATGCGGCTCGTCGGCACGGACACGGTCTCGTGGCGCGCGACCGCGGCGTTGCGGACGCGCGTGAGCAGGTCGGCGACGGGGTCGTTCGGCATCCCGATCCCCTTCGGTCGCACCTTCTTCGGCGGGGCGGGCTTGCGCGCCGGCCGCTCGGACCGATCAGCGGTCTCGGCAGGCTGTTCGCGCATCGCGGTCATCTCTTCGGTCAACACCAAACCCCCTGTCACCAGCTCGACTTTGTGACGCCCGGCAGCTCGCCGATGAGCGCGCGCTCGCGGAAGCAAATCCGGCAGAGGCCGAACTTGCGAAGGAAGCCGCGCGGCCGGCCACACACCGTGCAGCGATGGTGCACCCGAACCGCGAACTTGGGCGGGCGCTGCGATTTCAGGATGAGGCTTTTCTTGGCCACCTTCTGCCTCCTAAGACGCGGTGCGGAACGGCATCCCGAGGCTGCGCAGAAGCGCGCGTGCCTCTTCGTCCGTCCTCGCCGTCGTGCAGATCGTGATCTCCATGCCTCGCAGGCGGTCGATCTTGTCGTACTCGATCTCCGGGAAGACGAGCTGCTCCTTGAGACCGAGCGAGTAGTTGCCGCGCCCGTCGAAGCTCTTGTCGGGCACGCCCTGGAAGTCACGGATGCGCGGGAGCGCCACCGTTACGAGCTTCTCGAGAAAGTGCCACATGCGCTCGCCGCGAAGCGTCACCTTCAGGCCGATCGGCATCCCGACCCGGAGCCGGAAGTTCGAAATGGCCTTCTTGGACTTCGTGACGATCGGGCGCTGCCCCGTGATCTTCGCCAGGTCGCCGGCCGCCGCGTCCATCGCCTTGGCGTTGCCGATCGCCTCGCCCATGCCGATGTTGAGGACGATCTTCTCGACCTTCGGGATCTGCATGACGTTCCCGTAGCTGAACTGCTTTTTCAGGTCGTCCCGGATCGACGTTTCGTAGCGCTCCTTGAGGACGGCGGTCACTTCGGCTCCTCCACGACGATCGCTTCACCGCACCGCTTGCACACGCGCTCCTTGGAATCCTCGTCGGTCCGGTGCGCGATGCGGGTCGGCTTGCCGCAGTGCGGGCAGACGACCATGACCTTCCCAAGCCCGAGCGGCATGGGCTGTTCGATGATCCCGCCCTTCTGGTTCTTGGAGGGGTTCGCCTTGGTGTGGTGCTTGGCGATGTTCACGCCGGCGACGATCACGGTCTGCTGGCGCGGGCGCACTTCCTGGACGCGGCCGCGCTTTCCGCGGTCCTTGCCCGTGATCACCATCACCTCATCGCCCTTGCGTAGGCGCATGCCACCAGCCATCTCTAGAGGACCTCCGGCGCGAGCGAGACGATCTTCATGAAGTTGCGCTCGCGAAGCTCGCGCGCGACCGGTCCGAAGATCCGCGTCCCGCGCGGCTGGTTCTGCGGGTTCAGAAGGACGGCCGCGTTGTCATCGAAGCGGATGAGCGAGCCATCGGTGCGGCGGTACTCCTTGGTCTGGCGCACGACGACGGCGCGGACGACCTCGCCCTTCTTCACACCCGAGTTCGGGATCGCGTTCTTCACGGCGGCGATGAAGACGTCCCCGATCTCGGCGGTCGTCCCCGTGGACGACGCCAGCACACGGATCACCGAGAGCTCACGCGCCCCGGTGTTATCCGCGCAACGGACCCGCGTGTACGGCCGGATCACTTTTCGGCCTTCTCCTCTGTCTTTCGCTCGTTCTCTTCGCGCTCGGGCGTGAGGATGTCCGTGACGCCTTCCTGCTCCTCGAGCGCCTTGGAGATGTCGGCGACGCGCGGTGCGGCCGCGCCGGCCTCGCCGGCACGCGAGATGACCTCGACCAGACGCCAGCGCTTCGTCGCGCTGAACGGCCGGCTCTCCTGGATGCGCACGAGGTCGCCCGCCTTGGCCTCGCTGTTCTCGTCGTGCGCCGCGAAGCGCTTGCGGAGTCGGATCATCTTTTTGTAAAGCGGGTGCTCGCGGAAGCGGCCCACCTCGACGATGATCGTTTTGGCCATCTTCGCGGAAACCACCACGCCGACCTTCGTCTTGCGACGCAGCCGCCGCCAGGTGAACTGCTCTTTCTCACCGGCCGCGGCCAGAACCGGCGCCACCCGCTTGCGGGCGACGGTGCGCTTCCCGACCGGACGTGCGGTGACCGCGGCTTTCGCCGGCGCCTTTGCCGGCGCCTTTGCCGTCGACGCGGCGCGCGTCGAGGCGGCCTTGGCGGGCGCCTTCGCGCGCGTCGTCGTCTTCGCCGTGGTCTTCTTCTCGGTCTTCTCAGCCATTGGTCTCACTCTCAGTCGTTCGCTCGCGCATCACGGTGAGGAGGCGCGCGATCTTTCGTCGCGCCGACGGCATCGTGCGGAAGTTCTTGAGCTGGCGCGTGGCGAGCTTGAACTTCGCGTCGAAAAGCTCCTCGCGCGCGCCGCGCAGCTGATCAGCGATCTCGTTGTCAGACAGCCGCCGCATGTCCTTCATCCCGCATCGCCTCCTCTCGCTCGATGAATTGGGTCTTGATCGGAAGCTTGTGGGCGGCGAGCCGCAGTGCCTCTTTCGCGAGCGCGCGGTTGACGCCGCCAACTTCGAGGATGACCCGGCCGGGTCGTACCACGGCCACCCAGTGGTCGGGCGCGCCCTTCCCGGAGCCCATCCGCACTTCGGCGGGCTTCTTGGTCACCGGTTTATCAGGAAACACGTTGATCCACACCGCACCGCCGCGCTTGAAGTGGTGGGTGACCGCGCGCCGTGCCGCCTCGATCTGGCGTGCCGTCATCCAGCAGGGCTCCATCGCCTTGAGCGCGTAGTCGCCCTTCGTGATCCGGTTGCCTCGCTGCGCCGCGCCTTTCATTCGGCCGCGCTGGAACTTCCGGTGTTTGAGGCGTTTGGGCTGCAGCATCTAGGTGGCCCTCGCCGGCTGAGGTGCCTGCGCGGGTGCCGGAGGAGCTGGAGGAGCCGGCGGACGTTGGGCTGGCGCGGCCGGCCCGGCGGTGTGCGTGACCTGCCGGGGTGCGGGCTCGATCTCGCCCTTGTAGACCCACGCCTTGACGCCGATCGTCCCGTACGTCGTCTTCGCGGTGGCGCGCCCGAACTCGATGTCGCCGCGGAGCGTGTGCAGCGGGACGCGCCCCTCGCGCTCCCACTCGCGGCGGCTCATCTCGGCGCCTCCGAGGCGACCCGAGACCGCGACCCGAACGCCTTTCGCGCCTGACTTCATCGAGCGCTGCACGGTCTGCTTCAGCACCTTGCGGAAGGACACGCGCCGCTCGAGCTGCTGGGCCACGTTCTCAGCGATGAGGTAGGCGTCGAGCTCGGGATAGCGGATCTCGAAGATGTTCACCTTCACCATCTTGCCGGTCATCTTCCCAAGGACCTGCCGCAGCTCCTCGACCTTCGCGCCACCTTTTCCGATGACCACGCCGGGCTTGGCCGTCTGGATAGTGACGGTGACCTGGTTGGCCGAGCGCTCGATGTCGATCCGGGCGATCGCGGCATCGCGCAGCCGTCCGCGGATGGCATTGCGGATCCCGATGTCCTCCTTGAGAAGCACCGGATAGTTCTTCTTGTTGGCGAACCACTTCGCGTTCCACGTCTTCGTGAAACCGAGGCGGAACCCGATCGGATGAGTCTTCTGGCCCACTTGTTAGCTTCCCCTCTCGTCAAGCACGACCTCGAGGTGCGCCAGGCGGTGCACTTTGAGATCGCGACGACCGCGACCGCGGTACCACACGCGCTTCATGCGCGGGCCCTCGTTCGCGATGGCGCGCTTCACGTACAGGTTCTCGAGCGTCAGGTTGAAGTTGTTCTCGGCGTTGGCGATGGCGGAGCGCACGACGCGGCCCAGGGGCAGCGACGTCGACTTCGGAAGGTTCTCGAGTATCGCGATCGCCTCCTCGGCGCTCTTTCCCTTGATGAGGTCCGTCACCAGACGGGCCTTCCTCGGGGAGAGCCGGAGAAAACGGGCTGACGCCTTCACTTCCACCTCAGGCAC
>JALYSZ010000029.1 GCA_030854525.1 Chloroflexota bacterium | reverse complement strand
ATCGGTAGTCCGTGTCGGCCGTTGACGAACAATGCCGCCACCCACGTGACCAGGACGAGCCCGAGCAATCCCAACTCAGCGACATAGTTCAGGACGAACGAGTCGGACTTGTAGCGTGTGTCTTCGGCGATGTTCGCGACGTACGCCTCAAAGCCCTGTGGGTACTCAGCGTATCTACGGAAATTTCCGTAGCCGACTCCGACAGGGAAGGATTGCTCGATCACACGCGCGGCGACTCCCGCCGAGATGATTCGCTGGCTGGTCGAAGGATCTCGCCCACCAACGATGTTGGTGATCCTCTCGAGCGGTACCTGAATTGCGGGCGGGACGTCGACCTGAGACGACTGAGGATCGGTCCCACTGGCGGGCGCGGTTGGAGACGCCGGTGCCGAACTTGGCGCGCTAGCCGGGAGGTGGCATCCGATGCTTCCAGCGCCAAGGGCGACCGTACCCGCTAGGACCGCAGCCGTCCCGACAACAAGAACCAAGAACGCACGTCCGATCCATTGGCGCACCTCGGCCGCCGCTGTCCATAGCGGCCTGACCAGAACCGCGAGCGAGCCTCCGGTCCGTCGCGCTACGACGAGCTCATTCACGACGAACGTCGCCACGACGGCGAGGACGAAGATGGCTGCGGTCGCGGAGGCCAGGACTGCGGACGCGGCCGCCAAGGCTACGAAGGCAGTCGCTCTCCGGTGGGAGACGAGGTAGTGCACGCCGATGTAGCTTGCGGCGAGCGCCATCGCGGTCCATTGCGGTTCCAGGTCGAAGCCACTGGGTCGGAAGCCGTAGTACTCGACGGCCCGCGCGCTCGAACCGGTTAGGACGGACAAGAGGCTCGGGTCTACACAGGCGATCTGCCAGGTCAGGTAGGCCACAATGACGTAGCCGCACAGAAAAAAATGAGCGGGGATGATGGAACGCCGCAGGGCGGCAGCGAGCCAACTCGGCGCCGAAACGAAGATCGCTCGAACGACGATGATGCTCGCCACGAACGTGATCAGCTGCAGCAAACCAGCGAGATAGAAATCGCGCACGAACAGGGCTTCCGTGCCGAGAACCACCAGAGCGAATGCGGAGAAGGCCGCCAAGAGCGCTTTGTCGGCGCGGCGAATAGCCTGGGGTCCCTGGCTTGCTACGTAGAGAAGAACGGGTACGCCAAGAACCGGCAGCAAGAAGATCCACGGGCTGCGCTGGCCGGTGAGCTTGGCCAGCGAATATCCCAGCCCATCGCCGAAACCGACCACCAAGAGAACCCCGCCGACCGCGAGCGCTCGTATCCAAGCGGGCGTTCTTGAGAGTCGCGTCACGTTAGTCCGAGATGGCCCCACATAGCTCTTCTCCCTCGCCACCGTACCGATGCTTTATCGAATTCTAGTGGCGGTTCAACAAGCTGGTGGCGGCCCCCGGGGCTCGCGAGTAGCGAGTCGCCGAGTTCGATCTCTACGCGCGGGTCTCGTCGAGGCGAAGGAGCGTAAGGAGCAAGAACGTGTACGCGAATCCCGCGGAGGTCACGACAGGTTCATCAGCGTCGAGGTCCGGATTCTCGGGCGCAACAAAACCGGCATCTCGTGCGATTCCACAAAGCTCCTCCACACCCGCGCGGTCGAACACCCGATCGCGACCGCCGCTCACAGAGAACCTTCGCAGCGAGCCGACGTCGATCGGGAGCGGCCAGTAATCTGTTGAAACGACCAGCAGCCCGCCCGGTCGCAGCAGGCGCGCTGCTTCCGCGAAGAACGCTCGCAGATCGACTCCGTGTTCGACCACCGACATGGAAGTGACGACTGAGAACAGGCCAGGCGGCAATCCCGTGTCCTCTACCGGCGCCGTGCGCAGCCGGGACCGATGACGTAGATACGTGACCACACCCGCAGAGAGTGTTCGCCAGAGTCCGAGGCGGAGCGCTGCCCGCAGCGGAGGAAAGGGCCTGCGAAGATCGCATCCATATAGGTTTCGATAGCCGCGCTGGTCCAACCACGTCAACAAGATGCCACTGCGGCATCCGAGATCGGCGACGGCCGCGCCGACGGGAGTACCGAGCTGCTCGATAACGCGTACCGCAAGCAGGTTGTCCCACGATTTCGAGGGAACAGGATTGGGCGCGAGGCCGATGGCCGCCGCGAGCTCGTTGGCTCCGTCCACCTCCTTGCGTGAGCGCAGGATGTGGCACGCCGGAACGTCTAGCTGACCCAGCCGCGTCAGGGCCTCGGCTGAAGCCTTCGCTGCCGACATCGTCTCCTCACATCCGACTGGTGGAACTCACTCGATCCTATAGTCGCCGCCCCGCACCGCTGCCGACCTCCTCAAAATGGACCCGGTGGCTCGATGATCAGCAACGTCCTCGCGAACCTGATTGGCCGAGGTTGGGTCTCCCTCGTCGCCATCGCACTGACGCCGGCTTACCTCGCCGCGCTTGGAGTCGAGGCGTACGGGCTCATTGGCGCCTTCGCCGTGATCCAGACGATGCTCGTCCTGTTCGATCTCAGTCTTGGCCTCACTCTCAATCGGGAGTTCGCGAGACTGTCCGGAGGGCCGGATGAGTCTTCCGTGCTCATGCACTCTCTCCTGCGCACGTTCGAGGTCGTTTACTGGCTCGTCGGGATCGTCCTGGGCATATCGCTCGTCGCGGCCGCCTCGTTCCTATCAACGGCTTGGTTTCATCCGTCGCAGCTGACACGTGCCGAAGCATCGACAGCTGTCGCACTCATGGGCCTGACGCTCGCGTTTCAGTGGCCGTCCTCGCTCTACTCAGGGGGTTTGCTGGGGTTGAGGCGTCAGGTGACCGCCAACGCGATCCTCGCGGGGTCAGCGACTCTGCGCGGGCTTGGGGCGCTGGCGATTATCCAGGTTGTGCCGACGATCTCGGCGTTTTTCGTTTGGCAGGTCTTCGCAAGCATCATTCAGACCGGTCTGCTTCGGGTAAGTCTTCGACGAACGCTCCCGAACACAACGGCCCGCGGTCGCTTTGATCCTCGACTTCTGCGGTCGAACGCCGCGTTCGCAGCAGGCGTGACCGGTATCACGCTACTAGGAGCCGTGGTGACTCAGCTCGATAAGTTCGTGCTGAGCGCGCTTGTCCCTCTTCAAGACTTCGGCTACTACGCGTTGGCGGCGACGGTTGCCAGCGGCCTATATGTCTTCGTCACACCGGTCTTCAATGCGGCATTTCCGCATCTTGTCTCGGCAGGCAACGAGGCTGAGCTTCGGTCGACCTATCGCCGGGCATGCCAGATCGGCTCGCTGGTGCTTTTGCCTCCTGCTC
>JALYSZ010000177.1 GCA_030854525.1 Chloroflexota bacterium | reverse complement strand
CGACGGCCTTCGCGCCGAACGCGATGAGCTTGCCGCTCTGGCGCCAGTAGCCGACGGCCCCTGTCACGCGCTCGCCGTCGGTGAGAAGGTGGCGGAGCGTGCACTCCATGAAGACGTCGATGCCCTGTGCGACCGCCGCGTCCTGGAGTGTGCGGATCATCTCGAGGCCGGTGCGGTCACCCACGTGCGCGAGCCGCGCGTAGCGATGGCCGCCGAAATCGCGCTGGAGGATCAGCCCGTCCTTCGTGCGGTCGAAGAGCGCCCCCCACTCCTCGAGCTCGAGAACGCGGTCGGGCGCTTCCTGCGCATGCAGCTGCGCCATGCGCCAGTTGTTCAGGAGCTTCCCGCCTCGCATGGTGTCGCGGAAGTGGACCTTCCAGTTGTCCTCGGGCCACACGTTGCCGAGCGCCGCCGCGATGCCGCCCTCCGCCATCACCGTGTGCGCCTTGCCGAGAAGCGACTTGCATACGATCGCGGTCTTCGCGCCGCGCCCGTGCGCCTCGATCGCGGCGCGCAATCCAGCACCGCCCGCGCCGACAACCACCACGTCGTAGTCGTGGCGTTCCACGTCAGGCATTAAAAGACGATCCGCGGGTCGTGCAGCACGCCCATCGCGAGCAGGCGGATGTAGATGTCGGTGCCGCCGACCACGAGGAGACTCGCCCATGCCCAGCGCGCGTGCCGCGCGTTGAGCCAGTTCGCCCAGCTCCACAGACGGAAGCGAAGCGATTTGCCGTGGAAGCTATCGAGGTAACCGCCGACGAGATAGCGCAGCGAGTGGCAGCTCGCGGAGTAGCCCGATAGCAGGATCACATTCGCGAGCAGGAGCACCGTGCCGAGCCCGATCCCGAAATGCCCGTCGAAGTTGAACGCGAGGAAAGCGTCCCACCACAGGAAGATCAGGAGCGTCGTCGCGAAGATGAGCGCATAGCGATGGAGGTTCTGGATCAGGAACGGGAACCGCGTCTCGCCGGCGTATCTGCTACGCACGTCGGGAACGGCGCACGCGGGCGGCGACCAGAAGAACGCGCGGTAGTAGGAGCGGCGGTAGTAGTAGCAGGTGACGCGAAACGCGAGCGGGAACGCAACGATCAGGATGGCGGGCGAGAGATTCCAGTACGAGCCGACGATCGGAAGCGTCGGATGCACGCAGTTCGCGGTGAGGCACGGCGAGTAGAGCGGCGAAAGGTAGGGGTCGAAGAAATAGTTCGTGCCGACGAGACCCGCGTACATCGAGTACACGACGAACGCACCGAGCACCGCCACGATGACTACGGGCTCGATCCACCAGAGATCGTTGCGCTCGTGCGGTCGTTCGCGGACCTTGACCGCTGTCGCCGTTGCCACCGTCGCCGATGGTGGGCGTGCTCTGGTCAGAACGCAAAGGTCTCAGTGCGCTCGTCGTGATAGCGGTAGGCTATGGGGGTGGAACTCCATCAGCTGCGCTATTTCGTAGCCGTCGCCGAGGAGCGGCATTTCACCAAAGCCGCGCGGGGGCTACGCGTCGCTCAGCCTTCGGTGTCGCGCGCGATCCGCGTGCTCGAAGAGGAGCTCGGCAGTTCCCTCTTTCACCGCATGAAGGGCAATGTCGCGCTCACGCCGGCGGGCGAGATCCTCTTGCCGTGGGCGCGCCGCGTTCTTGGCGACGTCGACGGCGCTGCCGGCGAGGTCCGCGAGCTCGCCGACCTACGCCGGGGACGCCTCGCGGTCGGAGCGACGCCATCGCTCACGATCACCCTGCTCCCGCCGGCGCTCGCGAAGTTTCACAACGCGTTTCCCGGTATTGACCTCGTCGTTCACGAGGCCGGCTCGCGGGATCTCGTCGCCGAACTCGAGCAGGGCGCGCTCGACGTCGCGCTCGTCATCATGCCGGTGCGCCACGAGACGCTCGAGACCTCGCCGCTTCTCCGCGAGGAGCTGGTCGTCGCGGTCCCGCCCGACCATCCGCTCGCGGCGCGGAAGACGGTGCCGATCGCGGAGCTTCGGGGCGTGCCGCTCGTGATGTTCAGGGACGGCTACGACCTTCGCGCTACGACAGTCGCGGCGTGCCGGCGAGCCGGGTTCGAGCCCACGTTCGCGCTCGAAGGCGGCGAGATGGACGGCGTGCTGCGGTTTGCGGCGGCGGGCCTCGGCGTCGCTGTGGTGCCGAGCCTGGTCATCGATCCCGCGGGACCGCTGCGCGCGGTCCGACTTGCCGAACCACTCACGCGCACGATCGGTTTTGCGAACCGGCGCGATCGGCGGCTGTCGCGCGCCGGCCGCGAGTTCGTGGATACGGTCCGCGGACTCGTGCGGGCGCGCGACTGGCTGCGCGCGTGCCCGCCGGGACTGACGGTACTCGACGCGAAGGGGTAGCCTCTCGCGCCGTGGACTCGCTTTACAACTGGATCGTCTTTCTTCATATCGTCGGCGCGTTCGCCTTCGCGCTAACACACGGGGTCTCGGCCGCGGTTGCTCTCAAGCTTCGGCAGGAGCGCGACGTGCCGCGCGTCCAGGCCTTGCTCGACCTATCCAACGTGGCCACACAGGGCATGTATGTGGGCCTCGTGATCCTGCTGATCGGCGGGATCATTGCCGCGTTCATGGCGGGGCTCTGGGGTCGCGGGTGGATTTGGACCGCGATCGTGCTGCTCGTGTTGATGATCGCGTTCATGTACGCCCGCGCCTCGCGCTACTACGGAGAGCTTCGGCGCGCGGCGGGCCTCGGGTGGTACATACCCGGCAAGGGGTCGGGATCCGCGGGCGCTGCCAACACCGCGGATCTCGGGCGACTCCTCGTGTCGTCGCGCCCGATCGAGCTCGCTGTCGTGGGCGCGATTGGACTCCTTGTCATCATCTGGCTCATGGTGATCAAGCCCTTCTAGCTCGCGCGCCTCATCACTAAACCGCGGTATCGATCGCGTAGCGCGCCCGTCGCAAGCGATGCAGCGACGATCGTTTTCTCTTTCATTACCGCATCGCGCGGAGTAGACCCCGTGCACCGACAAATTCGCGAGCAGGGGGCGCCGCGAAGGTCGGTAGAGGCGGTGGGCGACGTGGGGAGATCTGGGGTCCTTTCGGGCATCGTTGTCGCTTTTGCGATCACGCTGCTGTCGAGCGGGCCCGCGCTAGCAGGACGGCTCTGGTGCGCGGGCGACCCGATCCTCGAGTTCAACGACGGCACGCGCGTGCAGTGGATGAGCCGGTTTTACGCGGACTACCTCGGCTCGCTCACCGGCCCGGTGACCTATTGGATCGAGGTACCGGAGAACGCGGGGCCGATCAAGGTGTCCTTCCCCGCGTCGGCCGTACGCGAACAGGTCACGATCTCGTACAGCGGCGACGAACGGGTGGGTCAACGCCCCTTCGAGGTCCGGGCCTACGTCACCGTCAACGCGTCGGCGAAGTTCACCGCGTACACGAGCGTCCGAGGGAACCTGCGCTCGGCGCTCGACGATTCGGCCACATCCGGGAAGCGATTGAAGCTGGTCAGCGTGGTCGATCGCACGTACTGGCACGCCCTCGAAGACACGCCGCCCATCGTCACGACGAAGACGTTCACACGCACGGCCACCACAGTCGGTCCATAGGAGGCCGCGATGAGCTCTTTGTCCTGGTCGCTGCGCGTCTACGTCATGGTCGTCATATTTGCCGGGATATCGGCCCTGGGCCTCGGCGCAAACACGATCTCACCGGTGACTTCGGTGGATGCGCTGACGGCCACGGTGCTTTTCGTCCTGGCCTGGGCCGCGCAGCGCTATCCGATTCATCTTGGGCCGAAGCTGAAGGTGACCGTCGAAGACGGCGCGACCTTCGCGGCCGCGCTGGTTCTCTCACCTCCTGTCGCGATGCTCGTCGCCGGCGGAAGCAGCCTGCTCGCGCGGCGGTTCGACGGACGGACCCCGCTCTACGACCGACTCTTCAATGCATCGGCCGCGCTGCTTGCCATCGGCGGAGCTGCCGCGACCTACCAGCTGTTGCGAGCTGACGCAGTCATTGCGGACAACGCCCTCGCCGTGCTCGCGGCCGCGGTCGTCGGCTACGTCGTCCGGACCGAACTCATCGATTGCGCGATCGCCCTGCAGCTCCGCCGTCCGCTCTTCGCGGCGTGGTGGCTCGACCACCGCCGAGACATAGCGCAGCTCGCGACACTCTTCGCCCTCGGCACTATCGCCGCGACGACCGCCCAGGGACACCCCTGGGTCTTCATCCTCTTCGTCGCGCCGACCGCCCTCATCCTCGTGAGCTTTCGCGAGACGATCCGGCTGCGGTCGCAGACCCGCAACGCGATCGTCAAGCTCGCCGATCTCATCGACGCGCGCGACGAGTACACCTTCGGCCACTCACAACGGGTTGCCGAGCACGCCGAGCGGCTCGCGAAACGAATGGGGATGGCTCCGACGCAGGTCGAGCTCGTGCGCGAGGCCGCCCGCCTTCACGACGTCGGCAAGATCAGGACGGAAGACCGCATTTTACAAAAGCGAGGACCGCTGACGCCGAACGAGGCTGAAGAGATGCATCGTCATTGCGACGAGGGCTACGAGTTCCTGAAGCAACTCCCGGAGTTCTGGGAAGGAGCCGAGCTCGTCCGACTGCACCACGAGCGCTACGACGGGCAGGGCTATCCGCGTGGTCTAGGTGGGGACGCGCTTCCGCTCGAAGCCTCGGTGATCGCGGTGGCCGACGCGTGGGACGCCATGACCAGCGATCGCCCGTACCGCAAGGCGCTCGGCCACGATGAGGCCTGCGCCGAGCTCCGCCGGTGCCGTGGAACGCAGTGGGATCCGCGGATCGTCGACGTCTTCATCGACCTCGTCTCCGAACGCGCGCACGCGTCCGTCTCGCCGAAGGCGGCGGTGGTGAGCTCGCCCGCCTAGGCCGTCGGCGTCGGGAGCTGCGCAAAGAGATCGACGACGTTGTCGTCCGGGTCGATGACCTGCGCGTACCGCTGTCCCCAGAACGCGTCCCAGGGTGGCTTCTTCGAACGAAACCCAGCCTTGACCACGCGGGCGTGCGTCGCATCTTGTCGGATCAGGGTCGAGCGCAGCTGAAGTCCCCCGCGCGCCCGCCCTGGCGCACCGAGAGATGGTCGATCAGCCGCGCGTGCGAGTCATGACGGGATCGTCACTGCCATGACAAAGTGCTCGAGCCGGATAACGATCGGCTGGGTTGCATGCTGGACCGCTCGCTGGCGGTCTAAGCGGCTGAGGCGACGCGCGCGATCTTCGGGAGGAGCTCAGCGAGGTCGAATGGCTTCTCGATGATCTCAGCGGCCGAGAGCGCCTTGGCGTGAGTCTCAAGGTCGCGCGCTGCCGATAGAAGAACGAGCGGGATGTCTTCGTCGCGCGCACGCAGCTCGTGGGCGAACTGCCACCCGTCCATGACCGGCATCATGAGATCGAGAACGATCACGTCTGGTCGGAAGGTCTTCATGATCGCGAGCGCCTCCTGGCCGTTCCCCGCGGGAACGACCTCGAAGCCCTCGTCCTCTAACGCCGTGAACAAGAGCTCCCGAATATCGGGGTCGTCGTCCACGACGAGCACGCGTTTCCCAGCCACTCGCGCGGTACATTGCCACAGGTCTTCGGGTCGGCGTACAAGCGAGCCTAGTGCGAGCTGCGTAGTGAAAGTGCGAAGACGGCCGGAATGAGTACGAAGCCGACCGCAAAGAGTGCGACCCATAACAAAATCGCTTCGAGGTGGCACGACGCTCCTCCCGCGCACCCTTCAAGCGACCGCGCGCGCTCAATCAGGAGAAGCGGGAGGCTGCCCGGGGACGCGACGACGGAAGCGGCCGCGAATGTCGTCGCGATCGTGGCGAATCCGCGTTCGATTCCGCCGGCGCGGCGGTCGATGACACGCGCCTGCCACCCCGCCCACGCGAGCGCAAGGACGGTGATGACCGCAGCGAGCGCGATGGAGAACGGAAAGCGCTCGTCAAAGGGACGGTCTAGGAGTCGTGGCAATACGAGCTCGATCAGAGTTAAGGCGGCCCAATAGCCCAGCTTGATCGTGGTGATGCGACCGACGAGGAGCGCGAGTGTTTTCTGCCGAGGGAGCGGCCGCTGCTGCTCGCCCTCACTCAGCGATACTCGCTCCGCTCGTCCGCCTCGTTCGTGCGCCAGCGCCGGCTGCGGCCGTCGCTGCTCGCCCTCACTCAGCGATAGCTCGTCCACCACTTCTGCAGGAAGTACATCGCGGCGATGAGGATGAACACGGTGACGAGGACCATGTAGAACTCGTTGGCTTCGCCTACCTCGGCGATCACTTCAACGTATCCAGGTACGCAATTATCGCCCTGATGTCGTCGTCGCTCAGCGCGCCGCCCGCCGCAGCGCTGAAGGAGGGCATCGGAGTGTCCGCCTTGATCGACTTGGCGTTGGCGATCCAGTGGAAGAGCCAGTCGGTGTCACCGGCCACCTTCTTCGCCTTGTTCTGGTCGGTGATCGGCCCCTCGGTCGCGTAGTGGCCGAGGTTCGGCGCCTGCGGCAGGAGGCTCGGCGTCCCCGGGGTGAAGCTGTGGCAGGTGGTGCACGGAGCGGTCGGGTTGTTCGTCGTGAGCGCCTTCCCGCGCGCCGCGCCGGTGAGGACCTCGGGCTTTTGCGGGTTCGGTTCGAGCGGCAGGTGCCCGTTCTCGGACCCCTCGCTGTGCAGCCGGACCGTCACCACATCGGCCCACTCCGCATCGCTGCCGTACATGATGAAGTCCATGAGCTGCTGGATCTGCTCGTCGTTCAGCGACCCGCCCTCGTGGTCGCTCCACGCGGGCATCGAGATCTGGCCGGGCGGCTTCTGGCGACCGCGCTCGATGGTCAGCCGGATGAGGTTCTGCACCGTCGCCAGCTGAACCGGGTCGTTCTGCAGGGTCTCGTACTTGAACGTGGGCTTGTTCAAGGGAAGACCCGGGAGATCCTTGCGCTCCGGGTCGGTCGACCCGAGGCCGGTCTTGCCGTGGCAGTCGAAGCAGAAGTTCGCGTAGAGGTTGCGGCCGCGCACTATCGACTTATCGAGCTGCTGCTCTGTGGCGACCTTGTCGCGCCAGCGCTCCGAGGTAGCATCGGCGCGGACGCCGAAGAGAATGAAGAAGTACCCGCCGACCAGCGCGAAGACCGCGAAGAGCATCCCAGCGCCGACCAGGATCTTGCGGTCGAGGTTCGCGCTGATCTCGAGCGGGTCGGGCGCCGCGGGGATCGGCGCGACGTAATACGGCGTCGGCTGCTCGATCGTCTCGCCGGCCGCGTAGTGCTGCTCGATCAGCTCGGCTCCGGTCTTCTCCCGTGGCTCCATCGATTGCTGGTGGAACATCAGGTAGCCGAAGAACGCGAGGAACCCGACGAACATGAGGATGCTCACCGCGGCGAGGACGAAGTTCAGGTCGAGCTGCATTACTCGGTGATCTCGAGGACCTTGGGGTCCCACACATTGGCCTCGCGGTCAATGACGTTGAGCGGGTTTGTGTCGACGATGAGCGCACCGCTCGCGTCGGGGACGATGTGGAAGAGCTGCAACGGCTTTGGCGCCGGTCCACCCTTCACGACCGCGGTGTGCTTGTCGTAGAGCGAGCCGTGGCAGGGGCAGTGGAACTGGTCCTCAGCCGCGTTCCACGGAACGCTGCAACCGAGGTGGGTGCACTTGCGATATGCGGCGATGATCCCGCCGGGCGCGTGGATCAGGAAGAACTTGCCCTGAAGGTTGAGGACCGGGCTGTCGTTGGTCGCCTTGAACTCGGCCAGGACGGTCTCCTTCGAACCGACGGCGATCTTCGCGCCGAGGCCAAGGATCTTGTTCGGCTTGTAGAAGGGGACCACGAGCGCGCTGATCTCGGTGACCGCGAGGAGCGTGCCGGTCAGGAACCCGAGCCGGAAGAGCTGCCGCCGCTTGATGCGGCTGATGAGCCCCTGAAAGGTTGAGTCGGTGTGCGGCCTGATCATGACGACGGCTCGAAGCACTGGTGCGTCGCCGGCACGGCCCACGGCGCGAAGAGATCCATACCCGGCCCGCGCATGGATGTGCCGACGACAACAAGGACCAGATAGACGGCGACGAAACCTGTGTAGACCGCGATCATCCACTCGCGAGTGTTCGCGCCCCAGAGCCGTTTCACGAGGAACACGAGCAGGAACGTGAGGCCGAGCATGGTCGCGGTCGGGATGACGTAGTTCGGCAACAGCTGCTTGCCGCCGGGGAAGTACGCGGTCGCGAACTCGATGTAGCCGTGCGCCTTGAGGAACGCGTCGAGAAGGATGAGCGAGAACGTGAGCACCGTCGTATAGACCGCCGAGAAGATCGCGATGCGCTTGCCGTTCGCGCTGGTGAAATAGATGCCGACCCCTTCGCGGCTTCGGTCGATGTAGGGGATCGCGGCCATGAACGTGAGCCAGATGGTCGGCACGATGAGCCCGGCGAGGCCTTTGTCCATGTGAAGCAGGAGCTCCTGCAGTTGCAGCAGGTACCACGGCGCCTTGGACGGGTTCGGCGTGCAGTCCGGCGTCGCGTGGTCCTGGAGGGGCGCGTTGAAGGCGGCCGCGATGGCGAAGAGACCGATGGACCAGAGCATCGCGGCGATGAACTCGATGACCAGAAGGTGCGGCCAGACCATGGCGGTGTCCTCGACGCGCTTGTCGACGCGCACCACGGAGTCCTGGCGTACGAACGCGAGCAGCCGAAGGCGCTTTTCCTGCCCCGCGAAGGGTTGTGGCCCTCGTGGTGTGGTCATGCGCTAAAGCGGTCCGGTGATGCCGCCGTCTTTCCGGATCCGCCAGAAGTGGATGGCGATCAGGAAGCCTACGGCGAGCGGCAGAGCGACGACATGGAGTACATAGAAGCGCAAGAGGGCGTTCGGTCCCAGCTGGAAGCCGCCGAAGAAGATGAACGCGAACTCGTCGCCGATGACCGGCGCCGCGCGTGCGATCTCGTAGCCCACGGTGACGGCCCAGAAAGAGAGCTGGTCCCAAGGGAGCAGGTACCCGGTGTACGAGAGCAGGAGAGTGAAGAAGAAGAGCAGCGTGCCGATGACCCAGTTGAACTCGCGCGGCGGTTTGTACGAGCCGGTGTAGAAGACGCGGATCATGTGGAGGAACACGGTGATGACCATGCCGTGCCCGGCCCAACGGTGCATGTTGCGCAGCAGCTGGCCGAAGATAACGACGGTCTCGAGGTCCTTGATATCGCCGTAAGCGTTGTACACGCCGTCCACGGAGGGGTGGTAATAAAACATGAGGAGCGTCCCGGTGAGCGTGAGAATAAGGAACAGAAAGAACGAGAGCCCGCCCATGCACCACGTGTACGGGATCGCGAGGGCGTGACGACGCACCTTCACCGGGTGCAAATGCAGGAAGACGTTCGTGAATACCGCGAGCGACTGATTCTTGCGCGAGTCGGGATACCCGTGACGGAAGAGCGACCGCCAGATGTAGCTCGTCTTGGTCTTCTGCCAGATCAGGGCGGGTATCTCGAGCACTTAGTGCGTGAGCTCCTTCTCTTTCGCATCCGCGTGATGCCCATTCCCGTTGTGATCGTGCCCATTCATGACGGGCTTGTACCCCACCGCGAGCTTGGGATCGTATTGCGGTAGCGGGCGGGCTGCTTTCTTTGCGGCGACGGTGAGGTCGAGGTGGATCTCGTCATCGATCGATTCCTTCGGCAGCACGTTGCCGACCGCGGGCATGACCGTGCCGTACCGGTTCATCGTGATCGCGTCGGTTGGGCAGCGGATGATGCAGAGCGCGCAGCGGATACACGCGGTCTCGTCCAGGAAGAACGCCACGCCGTTCTGCCACTTCTTGGCCTCGCCGACCGCCGGAATGGATCCATCGTCGACGATGTCGCTCATGTCCACCATGTGGATGACGTCCATCGGGCAGACATCGACGCAGCCGCCACAAATAATGCAGAGCTCGCCAATGATCTCGATGTTGAAGTTGCATTTGAGACACCGGTCCGACTCGGCGATGGCTTGCTGCTCGGTGTAGCCCTGGTTGATCTCGAGGAAGAGCCCTCGGCGATCCTGCTTCGCGAGCTTCGGCATCTCCTGCCGCGGGATCCGGTCGTAGTCGACGGACATGTTGTGGTACACGCGCGCGAGCTCGCCCTCGAGCGAGATCAGTCCGATGTTGTCCGGGGTCGAGGAGCGCCGCAGCGTGACGACCTCGTGGTATTCCGGCACGTTCACGGAGACGGCGTTCTCGTCGAGGAAGCGCGCGATCTGTTGCGCGGCGGAGCGGCCGTCGGCGACGGCCTCGATGATCGTCGTCGGCGCCGTGCGGTAGTCACCGCCGATGAAGATCTTCGGGACGATCGTCTGGTAGGTCTCGGGGTCCACCTTTATGTCGCGCCAGCGCTTCACGCGGAACTCGGGGAAATCCTTCGAGAGCCAGCTCGTCTCCGGCGCCTGCCCGAGCGCCAGCAGGACGGTGTCGCACGGTATTTCGAACTCGGTCCCTGGGATCGCCACCGGGCTCCGTCGACCCTTCTCGTCCGGGTCGCCGAGCTTGTTGCGGATGAACACGACGCCGCGGACGTGGCCGTTCGGGTCGGTGAGGACCTCGACCGGCGAGGCGAGGTATACGAACTCGATGCCCTCACGCTCGGTCTCGGTCAGCTCCTCCTCATCGACGACCATCTCCTCGCGGCTGCGGCGGACGATGACGTACATGTGCTCCGCGCCGAGACGCCACGAAGTGGACGCGCAGTCCATAGCGGTGTAGCCGGAGCCGAGGACAATGACGCTCTTCCCCACCTCGACCGGCCGCCCGCGGTATGCACGCTCGAGGAAAACGATGCCGGCCATCACGCCATCGGCCTCCTCGCCGGGGATGCCGACGTAGTTCGGCTCGAAGCACCCCGCTGCGACGAGCACAGCGTCGTTCTGATCGTGGAGCTCGCGCAGGGACACGTCGCGGCCGACGAAGGTCGAGAGCCGAAGGTCGACGTTCTCGTTCACGATCCCGGCGATGTCGCGATCGATGACCTCGCGCGGCAGGCGGAACGGCGGCACGCCGGCAAGAGTGGTCCCGCCGGCCTGATCGAGGGCGTCGTAGACCGTGACGCCGAACCCGAGCTTCGACAGGTCGCTCGCGGCGCTGAGGCCGGCGCACCCGGCGCCCACCACGGCGACTTTGCCACGGGGCGGACCGAAGACCGGCGCCGGCGGCTGCGTGTACGCGCGCCCGTCGACCGTGACGTTCTGGTGCGTCCAGTCGGAGAGGAACTTCTTCACGTAGCGGATCGAAAGCGGCTTATCGATCTCTTTGCGCCGGCATGCCGTCTCGCACGGCGCGGCGCACACCGATCCGCAGATCGAGGCCATGGGATTGGAGTCCAGCGCGAGCTCCCAACCCTTTTCGAACTCGCCAGCGGCCGCAAGGTTCAAATACCCGCGGCAATTGGTCTTCACGGGGCAGGCTTCCTGGCACGGGATGTTTTCCTGATACCAGGCGGGACCGACCTCTACGACCTGGTAGAGCTCTCTCATGCGGCGTCGGTCATGCTACCGGCGCGTAGTGGACAGTCAAACGCGAAGGCGATGGCGAACAGGGACGCGCACCGCCAGCGCGATGAAACCGACGATCGCGGCAAGCGCGCCGAGCAAGAAAGTGAACCACGACAGGTTTCTCGCAGCTGACGTGTATGACTCTTCGCTGAAGATCCAGAACTCGCCGACGTTGCCCACGAGCATCATCAGCGATCCCAGGGTACCGATCGCCGCAATGCGGCTCCAGCCGCGATCGCGGACGAGCAGGGTCCATCCCGCAAGGTGAATCAACAGTGGCACCGAGGCGAGCCGATTCGCGCTTTCGTACGCGAGATACGCCTCCGTACCCGGGTATCCCCAGCCGACCGATCCGAGCGGCCCGAAGAAGTACCAGACCGTCGCCGCGAATCCGCCAACCGCAAGGATGACGCCGAGACGGCTCAGTTTCGTGCCCGTCCGGAGATCATCCCGCGGGTAGGTTAGATCACCGAATGGGCGGTCAAACGCGCGCGCCGATCACCGAGCGCAAGACGCGACTCGATGGATCGGTCGTGGAATACGTCTGCGAGACGCTCGTGGTGGAGGCGGGGCGGCGTGCGGTCGTGCGCTACGTGAGCGAGCAGGACCGGCCCATCGAAGGAACGGCCGTAGTGCTACGCAAGGGCACGGTGACGGTCGGTCATTTCTGGACGGACCGTCCCTACAACGTGTACCACTGGCTCGACGGAGGCCGCACCGTCGCGCTCTACGTGAACATCGCGACCGACACGACGATCGACACTGGGACGATCGCCTACCGCGACCTCGTCGTCGACGTGCTCATCCGTCCGTCGGGCGCGATCGAGATACTGGACGAGGACGAGCTCCCGCCCTCGATCGAGCCCCGTTACCGCCTGGCCATCGCGAAGGCGCTGGAGACCTGCGTGACCGAAGCGCGCCGGCTCACCGCGGAGATCGAACGGGAAACGCGGGCCGTCATCTGAGCTGAACGAGAGAGGCCCCGCCAATGCGGGGCCTCCTCGTTCAGAAATCAGTGATGGATCTCAGTAGCCGCCGGCGTACACCAGGTAGCCGTAATAGCGGCCCGGAATCGGCGCCTTGTTCGGGTCGTTCGTGAAGCCGTAGTACGACTCCGCCGCCGGGTCACTCGCCGACCGGTCTGCCGCGTCGCCGCGGATCTTGGCCCTGATCTCCAGGGGGCTCTTACCGAAGCACGGGCCCCTGACCAATACCCCGGGGGTTGGACCCGGCCGATCTGCCAGGCAAAGCGCGACCGTGCCTGCGACGTGCGGGGACGCAAAGCTCGTGCCGGAGCCCGTGGCGTAGGCGTTGTTGAGGTACGTCGAGGTGATGCAGACGCCGGGAGCCGCGATCGTGTGGTTCACGTCAGCCGCGTTGGCCGTGCTTGTGAAGTTGCTGAAGGTCGCCGCGGTGTCGTCGACGTTGCCGCAGGTCGGAGTGGTCCAACCGCCGCCGGGGAGGCCATCGAAGTCGGCCATCGCCGTCACGGTGAGCACCTCGTTGTACGCGGCGGGCGTGAAGGTCGAGAAGTCTCTGTTGTCATTCCCCGCGGCGACGACAAAGGTCACCCCCTTGCTCACGGCGCTGCAGATCGCCTTGTGCATCGAGTCGTTGTTCGTGTTGCCGCAGTTGCCGTCGTCCGCGCCGCTGCCGCCGAGGCTCATGTTCGCGACCTTGATGCCCTTGCTCGCGGCGTTGTTCGCGACCCAGTTGATGCCGCAGATGATCCAGGAGAGGTAGCCCGAGCCGTCGCTGCCGAGGACCCGCACCGCCCAGAGCGGCGCGCCCGGCGCGACGCCGACGATATCGGACATCTTCGTAGCCGCCACGGTGCCGGCGACGTGCGTGCCGTGGCCGTTCCCATCGGTCCAGGCGTTCCGGTTCACGAAGAAAAATCCGGCGCAGTTGTAGCCGCCCTTGATGTTCAGCGCGGGGTGCTTTGAGATTCCCGTATCGATGATCGCCACGCCGGTAGCGACGGAGCCGCCGCTCAGCGCGACCTGGCTCTGGTCCCCGTCGATCCGATCGACCCCGGTCCGCGGGATTGTGTCCGTCGCGCGGAGCAGCCGGTCCTCCTCGACGAACGCGACGCGCGGGTCACGCTGAAGCATCGTGACGAGCCGCTCCGGCACTCGCGCGGCGTAGCCGCGAAGCACCGCGCCGTAGACGTGACTGACGAGCGCACCGAAACGCTGCGAATGCTCGTCGGCGACGCTGTCGGAATCGACGTCGTCCCGAAGCACGACGATGACCGAATGCAGTGGTCCTACTCCCGCGGCCGCGGGCGTCGTGAAAACCGTGAAACAGACCACCAATGCGAGTGCCACGACAAGCGCTGCGGACCTACGCATGTCCCCTCCCCGTGAGCCGGCGCTCAGCAGGCGGGAATTGTGGCGATCGGGTGTGGGCCTGTCGAGACCTAAACTCGCTCGCTTGACGCGAGATCAGAGAGACACCCGAGCCGCCACGCTCAGTTGATCCTCGCGCTCAAGCTCGTTCTGACCCCGGCGCTCATCGCGGTCGCGACGCTCGTCGGCCGCCGGTTCGGTCCGTCGATCAGTGGCTGGCTCGTCGGGCTTCCGTTCACGTCAGGCCCGGTCTCGTTGTTCCTCGCGCTCGAGCAGGGCACAAGCTTCGCCGCCGCCGCGGCGGCCGGATCGATCGGCGGCGTCGCCGCGTCGGCGCTCTTCGCGGTGGCCTACGCGGCCGTGGCGCGCCGGCACGCATGGCCTGCCTCGCTGGCCGTCGCAAGCCTCGCCTTCGCCGGAGCGGTCGTCATGCTTCGTGCGACACCGCTCGACAGCGGCTTGCCCCTTCCATTACTCGCGCTCTACGCGGGCAGCGTCGCCGCGGCGATCATCGGCATTCGCCTCATCCCCGCCCCGCGCACGCTCGAAGACGCCCCCGAGCCGCCGCGCTGGGATCTGCCGGTGCGCATGGTGGTCGCGACCGCCCTCGTCATCGTCATCACCAGCGCCGCGCCACTGATTGGGCCGCAGCTCAGCGGACTGCTCACGACATACCCGGTGTACGCGGGTGTCCTCGCCGTGTTCGCACACGCGCAGCGCGGCGGCGCCGCGGCAGCGCAGGTCGTGCGCGGTCTGTGCTACGGGATCCTCGCCTTCGCGACGTTCTTCCTTGCGATCGGCGCGCTCGTCGACCGCGCGGGCATCGTTCCGGCGTTCGCCGCGGCCGCGTTCGGCGCGATCCTGGTTCAGGCGATAACGCTGACGCGAATCACGAAAGGTTCGCCTTCACGGATAGCTTGACGTTCCCCTTGAGCGCGCGGGAGATCGGGCAATTATCCTTCGCTTCCTCCGCAGCGCGGGCGAACTTGGCGGCGTCGGCACCCGGTACATCGCCCCTCACCTCGAGCTCGCTCGAGACAACCGACCAGTTGTCGCCGACCTTGTCGAACGTGACGCGGGAGCGGACCTCGAGCCGATTCGGCTTCGTGCCAGCGCGGCCGAGACCGGCGGAGAGGGCCATCGCGAAGCACGATGCATGCGCCGCCGCGAGAAGCTCCTCGGGGCTCGACTTTCCGCCGGGCGCTTCGGTGCGTGCGCTCCACGAGACCGGCAGGTCGCTGAACTTCCCGCTGGACACCGCGCTCACGATCCCGGTGCCGCTCAAGAGATCGCCGCTCCACACCGCACGCGCTTCCCTGGTAGCCGCCATCTCACACCTCCCGATCGCCTACAGGGTACGGATGTGGCGGCTACTCGGCTCGCGCTCGTTCTGGCTAGGGCCTCAGGCCGCGGCGGATTCGGACTTGTCGCTGTGGCCCGTCTCGAGTGCCTTGATGACGGCTCGCCGCGCGACATCGTCGCCATGCGTGGCCGCAATGCGTTCACGAGCCTCGTCGACAGATCCCGCACGAAGGTGATGCCGCATGTTCCCGTCGATGTGCCAGAGATAGGGGTTCACGAACGGAGCAACAGCCGGTACCGGCCGGGCATTCCCAGGGGTCGGGGCCCCTGACGGGGTAGGGCTCCGCCGAAAACGATCAGACCCGGGACGTGTCGCAGCGATCCAGGTCGCCCGTCTGGTAGCCGGTCCGGAACCACTGCTGGCGCTGCGCCGCGGAGCCGTGCGTCCACTTCTCGGGCTGCACGCGACCCTGCGTTTCCTGCTGGATGCGATCGTCGCCGACGGCAGCGGCCGCGTCGAGCGCCTGCGCGATCTCGGCGTCCGTGGGTGCCTCGAGGTAGCCCGTGTCCGCGGCGTGCCGCGCCCACACCCCGGCGAGGCAATCGGCCTGCAGCTCGACGCGGACGGATGCGGCGTTGCCACTCTGACTCTGCGAGAGCAGACCGAGCTGGTTCTGTACGTGGTGGCCGTACTCGTGAGCCACGACATATCCCACTGCGAACGGCCCGCCCTGGGCGCCGAAGCGCTGCGTAAGCTCCTGGAAGAAGCTGATGTCGAGGTAGACCTTCTCGTCCTCGGGGCAATAGAACGGGCCCATCGCCGTCTGCGCGAACCCGCACCCGCCCTGCGTCGCGTCCGTATAAAGGACGGTCTTCGCTGGCAAATAGGTGTCGCCGCGGCGCGCGAACTCGTCGCCCCAATACTTCTGAATGCTGTCCACGTAGCCGACGATCCGGCAGTCGTCACGCTTGTTGGCGTCCGCCCCGGTCTGGCAGTCCTGCACTGAAGGCGCGCCGTCCATCGAGGGATTCGTCCCGGTGTAGTCGGACAACGGGTTCACCCCGAGCAGCAGTGCAATGATCAGGATGACGAGCCCGATCCCGCCGCCCCCGACGACAACGGGTCCGCCCATACCACCACCGGAGCCACCGCGTCCGCGCTGATCTTCGACCTGCGATGGATCAAGGCGAGCGCCGCCGCGAAAGGTCATGTTCGTACCGAGCGCAATTCGCGGGCCACGCGCGTAGTCTCGTGCGAATGGCGAAAAGGGCGGAGCCAACCGAGGGCGTTTGGGAAATACACGGAGGCGTCCCGCGCGCGAAGAAGGCCGTGCGCAAGATCGGTCTTGTCGAGGATCTCCACTACAACAACCCGTATGCCTACACGATCGAGCGCGTCTGGTTCGACGGACGCGTGATCTTCGCCACCGAGCAGGGTGAGGTCGACGTCGACCCGAAGAAGGTCAAAGTCGCGCAGGAATACCAGATCGTCTATTCGGTCAAGCTGAACGCGAAAGGCACGCTCGTACGCGAGCCCGATCGCGTCCGCGGCCAGCTCAACATCTACGACTCGATCCCGGGCATGAAGCAGTACAGCCCTATCTGGCAATTCAACTACGTGATCGTTCCGCGCGATTACGTTCCGAACGCGCTTCGCTCCGAGCGCGACTGCCTCGCGAGCGGCTACGAGATCCGACAGAGCCGCGTCTTCGAGAACTGACCGGTGCTCTAGCCGCCTGCGGTCGCAGGCTTTCGCCAGCGCGCTGACCATCGGCGGTGCTATGTTCGGCGTCCCGTGAAGCTCCACGAATATCAAGCGAAGCAGATTCTTGCGCGCGCGGGCATCCCCATTCCGGACGGTCGCCTCGCAACGTCGGCGCAAGAGGCCGAGGCCGCGGCGAAGGCGATCGCGGCCCCGGTCGCGGTCAAGGCGCAGGTGCACGTCGGAGGGCGTGGCAAGGCCGGGGGCATCAAGGTCGCGAAGACGCCGGCCGAAGCCAAGGCGGCCGCGGGCGCGATCCTGGGGATGGAGATCAAAGGACTGCGTGTCGAGAAGGTCTATGTCGAGCGCGCGGCCGATGTCGCAAGCGAGCTCTACCTGGGCATCACGCTCGACCGGGATCGCCGCCGACCGGTCGTGATGCTCTCCACCGTCGGCGGCATGGACATAGAAGAGGTAGCCGGGTCGCGCCCGGAGGCCATCGCGCGTGGCTGGCCGAACCCCCTCCTCGGCCTTCTCCCCTTCGAAGCGCGCGCTCTCGTGTTCGCCGCGGGCGTCGCGCCCATTCAACGCGAGGCCGTCGCCGACATCGGGCGGCGGCTCTATCGCGTTTACGGGGAGACGGACGCGACCCTCGTCGAGATCAACCCCCTGTTCGTGCAGAAGGACGGCTCGGTCCTCGCCGGCGACGCAAAGCTCGACATCGACGACAACGCCCTCTTCCGCCAGCCGGAGCTCGCGAAGCTCAAGGAGGTGGCGGCTGACGAGGAAGCCGAGGAGAAGGCGCGCGCGCTCGGGTTCAGCTACGTGCAGCTCGATGGAGACGTCGGGATCATCGGCAACGGTGCGGGGCTGGTGATGGCGACGCTCGACGCGGTCCGGAACGCGGGCGGTCGCGCCGCGAACTTCCTCGACGTCGGGGGCGGCGCGAAGGAGGCGGTCGTGAAAGCCGCGCTCGAGATCGTGCTGTCGAACCCCCGCGTACGCAGCGTCTTGATAAACATCTTCGGTGGCATCACGCGCGGCGACGAGGTCGCGAAGGGAATCCTTGACGTAATAGAAGCGCACCCTCCGCGCGTCCCGCTCGTCGTCCGGCTTTCCGGGACCGAGGCCGAGGCCGGGCGAAAGCTGCTCGAAGGCGCCCCGCTGGAGTCGCGCGAGACGATGGACGAGGCTGCCGCCGAGGCCGTTCGCCTCGCGAAGGAGCCGGCGCAAACGTGAGCGTGTTGCTGGGGCGCGACACGCGGGTGATCGTTCAGGGCGTCGGCCGCGAAGGCCGCTTCCACGCCGAGCGGATGAAGGAGTACGGCACCAAGGTGGTCGGCGCGACGAAGCCGGGCGCGGGCGGCACGTCGATCGACGGCATTCCGATATTCGACACGGTGGCGGCGGCCGTGGACGAGACCGGCGCCAACGCCTCCATCGTCTTCGTTCCAGCACCGGCGGCGATGGACGCGCTGCTGGAGGCGATCGACGCGCAGATCGACCTGGTCATCGCGATCACCGAAGGCATCCCAATCGCGGACATGCTCAAGGTCGCGGCGGTACTCGAGACGGCGGCCACGACCCTCGTTGGCCCGAACGGGCCGGGCGTGATCACGCCCGGGCAGAGCAAGATCGGCATCATGCCCGCCGAGAACTTCTCGCGGGGCGGCGTCGGCTTCGTGTCTCGCAGCGGCACGCTGACCTACGAGATCGCCGACCTGCTGACGCGCGCGGGACTCGGACAATCCACGTGCATCGGCGTCGGGGGCGATCCGGTCGTCGGCCTTCCCACGCCGGACGCGGTGCGCCTGCTCAACGAGGACCCCGAGACGGAGGCGATCGTGATCGTCGGGGAGATCGGCGGCGCCGCCGAGGAGCGCGCGGCTGAGTACATGCGCGCCGAGGGCAAGAAGCCCGCGGTCGCGTTCATCGCGGGCCGGTCCGCGCCGCCCGGCAAGCGGATGGGCCACGCCGGCGCGATCGTTTCGGGAAACCAAGGGACAGCCGAATCAAAGGTGCGCGCGTTCGAAGAAGCGGGGATCCCCGTGGCGAACGCGCCGAGCGAGATACCGGGACTCGTGAAGAAGGCGCTGCGCCGCTAGCCGTTACGGAACGGGCGAGCGAGCGTTCCTGATTTTGCGTGAAGGGCTGGCAAGACGGTCTTCCTCCGGTAGAGTGCTCGCGGATGAGATTCCGTCGCATAAGGACGTTCCTTCTCGCTCTCGTCGTCTCCACCGTTTGGCTCATCCCTTCAGTCGCGCCTGGCTCCGGCGGCATCGCCGACGCCCAGACCCTCGGGCAGGGTTACTCGGTCTCCGGCGATTTCAAGGGCGCGGGGTACCAGCAGATCGCGACGCTCTACGACCCCAATGACGACCTCGGCCTGCGGATCGTCGTACTCGACCGCACGACCGTCGACTCGAAGATGACCTCCACTCAGTGGTTCCTCGAGGGCGCGAATCGGTTCGACCTCGGACGGATGAAGGTCGCAGCGCTCGATCTGAACGCAGACGGAAAGACGGACCTCGCCGTCCTCTACAACGACGGCAACCTCACGGTCCGCCTCATCGGATGGCTCTCCACCGGGACGAACTTCGCGTATCAGGGCAACCCGGGGCTCTGGCGTCACAACAATTTCGACTGGTATCGCGCGCGCGATCTATTGACCGGCACGTTCACGGGAAGCGGACTCCCGGGAATCCTTATCCCCTACGCGCAGGACAACTTCGACCTGAAGCTCCTCTACCTCGAGGCTGGCAGCGCAGGAATTCGGTACCAGGGCGACCGCGGGCTCTACGACTCCGGGCCTAATCAGATCGACCCCGCGCTTGCCCGGTTCGTCGCGGGCCGCTTCACGCGCACCGTCGGAGGGGACCAGATCGCGATGCTCTACCAGTACGCGGACCTCTCGATCAAGGTCCACATCTTCGACCTCGATGCCGGCGGTAGCCTCGCGCCACTGGGCGGTTTCGCGGGACGATGGACCTCCGCGCCGGGCTTCTTCGACATTGGCAGGGCTCGCTTCGTCGCGGGCGACGTCGACGGCGACAAGCAGACCGACATCATCGATCTGTACTCCTATCCAGACACTTCCTCACGCGTCCACCTGTGGTTCGCGGCTGACGGACATGCGCTCCGCGACGTGATCGGCGTCGCGTGGCCGATCGGCGCGATGCCGTGGCTCTCGAGTCAGATCGTCGCCGGCGACTGGAACAAGGACGGCAAAGCCGACGTCGCGACGGTGACCGCGGGCCGCGACGGCGTGACCCACGTCGGTCTCCTCACGAGCATCGGCCGCGCGCTCTCGTACGCGGCAGACGCGTGGACGACTCCTGCGGGCGAGGTGCGGGCTCTCGGTTGCGCGACGTGCTGGCCCTTGAACGGGATGCCGCTCCTCGCCGGACAGCCGAACGTCCATCGCCGCACGCTCGCCGTGAAGATCGACAACGCGCCAGCGGGGCGACCGCATTACGGCCTCAGCCAAGCAGATATGGTCTGGGAGCTTCTCGTCGAGGGCTTCATCACGCGCCTCGCCGCCTATTACCATTCGCAGGACCCGCAAATCATCGGGGCGGTGCGCAGCGTGCGCTTCTCGGACCGCTACACGACGCCGATGGTCCGCGGTTCGCTCGTCTTCTCGGGCGCCTCGCAGCTCATGGAGAGTCTCGTGCGCCAGGACATCGCTGCGGGCCTCTACGTCGGCGTCTCGCCGCAGATCGGCCAGGGCGACGCCTTCTACCGCTCGAACGTCGACGGCAAGGTGGCGCCGCACAACCTCTTCACCTCGTCGCAGGCCCTTCGCGACGCGACCAACAGTGTTGGCGGTGGCGGCTCGGTCGACGTCCCGGGATGGGACTTCCTCGCGCAGGCAAATCATCCGGCGACCCTGGGTGGCTTCCTGGGGAGCATCCCGGCGCGAACGCTCACCATTCCATACCGCGCCGACGCGCGCGTTCGCTACGACTACGACGCGAACGCCAATGTCTACCTCCGCTACCAATCGAACGGCGTGCGCCCGGTCCTCGAGGTCGACGCTGCGAACGGCGCGTGGATCATGGCGAAGACCGTCGTGATCATCCGCACCGACATCTGGGAGACAGACGTGCGCGACGACGCGGGCGGAGCCGCGAGCTTCGACATGCGGATGACCGGCGTCGGCCTGGCCTCGATCTTCCGGGACGGGCTTCGTCAGGACGGGTGGTGGTCTCGCGCGACCCTGTTCGATCCCTTTGTCTTCACCAATTTCTACGGGCACAAGATCTACCTCTCGCCCGGGCAGACCTGGGTGCACGTGGTCCCGGCGGACTGGCAGATCTACTCGAACTAACGCGCGCGCAGCCCCCTCGCGATGAGCGCGATCTCCTGCGGCGAAACGCCAAGCCGGTGCAGCGCATACCCGGTCATCTCGATCGCAAGCTCTTCTTCGCCGAGAACCACTTCGTTCGCGCCTGCCCTGCGCAGGTAGTCGGCCGCATCGCGGGTATGCGCTCGCGCGACGATGCCGACGCGCTCGTTGGTCCGCCGCGCGAATTCCACGACCCGACGCGACGTCTGCGGGTCGCGCAGCGCGACGACCAGCAGGATCGCGCGATCCAGGTGCGTCCGCTCGAGCACGAGGGCGTGGCCGGCGTCGCCGTAGATCGCGGCGGTCCCGGCATCCCGCAGAGCCTCGACGACCCGGCGGTCCTGCTCGACGACGAGCACTTCCATGTTCCGCCGCTTGAGCGCGTTCGTGACGAGCGATCCAACCCTGCCGTGACCCGCGACCACGGCGTGCCGTTGGAGCTTTTCTTCGCGTTCACGCTCGAGATGGGCAAGCGCGCCCGCCCGCCGCTCGTCGAAGCCGCGGACCACCGGCACGTCGCGGAGGCGCTCGGCGATCGGCTCGATCGAACGGAAGAGGAGCGAGTTCAGCGTGATCGTGATGAGGGCGGCGGCGATGATGAGGTCGTGCCCTTCCGCGGGCAGGATGCCGAGCTGCCGATCGACTTCGGATAGGACGAACGAGAATTCGCCGATCTGGGCGAGGCCGGCGCCGACGATGAGCGCGGTGCGAATCGGGTAGCCCAGCACGAGGACGATGACCGACGACACGAGCCATTTGCGGACGACGATGAGGGCGACGACCGCAGCGACGAGCAGCGGCTCGCGCACGATGAAGGTCGGATCGAAGAGCATCCCGACCGAAACGAAGAAGAGCACGGCGAACGCGTCGCGCAGCGGCAGCGCTTCGGCGGCGGCCTGATGGCTGAGATCTGATTCGGCGATCGCGACGCCGGCGAGGAACGCGCCCAGCGCAAGCGACACTTCGAAGGCGAATGCGGCGACGACGGCGACGCCGAGCGCGACGACGAGTACCGCGAGCGTGAAGAGCTCGCGTTGCCCCGTCCGTGCGACCTGCGCGAGGAGCCACGGGATCACCCGCGTCCCGACCGCGATCATGAGAACCCCGAAGAGCGCGACCTTCGCTAGGGTGATCGCGAGTCGGACCGGCAGGTCTTCGCCGCCGCCTCCTCCGGCCCCGCCCAGGACAGGCGCGAGCGGCGGCAGGAGCACGAGCACGATGACGATCGCGAGGTCCTCGACCACCACCCACCCGACGGCGATCTTGCCGTGCGCGGATTCGAGTAGCCCGACGTCGGTGAGGGTCCGGATGAGCACGACCGTGCTCGAAATCGAGATCGCGAGACCGAACACGATTCCCTGCGCGTACGTCCAGCCCCACAGCGGAACGACAAGCGCGGTCACGGCGACCGCGATGACGATCTGCCCGATGGCGCCAGGTATCGCGACCCAGCGGACGGCCCAGAGGTCGGCGATGGAGAAGTGGATGCCGACGCCGAACATCAGGAGGATCACACCGACCTCGGCGAGCTCGTTGGCGATCGCGGGGTCGGCGCTGAGTCCCGGCGTGAACGGACCGACGGCGATGCCGGCGGCGAGATAACCGACGATCGGAGGAAGCCGCAACTTGGCGGCGAGGAAGCCGCCTAGGAAGGCCACGCCCAGCGCGATCGTGATCGTGAGGATCAGGCCGTGCGGCGCCATGGACGGCAGCCTCCCGGTCGGATTCGGTCCCCGCGCGGCTCAGGTTAGGGCGCGCGCTCCGCCTCGCGCCATAACGC
>JALYSZ010000020.1 GCA_030854525.1 Chloroflexota bacterium | reverse complement strand
GGGCTATCGCGTCTTCAGCGATGGTCGCTTCGTCGATGTCGCTGACCTGCGCGACGTCTGGCGCGACGACCTTGTCTCTTTCCTGATCGGCTGCTCGTTCAGCTTCGAGCGCGCGCTCCTCGACGCGCGTATCCCGATCCGGCACCTCGAGCTTGGCCGCACCGTGCCGATGTACGTGACCTCGCGTGCCTGCGCAGGTGCGGGCCGCCTGGCTGGTCCGATGGTCGTGTCGATGCGTCCACTGCCCGAGACGCTCGTCGAACGCGTGAGCGCGATCTGCGCCGGATATCCAGGCTCGCACGGCCCGCCGGTGCACGTCGGCGATCCGGAAGTCATCGGCATCCGGGATCTCGCGCGGCCCGACTTCGGCGATCCCGTGCCGATCCGGATGGGCGAGGTGCCGGTGTTCTGGGGCTGCGGCGTGACCCCGCAAGTTGTGCTTAAGCGCAGCGGCTGTCAGTGGTTCGCCGCGCACCGGCCGGGTCGAATGTTCGTCAGCGATCGCCCAGATACGATCACGCCGCTCGTCGCATAACAGTCGCGAGGTCGCCTGAGCGGCGTATTGTCCCGCGCGGCGAGAAATGGGCTCGCCCGATTCCGAACCCTGGACCCGGCGCACTCGCGCGCGAGACCTTCCACATGCGGATCGGTACCCTCGCTCACAAACACTGACTGGCTAAGCCTGTTGACCGAGATGGGCCGAGGCGATCGTCGCGCGAACGAGTCAGCGACCTTGGCGGCACAGTCACGGCCTCGGCGCGCTTACACCAAACGGAGGCGGCGGGACGCCCGGTCCCATGACGTGCCAGTGGACATGAGGCGTGACCCCAGGCGCAAACGGCGTTCGCCTCGAGGCGAAAGCCAGATTGAGTGAGGCCGAGCTTGCGCGCGACTTCCTGAACTGCGGTGACCATCGAAACGAGCAGAGCCGGATCGCGGAACTCGACCGCCATCAGGGACTCGACATGGGATTTCGGCAGCACCACGGCATGAATCTCAGCTTCCGGGTAAGGGTGGTGGATCGCAAGCACACGGTCGTCTTCGTAAATGACGCGGATGCTCAGTCTGCCGCCGAGCACGTCTTCGCAGTACCAGTCGCGCTTGTGGCCACGCTCGTCGTGGAGAGCTCGCCACGCCTCGCCGCTCACGGCGCACATGATTGACCCTTGTCAAGATGGCGTCCCCGGCCAGCTGAACCGCGCCGATTCAGAGGCTCGGATGGCCGACGCTGTCGACTGCGCCGTACCCGTCTGCGTCGATCTCTCTATGTAGCGGCTATCCGACTCGCGCAGATGCGCCTCCAAGGCAGAGCAGGAGTTTCGTAAACCGCCGGTCGGCAGTTCGAGTCTGCCCGTCGGCTCAGTTAGCCGAGACGTCTCCGTGGAACAGGCTGGGCTGACCGCAATCAGCGCGCCGCGACCGAGGTCTGCTAAGCCTTCATCGCGGGTTCGATTCCCGCCGTCGCCTCTGTCGCGTGTTCCGCGTTATCTAGACAGAAGTCGGTCCGTGAACCGCGTCTTTTGTTGTCGGCTGTCGATGAGCGACGAAGCGGGCTAAGACTGCGGGCGCGCCAGTGTCCCGCCTTCCCACGTCTCCATCCCCTGTCCGGCGTCAACTCGGCTGGCCGACAGGGCGGGAGCTCAGACCACCCCGAAGGTCGTGGAATGCATCGCACTACCTCTTCAGTTCGGTCTTCAGCTCGCGCAGGATGCGCAGGTCGACGGACTTCAGGAGATCGTCGAGGGTGATCTTCATGAGTCCCATGTCGGTAAGGAGTGGCGCGAAGAAGCGGATGCTCTTCTCGGGGTCGGAGTCGCGCCACTCGAGCGGGACCATGTTCGCGGCCTCGCGGACGAGCGCGTAGTTCGCGGTCCCGCCGAAGAGACCCTTGTCAGTCGCAAGCTTCACCGCGTCCGCGCGATCGGCGGGGAGCGCGTCCGCGGCACGATAGACAGCTCGCAGCGCTCGCTTCGCGGCAACGGGGTTGGCCCGGTACCACTCCTGCGTGGTGACCAGGATGCAGCAGTCGAGATGAGCCCAGGGCTCGTCCATGACCTGGGAGTGGATGAGGTGGCCTTTGTTCGACGGGTTCGCCTTGAGCGCCGCGGCGGAGGTGGTCGCCACGAACACGGCGTCGTTCTTCCCGTCGAGGTAGAGCTTCACCGGGTCGGCGTCGGCCTGGACGACGAAGTTCACGTCTTTCGGGTCGACCCCCGCCTGCTTGAGCACGAGGGCGGTGTAGCTGTAGCCGAGCTCGGCGAGCGTCTTGGCGCGGACGACGATCGTCTTGCCGCGCAGGTCTTTGACTGACCCGACGCTTGGCTGTGCCCAGATCTCGACGCAACCCGGGTGAATACTGCCGAGGGCCACGATGCTCGCGCCGCTCTGGATCGCGTTGGCCATCGACGGCGGGAACATGATCGTCATGTCCAGCTTTCCGGCCGCGAGCGCAGCAGCACCGCCCGTATCGGTGATCTGAACATCGGTGAAACCTTCGTCGCGCAGGAAGCGCTCTGCGGCCATGACCGGAGCGTCGCACGAGGCACATTGGATGCGTACCGTCGTGGTCTCGGGTTGCGGGAGTGGCGCCGGCG
>JALYSZ010000004.1 GCA_030854525.1 Chloroflexota bacterium | reverse complement strand
CCGCGCTTGCGAGAGCACCGTTCGCGAGAGACAGGACTAACGCGACTGTGATCGTGATCGATCGCTTGACTCCCGAACCCAGTGATCCGTGTGGGCGCATTCGCTCCTCGCTTTCCGACTGCGGCCTCTGGCCGTTATTTCTCCCCGGAGGACGGCTTTGCGCGAATCGGCGGCTCTCCGAGCCGAGCGGGCGAGCAGCACGGGGCGTTCCTAAAAAGAACTCGCAAAGTGTTCGGCACCGAACGGTTGTGGAATCGTCATGACCGGCCGTCATCGTTGACGGCACATTTACTTCGCGTGTGCCACGCTGCCGTCTTGGCAATCGTTGAGATCCGCCGTCACGCCGAGCGGACCGATCGCGGCAACGAGCAGAGCGCGCTCTCCGCTGTCGGCCGCGAGATGGCCCAGTCCCTCGCGAAACGCGCCCCGAATTTCGCGCTCGTCCTGTCGAGTCCACTACCGCGCGCGAAGGAGACCGCGCGGACGATCGCCGGGCGGCTCAATGCGGTGGAGCCCGGCTTCCTTCCCGAGATGGGCGGCGTGATCGGGGATCGCATTTTCGGCGAGATGCGCACGCTCGCGGATTGGGCAGAGGTCCTTCGCGAGCGAGAGGACGCGCGCAAGTTCGCGACCGAGCAGCTTGCGACCTGGGCACGTGTCGCGATGCGCGTCGGCGAGAAGGATCGCGTCCTCGCGGTGTCGCACGGCGGGATCATCGAGCTGCCGGCGTTAACGCTCGCGCAGCGGCTGCGCACTCCGTTAGAAGGCGCGTCGTTCGGCTACTGCGAGGGCGTCGTCGTCACGTACGCGAAAGGCGCGCCGACGAAGATCGAGGTCGTGCGGGTCTAGCTATTCGACGGAGATCGACTCGCGGCGCTTCGTACCGGAGTTGGTGTCTCCGTCCTGCTTCTCGATCCAGTGATCGAGCACCGAACGGACCGCCATGAGGTTGTGCTTCCACGCTTCGCGCATGTGCTTTCGCGACTCGGGCGGAAAGAGCTCGTCGACCAGCGCGCGGCCTCGTCCGCCCATTCGGTCGTCGTCCATCTCGCGCAGGCGCGCTTCCAGCTCTTTGATGCGCGCTTCGAGCTCTGTCGTTGTAGCCATTGCCTTCTCCCCCTAGTCGCGGACGGGTGCCGCGAAGTCCACGCGGAGCGTGTTCCCCTCGAACTTTGCGCCTTTCGCAGGCGCTTCCACAAGAGCACGCGGTAATACCAGGTTGCGCCGCCACGACCCGACCTGCAGGACCAGCTCGTCGCCGTTCCGCAGGAGGCTCACCTGCTCCTTCGACGTGAACGGCAGGTCAAGCGTGAGCACATAGCCGCCGTTCTCGCGGCGCACGCGGTAAGGCCGGCCGCGGTAGAAGAACTGCGCGGGATCCTCGTCGGCGAAGAGCGCAGCCCCGAGCTTCCGCAGCATCTCTATCCCGACCACCTCCTGATCGAAAAACGGCACGGGCCGAACCGGCACCGGCGCGAAGGACTCCTCGACGAGCGGCTGGTAGCGGCGCTGCGCCTCCTGCCACGCCTCGAAATACGCTCCCGCACCCTCCGGGAGCACGCGGTTGCACACGACCAGGTCCGTCGGGTACCCGAAGAGGTGGAAGTACGTGAACGAGCGCTGCGCCTCTTTGATGACCATCTTCTCGAGGTTGAGCACGAGCCGCACCGAGCTCTTCTGGTCGTCCGCGAGGAGCTGCTGCATGTGGTCGAGCCGATGGAAAAGCTCCTCGCCCGCGGCGAAGACGCTGTCGTCGGGGATCGGGACGCCCATCACGCGGCGAAGGACCGGCCCCGCGATCTGCATCGCGCGCCGTTGGATCGGAAAGATGCGCTCGAGCCACCAGCGTCCCGCCTCGGGCAGCGAGAGCAGGCGCACCGTCTCGCCGGTGGGCGCCGCATCGACCACGATGACGTCGTAGTTGCCGCTGTCATGGTGCTCGGCGATCCAGAGAAGGCTCGATAGCTCGTCCATCCCAGGCAGCACCGTCAGCTCCTCGGCGAGCACGTCGTCGAGGCCGCGCCACTTGAACACGCTCTGCACGTAGCGCTGGATCGTTCCCCAATAGCGGCGGACGTTGTAGTAGACGTCCGACTCCTGACCCCAGAGGTTGTCGACGATGCGCGTCGGCTCGCCCCCGAGCGGCACATCAAAAGAGTCGGCAAGCGAGTGAGCGATATCGGTCGAGATGACAAGCGTGCGCTTCCCTCGCTCTGCGGATAGAAGCGCGGTCGCGGCCGCGACGCTCGTCTTTCCAACGCCGCCCTTGCCCGTGTACACGATGATCCGAGTCGTAGTGGCCATCGACCGAGCATAGGTCTGACCGCGACCGATACCTCATCGACCCGACCACCAGCGCATGCGCGCGTACGGTCGATCTGCCGGTGTGGCGGCACCAGCAAGGAGGAAGCAGATGTCGCCACTCTCTCAGCGCGAAGCAGAAGTCCTCGAGCTCGTTCGAACCGGACACGCGACCAAGGACATCGCGGCGCAGCTCGGCATCA
>JALYSZ010000003.1 GCA_030854525.1 Chloroflexota bacterium | reverse complement strand
CGACATTCAGCCCCAGGGTCCGCCCCTTCACCTTCGCGAGAGCGTCTTCGAGCGCGATCGCGGCGCGCGCAAAAGAACCTTCGATCTCGCCGGCGGCGATGGCCGCGTCGATGAGCTTGAGCATCGGCGCCCGCCGGGGATCGCGCTCCTTATGGAGCTGGTGACCGAAGCCCGGGATCATCGCCCCGGTCGCCAGACGTTCGGCTATCACGGCGCTCGACACCGTCTCCACAGACGTACCCGCGGCCCGGGCCGTCACTTCGCTGAGCAGTTCCATGCACTGCTCGCCAGCACCGCCATGGTCGTCGCCGAGAAGGTTGATTCCCGTGGCGATGGCGCAATTGAGGGGAACTCCGCAGGTTGCGGCCATCCGCGCGGCGGCGATCGAAGGCGCGCGCACCCCATGGTCGATCCCGGCAACGAGCGCTGCTTCCAGCAAACGCGCCTGACTGGACGACAGCCGCAGATTGCCCACGGTCAGGGCGAGGACGGATGCATACGACATCGACTCGATGAGGTGCTCGATTCGCTCACCCCGGATGACGATCTGCCCAGGCTGGATGTCACTGATGGCGGTCTCCCACCATGCGTGGCCGCCTTCGCGGAACCGACTTAGCGCGCTACGCCCGTGTTGACCCATACCGCCCCCAGCGCCTCCTGGTCCATGTCTTTTGTGAACGACCGCTCCATGTCGCGTGTCGCGTTCTTGAGCAACTCGGCGAACTCGTGGACCCGCAGGTCGGTGAACCGCATGGTCGGGCCGGAGATCGCGAGCGCGGCGACAGTTCGATCACCGGCGCGGATCGCCGCGGCCACGGAAGAGGATCCGCGTTCGCGCTCGCCGTGACTGGTGGCGACCCCCGCTTCACGCACGCGACGAAGCTCGTGCATCAACCACGCGCGATAGCTGGCGTCTTTTTCCCCTTGCTGCAAGACGAGATCAATGAGGTCAGTTGGTGCGTCGGCGAGCAGCACCTTCGCGGAAGCGCCACCCCAGAGCGGCAGCTGCGCGCCGACGGGCACGACATAGCGGATGGAGTGCGGCCCCTGCTTCTGCGCGGCGCAGACACGCGAATATCCCTCGAGAACGTACAGGTTGACCGTCTCACGGCTTCGCTCACACAGCCGTTCCATGGTCGCGTCCACTGCAACCGGGAGGCGCCAGACACGGTCGACCGCCCGCGAGAGGCGGATCAGTCTCGGACCCAGACTGATTCGCCCGTCGGGCCGGCTGAAGAGGTAGCCAGCTCCCTCGAGCGTTTGGATCAGCCGCAAGACCGTGGTCTTCGGAAGCTCGGCGGCCTCTACCAGCTCGCGAACCGTTCGGGCCGTATGTTGCTCATCGAAGAACATGAGGAGCGAGAGCGCGCGCTGGACGCTCCGAACGCCGTCGCGGCTGTCAGCTGTCATCCCTACTCCAATGCCTTCGCCGAGCCGGCTTCCGCCGCGACCTTGCCACCCAGACTGATCACCGACTCCGTCGCCAGGCGCTGCAGGTCCAGATCGTTGATCCCGATCTCCTTTAATACCCGCGCTGTATCCGCGCCTGCCTCGCGCCCGAGCCACCGGACCTCGCTCGGCGCCTCGTCGAACTTCGGTACGACCCCGGGCACCAGCAATTCGCCGATGCCATCCGGACCGGTGAGGCGGAGGATCATGTCGCGCGCCTCGTACTGGGAATCCGCGACGATGTCAGCGATGCTGTAGACGGGCGCCGCCGGCACCTCCGCCTGCACCAGGATCTCCCAGATCTCAGCGAGATCATGCCGACGCGTCCAGGACGTGATGAGCCCGTCAAGTTCCGCGACGTTCGTACGACGAGACTGGTTGTCGGCGAAGCGTGGATCGTCCGCCAGTTCGGGGCGCCCGATCGCGCTGCAGAAGCGTCGGAAGATCGAGTCGCCATTCGCGCCGATGGTGATCCAGCGATCGTCGCCGGTGGGATACACGTTCGACGGTGCTGAGCCCAGGAGGGCATTCCCTCGTCGCTGACGAATGTCGTGTGCGAAGCCGTACTCCGGTAGAACCGCCTCCATCAGCGAGAACACCGACTCGTAGAGCGCGACATCCACGATCTCCCCTCGACCCGTCGCGTCGCGGCGATGCAGCGCGGCGAGGGTGCCG
>JALYSZ010000392.1 GCA_030854525.1 Chloroflexota bacterium | reverse complement strand
CCGTAGAGCTGCGCTGCGCGAGTGACAATCGCGTCCAGATCCGGCGCGACCAGCGCGGCAGACCCACTCGCAAAGGTCTGCGTGTCAAGGATCGGGTCGGTCGCGCGGACGTAGGCATCCACTTCGGCCGCCGACATCCCGCTCGCGCTCCCGAGCGCGGCAAGCCTGTTACGGCGGACTGCCCGAAGGTCGTCTATCGCTTTCTGCGTGACGGCTTGCGCCTCCGCCTTGCTTATCGGCAAGACGAGTTCATTAAGCTTCGTTAGCTGGTCGACGGCGGCCTTCCAGGCACGCTGAAGGTCATGCTCGGCCGCGGCGCGTTGCGCGACGAGGCCGCTCGGCCCCGCGACCGTGATTGGATTGAGGGACAGCGGCGGCGAGACATGTCTGACCTCGCGATCGACCTGAATCGCCTGCGCTACCGCGGAGGACAGTCCAACACGTTCGACAGCGAGCACGCGATCGCGGTTGATGCGCATGCCATCCGCCGGCTCGTGCGCTTCAGTGCCGCGCCTGACGAGACCGACCGGGAGGCCGCTTGGGCCGCCGTTGGAGTTCTTGAAGTAGTACACATCGCGCAGTACGAGCGTGCCGCTCTCGCCGGAATCGTCGAGGTGGCCGAAGTACGCCTGACCATCCAGGAACAGGACCGCGGAGAGTCGTTCAGCTCCGAAGATCGGAAGGGAGCGGACGTCGACATTCGCGGAAACGAGGACCCCGAGGAGGAGTGGGGCCGCGACCCAGGGAACCGTCCAGCGCAGCCAACGGCCCGCGATCCGGACGCGATCGCGCTCCGGGTCGTAGAGGCTCAACGGCTGTCCTGCCGCATGAACTGTGCGATCGGGGACGCGGTGGTCAGATCCTCGACGAACAAGATGGCCGATTTGGGGATCAACATGCGCGACGAGGGGTCATGCAGCTCGCGTCCGCGTCGCACGATCTTCGTGTCGGGGGCCGCATTCGGATCCGCAGCCGACGTCTGCTGGAGGTAGTAGACGTCCTCGATCTTCGCGTACGCGCCGATCCGGTCGTAGAAGCGACCGAAGTACGTCTGGCCGTTCGCCAAGAAGACGGCTTGGTATTGCGCTCTGCCGAGCGCCGGCACGGTGAAGTCCCACCACTGGGTCAAGAGCACCGCGGCCAGAAATACGACGAGCGATATCCCAACGTTCCGGAGCAGCTGCCGGTTCACGGCCACCCAGCGCGCCGCACGGCGATAGGCGAGTCCGAGCGTCGTCAGCGCGTTGGGCTCGGGCTCGCCGTCCGACTCGGCGAGGCGATTGGGGTTGCGGTCGGCGGGACGGTCTGCGGAGGTGGGGTCGCGGCCGGAGCCTGTCCTGACTTGAACCTCCGGATCGCCGCCATGACGTCGCTGTCGTCGCGCATGTTCTCGATGACGAGCACTTGCGACTTAGGGATGATCATCGGGTCTCTTGGCCCCCATGGCTCGGAGCCGCGCTTGATCAGCTGCGTGCCGCTCTGATCCGAGACCGTGAGATAAAAGACATCCAAAAGCACGAACCAGTCGTCGCCTTGCGGCGCGAGCTTTCCGTAATACGAGGACCCGTTCGCGAGAAAAACCGACTGGTAAGCGTTCCTGTCGATGACTTCGGCGGCGCTCGGCGCGAAGAGCGTCGAGATGCCGGCACGGAAAAGCTGCGTGCGTGCGACGAGCACAAGGACGATGAGCCCGATGAGGACAACGAGGAGGATGAAGATCCGCCGAAGTGCGCTGATCGGAACGACGATCGCGTTCTCGTTCACCGGCGGCTCCAGCCTACCGGAACGCGATGACGGTGTAGGTGCCTGCGAGCGGGGTGCAGGTGCCTTGGGTGGCGTTTGTGAAGGTGAGCGCGAGGGTGTTCGCGGCCGAGACACGCGCTGCGCTGAGCGGGCAACCAGCGGTCTGGCCCGGAGGGTTGACGATCACCTTGTCGCCGACGGCGAGGCCGCTGTATCCGGCGGGGGCGAACGTTTGCTCGGACGATGTGGACTGACCGATCGAGGCAGGCGTGATCGACGCGGAGTACGTCTTTACGAGCGTGTACGAGGTGCCAGTGGCACCGACTTGAATGCCGCCTGTCGCAGTAGTGAGGCCCGTCGCGCTCAGAGTGCCGGTCACCGCGGTGTTGCCGTTCAGCGAGACGGCGCCGGTGCCGGTGCTGAACGTCCCGGTGCCGGTCTGCGTGAAGGTCTTGTTCGCGGTGACCGTCACGTTGCCGTTGAGCGACACCGCGCCGGTACCGGTGCTCAAGGTGCCGGTGCCGTTCTGCGTGAAGTTGTTGTTCGCGGCGACCGTCACGTTGCCGTTGAGCGACACCGCGCCGGTACCGGTGCTGAAGGTGCCGGTGCCGTTCTGCGTGAAGTTGTTGTTCGCGGCGACCGTCACGTTGCCGTTCAGCGACACCGCGCCGGTACCGGTGCTGAAGGTGCCGGTGCCGTTCTGCGTGAAGTTGTTGTTCGCGGCGACCGTGAGCGCGGCGTTGACCGTCGTGGCCCCGTTCAGTGAGACAGCGCCGGTACCGGTGCTGAAGGTGCCGGTGCCGTTCTGCGTGAAGCTGTTGTTCGCGGCGACGGTCACGTTGCCGTTGAGCGACACCGCGCCGGTGCCGGTGCTGAAGGTGCCGGTGCCGTTCTGGGTGAAGTTGTTGTTCGCGGCGACCGTGAGCGCGCCGTTGACCGTCGTGGCCCCGTTCAGCGACACCGCGCCGGTGCCGGTGCTGAAGCTGCCGGTGCCGTTCTGAGTGAAGTTGTTGTTCGCGGCGACCGTCACGTTGCCGTTGAACGTCGACGCGCCGGTCACGGTGAGCGTCCCGCCGATTGTGGCGTTCCCAGCCGCGTCGACCACGAAGCGGTCCGCGTTGTTCGCACGCAGCTGGATGAGGTTCCCGCTGTAACCGCCGGTCGCTGTGTTCAGGTAGAAGCCCGTGCCCCCGGTGCCGAGAGTCACGACCACGGCCTTGCCGGTCGTGAGCGCCTGAGCGTCGACGTTCAGGATCTGACCCGCGAGCTGATTACTCTGTAGGTTCGCGAGCGTCCCTGTCGAGGACGAGGCACCCGACGCGGAGACATTGAAGATGTTTCCCGTGTAGGACTGCGCGCGGACGTTCACCGCACCGATCGTG
>JALYSZ010000391.1 GCA_030854525.1 Chloroflexota bacterium | reverse complement strand
GGGCCACCCGGTTCAAACGGTACACCTGCTGAACGAGCCCAGAACAGTCCAAACCCAGTGCGGTCGTACCGCCCCATAAGTAAGGAACGCCGATGAACGATTCCGCCGTTTTCAGGTAGTCATCGGCGGTCGGGTAACGGTGCGGGAGCTGTCGAACGTCGACGAGGTCGGTCAGAGCGACGTATCCGGTTCGCCAGCCCGGTCCGATGTGGATCTCGCGCCAGCCATCCGGATGGTCGTGCGGGATGGGTCGGTCCGTCGCATCGAGCTGCTCGATGCTCGCCACGATCGCGGGGACATTCGCCCCGGCCGGTAGGCGCGCGATCACCTCCGCGTCCGCGCGCGGCGCCGCTCGAACATCAGCCAGAACGACCGCGACCACGTACCTCTTGGGGTAGCCGGTCAGTACGGCGAGATCGTCGAGAGCGATCCAGCCGAAGTACTGATCGGGACCCTGCACGTACCGCCACGTGGCGGTCTCGCCGAGGACGGCGACGTTCTCGCCGTAGTGCGGTTGATCGACGAGCTCCGCTTCAGCGGAGGGCGCGGCGCGCAGGTCGGCGACGTCTCGTTGGACGATCGCGACCTGAGGCCACACCATCGCGACCCGCGTCGAGCCGCGGACTAGGTCGGTCGCTGCCACTTGAGCTTCGGGTTGCGGGCCGCGTGCACCTCGTCGAGTCGCGCGAGGGGCGCGTGCTTCGGCGCGGCCTTCACCGACGCGGGATCGGTCTTCGCTCGCTCGGCGATGCGGATCATCGCGGCGGCGAACGCGTCGAGCGTCTCGCGCGGCTCGGTCTCGGTCGGCTCGATCATCAGCGCTTCCGGGACGACAAGTGGGAAATACACCGTCGGTGGGTGGAACCCTTCGTCGATGAGCGCCTTCGCGACGTCGAGCGCCGACACGCCGAGCTTTTTCTGGCGTGCGGCGGAGAGCACGAACTCGTGCATGCAGGGGCGATCGAACGCGACGTCGTACGAGTCACGAAGCTGCGCGAGCAGATAGTTCGCGGCGAGGATCGCGTCGTTCGAGGCCTCCGCAAGTCCTTCTTCGCCGAGCGTGCGCATGTACGTGTACGCGCGCACGAGCACGCCGAAGTTCCCGACGAAGGTCCGCACGCGTCCGATGGACTGATCGCCCTCCGCGATCTCTCGGTGGTAGCCGCTTTCGTCGCGTGTGATCCGCGGCTGCGGCAGGAAAGGCTCGAGGGGTGCCTTCACGCAGAGCGGTCCCGCCCCGGGTCCGCCGGCGCCGTGAGGAGTCGAGAAGGTCTTATGCACGTTGATGTGGATGCAGTCGAAGCCAAGGTTGCCCGGACGCGCGACGCCGAGCAGCGCGTTCATATTCGCGCCGTCTCCGTACACAAGTCCCCCCACGGCGTGCACCGCGTCGCACACTTCGCGCAGGCGCTCTTCGAAGAGGCCGAGCGTGTTCGGATTCGTGAGCATGAGGCCGACCACGTCGTCAGCGAGCGCCGCCTTCAGCGAGACGAGGTCGATGTTCCCGTGCGCGTCACTCTTCACAGTCGTCACTTCGCAGCCACCCATCGCAGCTGAGGCGGGGTTCGTGCCGTGCGCGGTGTCCGGCACGATCACCCGACGGCGCTTCGCGCCTTCACCGCGCTTCTGGTGGTAGGCCTTGAAAATCAGGATCGCGGTGAACTCTGACTGCGCCCCCGCGGCCGGCTGCAGCGTCACGGCATCCATGCCGGTCACCTTCGCGAGCAACTGTTCGAGCTCGTAGAGGACAGCGAGGGCACCTTGAACCGTCACGTCCGGCTGGCGCGGGTGCACATCCCCGAAGAGCGACGCGACCCGGTCGTTGACCTTCGGGCTGTATTTCATGGTGCACGAGCCGAGCGGATACATGCCCGTATCCACCGCGTAGTTGAGCTGCGCGAGGTGCGTGAAGTGACGAACGACCTGCGGCTCGGTGAGCTCGGGGAGGCCGAGCGGCGCCGTGCGGCGGAACGCCGCCGGAATGAGCGCATCGGCCTCGTCCCCGCCGCGGATGTGCCGGCCCGCGCGGCCGTCTTCGTGCATCTCGATGAGCAGTGGCTCGAGCGCGGGAACGACTGTCTCGATGCCGGACTCTGGGATGACCTGCGTGCGGATAGTCATCGTGCTGCGACCGCCTCGCGGCTTGCGCCGGCGACGCGTTGGAGCGCGGCGACGAGCGCGTCCATTTCCGCGTCGGTCGTCATCTCGGTGCACTGGACGATGAGCTCGTCGCGATGCCCGTATGCCGAATAGGTCGCGTCGACAAGGATCCCCTGCTCCACGAGTGCGTCGACGATGGCCATGTCGCGACGCTCGGGCGGCAGCGAGAACGCGAACCGATCGAGGAACGGCCCGCGCGTCGTCACGGTGAATCCGGGAAGCGCCGACACGCGCTGGGCGAGGGCGTGCGCCTTGGCCACGCCCAGCCGCGCCGCTGCGCGCAAGCCTGACGGGCCCATGAGCGCGAGATAGACAGCCGCGGTGATCGCGGCGATCGCCTCGTTCGTGCAGATGTTGCTCGTGGCCTTCTCGCGGCGGATGTGCTGCTCGCGCGTCTGCAGGGTGTTGACGAAGCCGCGGCGTCCCGTGACGTCGCGCGTCTCACCGGCGATGCGGCCGGGCATCTGGCGCACGAGGCCGGCGCGGCACGCGAAGATGCCGAGATAGGGCCCGCCGAAGCTCATCGGGATACCGAGCGGTTGCCCTTCACCGACCGCGATGTCGGCGCCGACCGCGCCTGGTGGCTCGAGCAGCGCGGCCGCGTGCGGCTCGGTGACCTGCACGCAGAGCGCGCCCGCCGCGTGCGCCGCCTCGGCGATCGCGCGAACGTCGACAAGACCACCGAACGCATCCGGGCTCTGAACGATGAGGCAGGCCGCGCCATCCGCAGACCGGGCGAGCTCGGCCGTCGTCACCTCGACGATCTCGAGCTCGGGTCCGCGCGCGTACGTCCGCAGCGTGTGCCGGAACTGGTAGTAGACCTCGCTCGCTATCACCACTTTCTTCCGGCCGGTGAGCCGCACCGCCATGAATGCAGCCTCGGCCACCGCTGAGCCGCCCTCGTACATCGACGAGTTCACGACGTCGAGCGCGAGCAGCTCGCTCATCAGCGACTGGTACTCGAACATCGCCTGCAGCGTCCCCTGGCTGACCTCCGGCTGATAAGGCGTGTACGCGGTGAGGAATTCGCCGCGGAGCGCGAGCACCGGCACCGCCGCCGGGATGTAGCGACGCTGCACCGGCCCGCCAAGGAAGAACGGCCCAGCCGCTGCCGTCCGATTCTTCGCCGCGAGCGCCTCGAGGTGCGACTGGACCTCGAGCTCAGACATACCCGCGGGCAGGCCGAGCTTCGGACGGAGCGCGTCCTTCGGGATCGCGGTCAGTAGCTCATCGACGCTTTTGATGCCGACGCGTTCGAGCATCGCCGCGCGGTCGGCCTCGGTGTGCGAGGAGTAGGGGTTTTTATTCAATCTCTCGGCGATTAATCTCCGCCGGCGCCGGCAGTCTCGCCGATGTGCGAGCGGTAGTCGGCAGACGAGAGGAGCTGCGTGAGCTCGCCTTTGTCGGCGAGCCGCACCTTTATCAACCATCCGTCGCCGTACGGCACGGTGTTGATGAGCTCGGGCTTCTCGATGACTTTCATGTTTCGTTCGACGACCTCGCCCGAGATCGGCGCGTATATATCGGACGCGGCCTTCACCGACTCGACGACGCCGAGGCTCGAGAACTGGCGCACTGTCGCGCCTTTCTCCGGGAGCTCGACGAACACGACGTCCCCGAGCTGCTCTTGCGCGAAGTGCGTGATGCCGATGGTTGCCACGTCGCCGTCGGCGCGCACCCACTCGTGCTCTTTGGAGTACTTGAGATCGTCGGGAACCGTGCTCACTCGGGCCTCCGGTAAAAGGGTGTTTTGACTACCGTAGCGGGAACGTCCTTGCCACGAATGCGGACGCCGAGTGCGGTTCCGACCTTTGAAAGTGGCGTTGGAACGTAGGCCAGAGCGATGTTCTTCTCGACGGTGGGCCCGTACGTCCCGCTCGTGACGTGACCGACGACAGCGCCGTTCTGCGTGACCTCGTGGCCGTGGCGCGCGACCCCGCCCTGGACGACGAGCCCAGCGATCTTCCGCTTCGGTCCCTCGGCCTTTTTCGCGGCGATCACGTCCCGGCCCGTGAACTCCTTATCGAGCTTGCACGTCCACCCGAGGCCCGCCTCGATCGGGTCGGTCGTCTCGTCGATGTCGTTGCCGTAGAGCGAGAAGCGCGCCTCGAGACGCAGCGTGTCGCGCGCGCCGAGGCCGATCGGCTTGATCCCGCGTTCGCGGCCGGAGGCGAGCAGGGCGTCCCAGACCTTGCCCGCGTCGGCGTTGGCGACGAAGACCTCGAAGCCGTCCTCGCCGGTGTAGCCGGTGCGCGCCAGTGTCGCGCGGGCGCCGGCAACGCGGCCCTGCGTGACGCCGAAGGATGGGAGCGACCGCACATCAGCGTCGGTCTGCCCCGCGAGGATGTCCGCGGCACGCGGTCCCTGGATGGCGACGAGAGCCGTGGCGTACGAGCGATCGTCGAGCGCGGCGTCTTCCTTCAGGTGCGCGAGGACGTGTGCGCGGTCCTTCGCGATGTTCGCCGCGTTCACGACCATCATGTACTCGCCGTCGCTGATCCGGTAGACGATGACGTCGTCGACGATCGTGCCGCGCTCGTTGGTGAGGAGCCCGTACCGCGCCTGGCCCACCTCGAGGCCCGCGATGTCGCTCGAGACGAGGCGGTCGAGCGTCGCCCCGGCGCCGCGACCCTTGAAGAAGAACTCTCCCATGTGCGAGAGGTCGAAAAGGCCCGCTTGGCTTCGAACCGCGCGATGCTCGGCGACGATGCCCTCGTACTGGATCGGCATCTCGTAGCCGGCGAACGGCACGATCTTGGCTCCGAGCGCGGCGTGCTTGTCGTACAGCGGCGTCCGCCGCATGGTCGGCGCCTCGGTCGCCATCACGCGGCCTCGCTGGCGGCAACGAGGGCCCGCTCGAGTATTTCGCGATACGTGTCGAACGACAGCAGGCGCCGTGCTTCGTCGGCGGGGACCCACCGGACCTCGTCGTACTCGTGGTCGTGCGCGGACGTGTCGCCTCCGGTCGGCTCCATCAGGAAGAAGTGGACGAACTTGTGAACGCGCTCGCCCGGAGCGGCAAACCAGTAATCGGTCGTACCGATGTCGCGGAGGATCCGAACTTTGAGGCCGGTCTCTTCCTCGACCTCACGCAACGCGGTGTCCTCGATCTCCTCGCCCTTGTCAGGCGTGCCTTTCGGAAAGACCCAGGTGCCGTCGGCGTAGCGGCCGGTGAGAACGACCTCGTGCTTACCGTCGCGCTCGCGAAGGACAACGCCGCCCGCGGCGATCGCGTCGCGGACGCGGGAAGGTTTGCGGGTACGGATCGTCGGCATGGGGATCCTCCCGGAACGTGAG
>JALYSZ010000381.1 GCA_030854525.1 Chloroflexota bacterium | reverse complement strand
AAACGAACGCGCGGAGACCGCCGGCGATGTCGCGAGCTCACGCGCGCATCATGCGGTACGAGCAAGCTCCGGGGGAAGAGGCTCGCCCGAATTCCCCGCGGCGCGGTATGCGCACCAACCGAGGACCCCGAGCCAGGAAACAGCGGCACCGGTATCGCGCACCTTGCGGGTGAAGGCCGCGAGTATCACCGGCCGCTCGCCAGGCACGATGGCAGCGTCGTTGCGCGATTCGTCGAGCGTACCGGTCTTGTGCGCCACCTTCGTGGCGTGTGGCAGGTAGCGCAGCAGCATCGTCCGGTCCTGGCACTGCTCGAGAACCGCGAGGACCGCATCGCTCGTCGCCCGGTCCTCGCACTCGCCGCGCTGCAGTCGCGCGAAGAGCGACACGGTCTCCCGCGCGGTCATTACGTTCTCGTTCCCGCGCTTCGCGGCCTCGAAGTCGTACATCTTCCGGGACAGTCGGCTATTGGGACAGCCCCAATCGCGTAGGCGCTCCCCCACCCGATCAACTCCGATCCGCTCGATCAGCCGATTCGTCGCGGTGTTGTCCGACACGATGATCCCGAGCATCGCGAGATCGCGGAGCGAAAGGCGCTCGACGTCCCGCATGTGTCGGAGCACCCCGCTCCCGTCGACGCGGTCGCCGACCGCGACACGCTCGTCTAGATCCAGAAGGCCTCGTGCAGCGTCGGCGTAGAGCGCCATCACGAGCGGCACCTTGATCAGCGAGGCCGAAGGAAAGAGCTCGTCTTCGCGTTCGCAAAAGAGCGCGTGCCCATCGGCGTCAGTGGCGAAGGCGCCCGCTTCACCCGGCAACGAAGGGAGCCACGCGCGTGCCGGAGCGAACGCATCCACGGAGCGAGAGTAGTCGACGGGACTGTCTCCGACGACGGGTACGCTCCTCTCTTGATGCTCCGCCGCCTCGCGAGTCTGGCGCTCATCATCGCGACCGTTGTCTCCTGCCTGGCACAGTCGTCACCTGAGCCGACCCCGACGACGATCGCGATACCGCAGCCGCGCTTCGAGCTCACGACCTACATGTACGCGCTCCAGGCGAAAGGCAAGATTCGTATCGGCGTGCTCGACAACGCGGCTCCGTTTTCGACCCGCGAGCCGAGCGGCCGGTATTCGGGCTTCGAGGCTGACCTCGGACGCGCGCTCGCGAATTCCATCTTCGGCCTGCAGCCGGACATCGACTCATTCATCGAGTGGGTGTCGGTCGACCGGAGCACCGCGACGACAGCGCTCACGAGCCCGCAAGCCGACGTGGTCATCGCGCGGCTTGCCATAACCGAAGAGCAGGCCGCCGTCATCGACCTGAGCGACCCCTACTTCATCACCGGCGAGCGCATCCTCGTGAGTTCAATGAACGACGAGATCAAGGACCTCGCTGACCTGGACACGAAGACCGTCTGCGTGCAGAGCGGGTCCGGCGTCGAAGCGCACGTCGAGGACGCGAACGATTCCGCGAGGACCATCGCCCTCGACACCTACAGCTCCTGCCTCAGCGCTCTGCAGCAAGGGCAGGTCGATGCGATCGGCGCCAGCGAACCGACGCTCTGGAGCCTCATCCGCCAGGATCCGAACACCAAGATCGTCGGACGGCCATTGGTGGCGGAGCGCTACGGCTTGGGCACGAAGAAGCACACCGCCGACCGGCAGGGCTTCCTGCCTTTCTTGAATCAGTTCATTGCCGACGTCGTCCGCGGTAACAGCTGGGCCCGTCTCTACGCGCAGCACATCACACCCCTGTCGAAGGAATTGAAGAGCAACCCGTAGCCGGCAAGCGCATTCCGATGTACTGGGGCGTGACCGACGACGAGCTCCGCGAGTACATGGAGGAATGGCGGGACTTCGGCTACCTCTTCATCCGCGCGCGTTGGACGATGGACGGTGCGAGGACGCTCAACGAGGCGGCGCAACGTTTTCGTGATCGCGCCGAGACGCTCGAGCAGCTCGCCCGCGCGGGGTTCGAGCTGGACCAGCCGGCCGACAACGGCTTCGCCGTCGCGGTCCGTCCAGGCGATGAGTCGCCGAGGCGTCTTGTCGAGGAGGACGAGTGAGCCAGGAGGAGACGCAAGACATCGAGGTCGGCGAACCGATTTACGAGTGTCCGGACTGCGGAAGCGTCACGATCCGCGGAAAGTGGTCGATGGAGGGCGCGAGAACACTCACCGATGCCGCGCGCATGCTCCGTGATTACGCGCACGAGCTCGAGCACATGCGTGCCTCCGGCCTGGAGCTCTCCAGCCCGGTCGAGGCGGACTACGGGATAGTTCGACCCGGCGGCGCGTCCGATGACGGGCTCGACGACAAGGACGACGAGTGACGCCGCATCCGCGCCTCCACCTTGTCCCGCGGCGCCAGGGCAAGCGTCCCAACGCCCTCGACGGCGAACGAAGCGACGGCGTTCGCAAAGCGGGCCGCCGCTTCGAGATCGTCTCCGTCCGCGAGGGCCAGCGCGAGCCCGGCGCAGAAGGCGTCGCCCGCACCGGTCTGATCTACCACCTCGTCCGCCGGGAAGCCCCCGACCTCGACCTCCCGCCGGCCGCGTAGGACGATCGCGCCGCGTTCCGCGATGGTCACGATCACCGGCGCCGTTTTGGCCCATCCGCGCGCGAGCTCGAAGTCGCCCTCGATGTCCTCCTCGCTCACGACGGCGACGGTCACGCGTTCGAGCACCTCGTGCGCTTCGTCCCACTCGCGTCGCCTGACGGTGCCATCGGCGTCCCACGACCGCAGGTAGCCCTGAGCGGCGAGGACACGAGGCACGCCGCCGTACACCTCGAAGACTGACGCCTCGATCTCGTGCGCGATCGACGCGAGCACGACCGAGCGCGTCTCGCGCAGGGCCGGCGGGATCGCCTCCGCGCCGATGCCTTTCGCACGCGCCTTGAGGCGCAAGCGGCGCCGGCCGTCGACGTAGCGGAACGAAAATGTCGTGGTGACCGCGCTCTCGAAGGCGTGCAGCTCGATCCCGAGCTCCCGACAGCGCGCCGCGAGCCGGTCGCGCTCGTTCGGGCCGACGCGGGTGAGAAGGGCGACGCGATCGCCGAGGGATGCGGCCGCGGCCGCGGCATACGTCGCGGTCCCACCGATGCGCCACTCGGGATCGCCCTCGAACTCGTCGCGCGCCGCGTGCCCGATCGAGACCAGGTCGAACATCACACGTTGAATAGGACGTGCAAAACCTCGCCGTCCTTCACGGGATAGGTTTTCCCTTCGGTCCGCATCATGCCCAGTTTCTTCGCGTTGGCCTCGCTTCCGGCTTTCAGGAGCTCCTCCCACCCGATTACCTCGGCACGGATGAAGCCGCGCTCGAGGTCGGTGTGGATCGCACCGGCCGCCTGCTGCGCCGGCGCGCGGCACGAGACGGTCCAAGCGCGCACCTCGTCGTCGCCGACCGTGAAGAACGAGCACAGCCCGAGAAGGCCGTACGTCGCGCGGATGAGGCGGTCGAGGGCGGGCTCTGCGAGGCCGAGGTCCTTGCGAAACGACGCCGCCTCGTCCGGCGGCAGCTCGGCGATCTCCGCTTCGAGCTTCGCCGAAACGGGAACGACCGCGCTCGCGCGATGGGCCTTTGCCGCCTCGCGCACCGGCGCGATGATCCGCTCGGGATCGGCGACATCGTTCTCGTCGAGGTTTACGGCGACGAGGACCGGCATCCGCGTGAGGAAGCGGAAGCCGCGAATCGCCTTCTCCTCGTCGGGATCGAGGTCGAGGTCGCGAAGCGGACGTTCCTCCGCCAGCGCCGCGAGCGCGCGTTGCAGGACGGCCTTCTCGCGCTCCTTCGTTTCGCGCTCCGGCCCCTTGGAGGTGCGGAGCTCCGGCTCGATGCGCTCGAGGCGCCGCTCGACGACGGCGTGATCGGCGAACAGCAGCTCGAGCTCTACCGTCGAGAGGTCGCGCACCGGATCGACGGAACCATCGACGTGCGGGACGGACGGCGCGCTGAATGCGCGAACGACGTGCACGATGGCGTCCGCGGTGCGCAGGTCGCCTAGCTTTTGGGTGGAGATCGCCTGACCTGGCTTCTCCGCGTGCGCGAGGCCGATGTCGCGGTACATCACTTCGGCGTGGGTGATCTTCTTCGGGCGGTACAACGCGGCGAGCTGCTCGACGCGCGAGTCCGGGACCTTGGCCACACCGACGTTCGTCTCCGCCTCCGCGCCGGCGAACGCGCCGGTACTCGCGTGCGCGCCCGTGAGGAGGTTGAAGAGCGTGGTCTTGCCGACGTAGGGCAGGCCGGTGATCGCCGAGACGACGTTCACGTCGTGAGGCTCGTCTCGCGGACCTCGGGGGGATCCTCGTGGAAGATCGCGCGCGCGATCGCGCGGAACCGGTCGACCGATCCCGTGCAGAAGAGCGCGTGCTCGGAGCGCCCGCCGTCTCTCGTCAGCCGGTGCGAGGCGAGGACCTCGCGCACCGCGAGCGCGGTCGTAGTCGCGGAGTCGACGACGCGCACGTCGCGTCCGGCGATCTTCTCGATCGCGGCGCGCAGCAACGGGTAATGCGTGCAACCGAGGAGGAGCGTGTCGACGACCGGGCGGACGACGCCGCCCTCCGTCAGGAGCGGCTCGACGTATTCGCGCACGGCATCGAGAGCCTCGGGGCTCTCGGCCTTTCCATCCTCGACGAGCGGGACAAGCTTTGGGCAGGCCTGCTGCGCGACGTCGACTAGCGGGTCCAGATCACGGAGGGCACGGACGTACGCGCCGCTGCGGACGGTGAGCACGGTCGCGAGCACCCCGACCGCGCGGCGAGCCGTCGCGGAGAGGGCCGCGGCCGCCCCGGGCCGGATGACGCCGATCGTCGGCACCGGAAACTCGTCGCGCACCGTTTCGAGCGCGACCGACGTCGCCGTGTTGCACGCGATCACGACGAGCTTGCAATCGGCCTGGGCGAACCAGCGCATCGCCTCGCGGGTGAATCCGACGACCTCCGCCGGCTCTCGCGGACCGTAGGGCATGCGCGCCTCGTCGCCGAGGTAGATCGTCGACTCGCTCGGGAGCTGGCGACGGAGCTCGCGGAGGACGGTGAGTCCGCCAACGCCCGAATCGAACACGCCTATCGGCCGGTCGGCGCCCCCGTTCACCGGAGGGTTAGCGGCGCTGCTGCTGGACGAGCGAGTTGGCGAGCGCGTCGATCGCCTTCGACACGGGGGCGTTCGGCGACGAGAGGACGAACGGCTGCTGCTTGTTCAGCGACTCCTGGACGAGCTTCCAATCGGTGGGGATCTCGGCGACGACCGGAAGGTTGAGGGTGTGCTCGATGCCACCCTTCGACATGCCGGCGGCGCTATCGGACTGGTTCACCACGAGAAGGATCGGCTTCTGACCCTTGTAGCCGAGGGCCTCGAACGTGTCGACCGCGGCACGTGTGTTCGCGATCGAGGCCTGCATATACGTGACGACGAGAAGGATGATGTCGGCGACATCGAGGATCGCGAGGGTCTCTTCGCCGAGCTTCGACGGCGCGTCCACGATGACGTAGTCGTGGTCTTCCGCGAGGAGCTGCATGGCCATCGCGACATCGGGCGCGGCCATGAGCTCGGCCTCTTCGGGACGAGGCGGGCCGAGAAGCACCTGGACTCCGCTCGGCCCTTCCCACAGGACCTCGGAGAGCGACGTCCGCATGCCCTGACCGGTGGGGAGATCGACGATCGAACGTGTTGCGGGCGGCACCTGCAGGACATGACGGAGAGACCCGAACTGCATCACGCCGTCCATGAGCGCGACGGAGTGGCCGCGGCGGCGCAGGATCGTGGCGAGGTTCAGCGCGATGGTGGTCTTTCCCGATCCGCCCTTTGGCGAGAAGCACACGATCATCCGTCCCTTGAGACGAATGTCGCGCTTGCCGATCGCGAGCGCGGTGGCAAGCTCGTTCGCGCCACCCGGGAGGACGAAGACGGCGTCGATGCCCTGGTCCGGCTTGGGATCGATCGGACGCTGCGGGACGGTGACCATGATGACTCGCGAACCGGGTGACGCCGCCCGGACACGCTTCGCCAGGTCGAAGCCCGTGCTCTTTCCCTGCAGGAGCGCGTCGATGAGCACCGCATCGGGCTTCTCGGTCGTCACGCGGACGAGCGCGGCGTCGCCGTCGCTCTCGACGCCGACGAGCTCCGCTTCCTTCTCGCGAGAGAGCATCTGCTGAAGGTGCTGTGCGACTTGCGGCAGGTCCTCGATGAGCAGGACTCGTTTCATGCGGCGCGAGTGTATGTGTTCGAGCCCCGCCGGAGGGCGACGTGGGCGGCGCAACCCGCGAGCAGCGCGACCACGATGAACGACACTCCCACGCCGGCTGTTATGCCCTGCCAGTACCACTCCGGATACAGGCGGATGAGGTTGCTCGTCGCGGGGTCGAACAGGAAGTTCCCTTGTGGGAACAAGACGTCGTGGAAGAGCAGGAATAGCGAATCGAACGCAAACACCGCGGCCACGCCGATTGCCGCGACGATCCCCGCCGCGATAAGGCTTCCGGCGCGGACGAGCTGGAGCGCAGAGCCGCGCCTCCCGGCGACCGCGACCCGATACACGAGGACGAAAAGCCCGAGCACTGCTGCGATTTCGGCGCCGCGGAACACCGTGCGGACATCGGCCATGTGTCCGTACTCGTCCGCGGTGAAGAATCCCGATTGCGCCGGTGGTGACGCGCTCAGACCGATCACGTACGACGCCCATCCTTCGTGCCACCGCCGAAGACCGGCAAGGTCGATGACAAACGCTCCGGACCCCAGGGCTCCGCGGCCGGCGAGATCGATAAAAGTCGTCTGCGTGTGGCCGGTCGCTCGAGCCATCAGCTCGTAAGCCCAGCCGCCGCTCCAGATAAGGGCGAGCGCGACCAGACCGAACACCGCGAACGCGATGGCGAACACGCCGACCTCGAGCCGGTGCGACCTCACGCCGGGATCGCGCCGAGACCAGGGCGGTTCGAAAAGACGAAACGACCCCGCTCCACCGCGACGGCGCGAAACGGATCGTCGCTGATGAGGAGGTTGCCGTCGAGATCGGCCCACTCGACCGCCGGCGCGAGATGAGCGGCCGCGGCGATCGCGACGCTCGTCTCGGCGGCGCGGCATCCGAGCATCACCTTGAGCCCGCGGTCGTGCGCAGCCGCGATCATCGCGCGTGCCGCGGCTACGCCCCCGCACTTCTGCAGCTTCACGTTGATGCCGTCGCAGGCGCCCGCAAGACGCGGGACGTCGCTCGCGCGGACCGCCGCTTCGTCCGCGACGATCGGCAGCGGCGATCCGGCGTGGACCCGACGCAGACCTTCGAGGTCGTCCGGAGCGATCGGCTGCTCAACGAACTCGATGTCGAACGGGACGAGCGCGGCAATGCGCGCAGGTGCCTCATCGGCGCTCCAAGCGGCGTTCGGATCGACGCGGACTGTTCCGGAGAAGCGCTCGCGGATCGCGGAGAGGGCCGCCACGCCGTCGCCCTGGCCGAGCTTCACCTTGTGATGGCCGAGCGCGCGGCAAAGGCGGCGGCGCAGGGGTTCACCGAAGGCTCGGCGATCCCGATCGTGAACGACGTCGGCGGCGGCTCGCCGGCGGAAAGGCCGAGAAAGTCACGGAGCGTGACACCCGCGGCCTGCGCGGCACGGTCGTGGGCAAGGATGTCGATCGCGCAGCAGGCCGCCCCGCCGTGCGGGAATCGCTCCTCGAGACGCGCCGTGACCGCCGCCAGATCAAGCGGATCCTCCGACAGGGCAGAGGCCGCATCGCGAACGTCACGCTCGACGGACTCGGGTGTTTCTCCGAAGAACGCGTCCGGGACGCCCTCGCCGCGGGCCACGCGGTCCCCCTCGCGCAGCTCGACGAGCACGACCTTCTTGGTCGTATGCGTCGCCCGGCTGATAGCGAACGGCACGGTGAGGTGAAGCTCGACGGTTCGGATCGTTAAGTTCATGCGGGCACGCCCTCACGCAACGCTCGGACCAGACGGTCGGCGCCAGCGGGTCCTTCGCGTATCGGGTCAGCAGCCACGAGGCCAGTCTCGTTCGCGATGCCCGCGATGAAATCGCGCGCGAGCTTGTCCGCGTCGCCAGAGGGCACGTTCAGCGATCCGGTGTTGACCGCCACAGCGACAACGCGAGCCGGGGGGTAGCCCGGCGGCCGGCTCCACGCCGCGGCATCTTCGTAGATGCGAACGTACTCGCGGAGTGATCGGAGCGGCAGCCGGCCGTCGTACCCCTTGACGCCATGCCGCATCGCGTCGTGGCACAGGACCATGAGGTCGGGCGCGGTCCCGTGTAGTAGGCCGAGCGTCACGCCAGAGAAACCGGGGTGCGTCAGCGAGCCCTGACCCTCGACTACCACCCAGTCCCCTCGCTCTGCCGCCTCGCAGACCATGAGCTCCGCCGCCCCGGCGATGAAGTCCGCGACGACCGCGTCGACCGCGATCCCCTCGCCCGCGATCGCGATCCCGGTCTGGCCAGTCGCGACGAACTCGACGCGCTCGCCAGCGCGTCGGAGCGCCGCCACGATCTCGAGCGATGCGGTCATCTTTCCCACAGCGGCGTCCGATCCGACCGTGAGGACGACCCGGACGCCCTCGCGGCGAGCGCGATGGCCGCCGATGGGCAGATCCGCAGGAGGCTCGCGCAGCTCGCGCACCTTCGCACCGCCGCGCTTCGCTGCGGCGGCGAGGTCGGGATCGGCGAGAACACGCTCGTGCAGCCCATTCCAGACTTCGATGCCGCGCGCTAGGGCGCGCGCGAGTGGCCCTCGATATCCATCCGGGATGCGACCTCCCGCGGCGGCCGTGCCGATGAGGAGCACCGTCGCGCCGCGCGCCATCGCCTCCTCCACGCTACCGACCACGGGGACCCCCGCGCCAGCGCCGACGCACTCGGCCGCATCCTTCCCCGCCCTTGTCGAGTCCACGACGGCGACGACCTCAAACGGCGCGTATCTGAGCACTCCGATGGCGGTCTTCGCGGTCGCGGGAGCGAACTGGCCCTCCGCTAGGATCGCGACCTTCATTGCCCGCCGAGGTCGCGCCCCTGACGCAGGAAGCGTCCGTGCCGCTCGCGCGCCGTTTCACCCGAATCGAGCGCGACTCCCCCGTTCACGAAGACGTACTCGATCCCGATCGGGTACCGGTGGGGATCCTCGTATGTCGCCGCGTCGACCACTCGCATCGGATCGAACACGACGAGATCGGCCCACGCACCTTCGCGGACGGTGCCGCGGTCGTGCACCCGCAGACGCGATGCGGTCAGCGAGGTCATCTTGCGAACGGCGTCCTCGAGCGCGAGCACGCGCTCGTCGCGCGCGTACCGGCCGAGGACGCGGGGGAAGGTCCCGTACGAGCGCGGATGGGGCTTGCCGAACGACAGCGGCCCGTAGGGCGCGTTCGCGCGTGAATCGCTCCCGATGCAGACCCACTCTTTCGCCATGACGTAGCGAACGTCGTCCTCGCTCATCGAGTGATGAACGATGTCGACAGCGCCGTCGTGCTCGATGAGCGCGTCGCACGACCACTCGAGCGGATCGCTGCCCGCCTCGTCGGCGAGCTGCTGCACGCTCTTCCCGGCCCACTCGGGGTGGTGGCGCGCCCGCGCGATCATGATCCGGTCGAAGGAGCGCCCGGTCTCGACCTCTTCGCTCCGAATGCGTGCTCGCACCGCGGGATCGTGCAAGCGCTCGCACATCTTTGCCGTCCCGCCTTCGTGCACCCAGTTCGGGATCGTCACCGCGAGGCCGGTGGACGACGCGGTGTACGGATACTGGTCCGCGGTAACGTCGACCCCGTCGGCCCGCGCGCGGTCGATCAACGCCGTCGACTCCTTCACCTTTCCCCAGTTCTTCTGTCCGGACGCCTTGTGATGAGATAACTCCACCCGAACGCCTGAGCGGCGCCCGATTTCGAGATTCTCTTCGACCGCATCGAGGAGCTTCATGGATTCGTTGCGAATGTGGCTCGCATAGAGGCCACTTTTGTCACGCACCACTTCACAGAGCGCAGCGAGCTCGTCGGTCGTCCCGAAGGCGCTCGGGGGATAGATGAGGCCTGAGGCGAGGCCGATGGCGCCCTCGTCCATGGATTTGGCGAGGAGCGCGCGCATGCGAGTGAGCTCGTCTTTGGTCGGCGCGCGGTCGTCCGCGCCCATGACGCACGAACGCAGCGTCCCGTGGCCAACGAACGAGCACACGTTGATCGCGGGCTTGACCTGGTCGACGGCGTCGGCGTACTCGCCGAACGACGACCAGGTTCGCTTCACGGCGAGTCGAGCCAGCTCGCGGTCGAGCTCCGCCTCGGCGAGTCCGCTCACCGGCGCTGACGAGCCGCCGCAGTTCCCGCACACCACGAGCGTGACGCCCATGTGCAAGGCGCTCTCGAGCGCGTCGTTCACGAACATCGCCTCGTCGGAGTGCGAGTGGATGTCGATGAACCCTGGGGCGATGACCCGATCCTTCGCCTCGAGGACTCGCGTGCCATTCTTGGCGAGGTCCGTGCCGATTGCCGCGATCCGCCCGTCGCGTATCGCGACATCGGCGCGCCGACCGGGCGCACCGGTCCCATCGATCACCGTTCCACCGCGGATGAGAACGCCCGTCACGACCGTCGCCGCTCGCGTCGCTGCCCGCGCTCCTTCCGTTTGGCCACGACGAGGAGCTTTCGTGACCGCGCGTCCGCTGGATTCCCGTCGTAGTCGCCATGGAGGGTCTCGATGTTGAAGCCCGCCTCCGAGAAGAGCAGATCGGCTTCACGCCGGTACAGGTAGTGAAGACTCGTCGTCCCACCGATGCGACGCACCGACCCGTCGTCGGCGGTCTCGTCGTACCAGATGCGCTGCGTCACTCCGTCAACGTTCGCGTGGCTCGACGAGAATTTGCGTACCGCGCGGCCGCTCTCCGGGTCTACGCGCTCCCACTCGTCGACGACCCCGCCGTCCATGCCGACGACGATCTCCGGATCCGGCTGGAACACGTCGATCGCGACGCGACCACGCGGCGCCAGGTGCTCCCGCATGCGCGCCAGGGACGCCCAGCGGTCGTCCGGGTCGAGCATGAGGAAAGAGTTGAACGCGACGAAGATCAGAGCGAAAGCCTCGTTGAAGGAGAAAGCGCGCATGTCGCCTTCGACCCAGCGAACGTCCACGCTCGCCCGGCGGGCACGGCGCTCGGCCCGCTCGAGCATCGCGGCCGAGCGGTCGAGTCCGACGATGTGGTGTCCGTCCTGGGCCATCGGGACCGTGATCCGTCCCGTGCCACAACCGAGCTCGAGGATCGCCCCGCCCGTACGGCGCGCCAGGCCGCTGAACCACTCGACGTCGGGACCGCCTTCGATCGGCGCATGGTCGAGGTCGTAGAGGGCGGCAAGCCGCTCCGCCCCGGATGGGTCCCTCTCGGCGCCCTGCCAGTCACGCGGCGCGGCCGTCGAGCGCCTCCTTCGCGCGTTTCAGGAGCGCGGGCTCCATCAGCACGTCGAGCGCGGTCATGGCGAGGGCCTTTGCCGCTAGGTGCATGGTCTCGAGCGCTCGCGGCGCCCGCGCGGCCTCGGTGAAGGCGATGGAATGCCCTGGCACCGGACCTTCGGTGATCGAGAGGAAGGGATGGATCCCTGGGATCAGGCTCGTGACGTTCCCCATGTCTGTCGAGCCATGCGTGTCCGATGGACGGCGGGGCTGCATCGTGCGCCCGAGCGAGCGGATGTTCTCGGCGAAGGCTTCGGCGAGTGGCGGGTTGGTGTTCACCATCTCGCACACGTCGCTCCACATCGGGCGCAGCTCCGTGCCGGTCGCGACGGCCGCGCCCTCGAAGCACGCCAGGACCCGGCGCCGAAGGTCGGTTAGGTAGGCGTTGTCGGGCGAGCGCACCATCAGGCTCGCGGCGGCGCGGTCCGGGATGATGTTCGCCGCCTTTCCGCCGTCGGTGATGATCCCGTGGATCCGCGAGTCGCTCCGTACCAGGAGACGGAGCGCCGACATGGCGTTCCAGCCGAGCACAAGTCCATCGAGCGCGTTGACCCCTTGGTCAGGCTCGGCGGCCGCGTGCGCGGCCTTGCCGAGGAGCTCGATGTCGAGGTTGACCATCGCGAGCATCAGCGGGTCGATCTCGTCGCGGTTGCCGGGGTGAAACATGAGCGCGGCGTCGACACCCTCGAACGCGCCGCCCTTCATGAGAGCGACCTTGCCGTTGCCGCGCTCCTCGGCGGGACAACCGATGACGCGCACACGGCCACGGACGCCGTCGAGCGAGTCGCGGAGCGCGAGGAAGGCTCCGACCGCGGCGGTTCCCATGAGGTTGTGGCCGCAGCCATGCCCGATCCCGGGCAGCGCGTCGTACTCGCCGAGGATCGCTACGACCGGCCCGCCCGAGCCCGCCTCGGCGACGAACGCCGTCTCAACGCCGCCGGCCGCCCGCTGGACCGGAACCTTTTCCGACTCGAGGTAGTCGGCGAGCGAGCTCGACGCGAAGCGCTCTTCGAATGCGAGCTCAGGCCGCGCGTGAATCTCGAGCGCGAGCCGGTCGAGGGCCGGTGCGCGCGCGTCGACGCGTTGAGAGATCCGCTTCTTGCGCGCCGCGGCATCCAAGTCGTGCTGAGGCTACCCCGAACGCGCGGCGTTCGATGACGCGCTCAGAACTAGCTCCGCCAGGACGAACCCGGCGACGACGAAGCCGCCGGTGATGAGGCTCAACCCGTCGACGGCCCGGAGAAGGCCGAGCCCGGCGACGAGAGCCCCGATCTCGATTCCTCGACGGATGGCGGGAACTCGATGCGGACGCCGCCTGCGGACGCGCGAAAGCGCGGCGTCGCGCTCCTCGACGGCCACGCCGACCAGGGCGACGGCACACGCGACCAAGATCGCGGAGCCGCCGACGACGGCCGCGATCGCAAGCGGCTCGGTCGGATCGCGAGTGAGCACGACGAAGATCACGGCGACGATCGCGGCCAGACCGATGAGCGCCAGGAGCTGCTTTGTCAGCGCTCCTCGGCCTCCCGCTCTGCTCGCGGAACCCGAAGACCGTTTGGCTCGGCGTTCTCTGACTCAGCGTCTTCGGCGTCCGCGGCCAAATCGATGTCTTCGTCCGTGAATAGTTCCTGAGTACCTTCACCGAGAGGATGTTCGATCAGAGCCCTCGGTACGACATCCAGCGGGGTCAGCTCCGGAATCGGCTTACGGCCGAAAGCTCCAAGCTGTCGGAATCGTCTCGCTGTCGGCAGGAGCCTCGTCTCGAAGGATCCGACCGCCGAGTTGTATGCCTCGACGGCCCGGCGCAAACCGGCGCCGACTTGATCGAGATGTTCGGCCGCAACGCTCAGCCGATCCGATAACTGGCGGCCGAGTCTGCCTATCGTGTCGGCGCTTTCAGATACCTCCTGCTGACGCCATCCGTATGCAATCGCTTTGAGCAGTGCAAACAGGGTTGCAGGAGTCGCCAGAACGACGCCGTTCACGAGAGCATCGTCAACCAGCGCAGGGTCGACCTCCGTGGCCGCAGAAAGAAATGAGTCGTTCGGGACAAAGAGAACCACGAATTCTGGCGATCGCGGAAGTTGGCCCTGATAATCCTTCGACCCGAGTTTGGCGACGTGGTCGCGGAGTTGTTTCGCGTGTCGAGCAAGCGAGGCATTCCGCTCAGTCTCACTGTCGGCCTGTTGAGCATCTAGATACGCCTGCATGGGAACTTTGGCATCCACAACCAGGTTTCGGCGGTTCGGAAAGTGGACGATCATGTCCGGGCGTAAGGCGCCCACGTCGCCATCAAAGGTCTGTTCTTCCGTGAAGTCTGCGTGAGCGACCATGCCAGCCAACTCAGCGGCCCGGCGTAGCGTGATCTGGCCCCATCGCCCGCGGATGTGGGGTGTCCGGAGGGCGGTTACGAGGCGCGTCGTCTCCCGATGCAACTCTGTCGTCGCCGCCGCCACTTCGCGATACTGCTGGCCGACCGCTCCAAATTCTTGAATGCGTCGCTCTTCGAGCGACCGCGCCTCTTGTGAGTAGGCATTGAGAGAGGCTCTTACCGAAGCCAGGATCTCGGTCATCGTGTCCTTGTTCGTTTCGACATCGTCGTGGGCGGTGTCCGCAATCGTCTTCAAGCGATCTTGCGCGAGCGCCGCGAACTCCTGCCGGTTCTCGCGGAGAGCATCTGCCGACAGGGCCCGAAATGCGTCTCGCAGCTCCGCTATCGTCCGGGCCGCAAGGCTCGTTCGGTCATCCAATGCTTGACGCGCCTCGTCACGCTGGACTTCCGCGGTCGCGCGAGCTACTTCCGACGCGTTCATCCGCGAGCGAGCCTCGCCGGTCTCGGCTCTTTGTTGCGCAAGCTCTCTGCGTAATTCAGCGATTGTCGCCTCGAGCGCCGGGTCTTTGCCGACCCCAATCGATCTTGCAAAGAGAACGCCGACCACTAGGCCGAACACGACACCGAGAAGGGCCGCTCCAGTCTCACCCATCCGAAGGTGAACCTGCCAGACCGGGATGGTGAGCGCTCGAGCTGGCGAGTAACAAGCGGAATTCCTCCTCGGTCCTTGTTCGCTTACGTGCGTTGCATGCGTGACACGACGGGAGGATGTTCTCAATCGAGTTCGAGCCTCCTCGGCTCAGTGGAATGCGGTGATCAACGGTTAACAGGCGGGTCGCACGTCCACAGTAGGCGCAGCGTCCGCCCCAGAGTTCAATGAGCGCCAGCCACTGGGCTCCCGTCCAGCTGCCATGCGCTCCCGATTCCCGAGCGCGACGCTGTTGGCGATACGAGCGGCGCTTCTCCGGTTTTTCCAGAAACCAACGGCGGCGGATCCTCGCCATCGCGCCGGGATTCTTCTCCCGCCAGCGACGACACGCCGCAGTTACCGCCTGCCGGTTCCTTTGACCCCACTCACGAACCCGAGCGTTGTACCGTTCCCGATTCGCAGATTGCCACGCTTGCGTCCTGCAACGTTTAGAGCAGAAGCGGCGCTGTCGCCCCCGCGGTTTGAGAGCAAAACTGCCACCGCAAAACTCGCAGGAACGGATCTCCACCTGTCCTGCCGTGAGCACTGGCCGATAATAGAACACCCGTTCGACCAGCGTCAACCTCTCGTTAACGGAACCTGTGTCCGGGAACACCTTCTGCGTGACGCGCTCAGAACGCCGCCGGCTCCGGACTGCGCTAGAACGTCGGGCGTGGAAGCAAGCGGACCGACCCGACCCCTCACCTTTCGCGAGTCCGTGATCTTCGGCTTCGGAAACCTTGGCGCGAACGCTGTCTACAACTTCCTGAACGGCGCGGCGGGCCTCTATCTCACTCGGTATCCGGAGGTCCCGGTCTGGCTGGTCGGTCTTCTCGCCCAAGAGCGTTCGCTCGCGGGCGCGTTCGCGCAACCAATTGTGGGCGCAATGTCCGACCGGACCCGCATGCGCATCGGCCGACGAAAACCCTACTTCATCGCCGGGGTCGCGCTGACCGCGGCCTCGCTTCTTTACCTCTCCGGGTTTCCGCCGCTCGTGCCGATGCTGATCGTCCTCTCGATCAACGCGTTCTTCCTCAACGTCGCGGTCGATCCGTACACCGCGCTCCTGGCCGACATCGTCCCACCGGGCCAGCGCGGGCGGGTCGGCACCGTCCTCGCTGTATTCAACATGCTCGGTCAGATCGCGGCGACGCTCCTCGCGATCTTCCTTTGGGACCAGTCGCCGCAACTCGTCTTCGTTCTCGTAGCTGCGATCCTCGTCGTCTCGTTCACCATCACCACCATCGGGGTCCACGAGCCGGAGGCGCCGCCGGCGCCGAGCGGGCGCGTCAAGATCGATATCGGCAAGTACGTCGGCGGTCTCCTCGCGCAGCGCGAGCTGACCAAGTACGTTCTCGCAGCGTCGGTCTTCTGGCTCGGCACGGGCGGCGTAATCCCCTATCTCACGCGGTTCGCTGTGAACGAGCTCGGGACCACGGAGGGCGACTCATTTCAGCTCTTTCTCCCGGCGCTTCTCGGGACCATCGTCGGCGCGATCCCCGCCGGCTACCTCGCAGATCGAATCGGAAAGAAACCAGTCCTCGCGGTCGGCATGGTCGCATTCGCCGCCATCGCACTCGTCGGCTCCCAGGTGCAAACGGTCCCGCAGGCTCTCATCGTCATGGTCTTCATAGGGCTGGCGAACGGAGTGTGGACGGCGCTCAACGTCCCGCTCCTCGTCGACCTCGTGATACCGGAGCGCGCCGCTGAGATGACCGGCCTCGGTTCCGGGGTATGGTCACTTGCACAACCGATCGGCGCGGTCATCGCGGGGATCCTCATCGGCAACTTCGACAGCTACCGAGCGTCGTTCGTCGGTGCGGGCGTTCTCGTGTTCGTCGCCTTCCTTCTCTTGCTCACCGTCCGAGCCCCGAGCGTCGTCCGCCCCGCCTAGCGCACGTCCTTGCGCACGGACGGGAACCTCTTGCCGGTCCGGTTGTATGGGGGCTGAGTGGCGCAAGGGCCATGCAGCCACCGCTCGGAGGAACGAATGCGACGCATCAACGTCCTAGCGATCGGCATGCTTCTCACGCTCGGCGCGCTCGCCGGCACCGCACTCGCTAAGGAAGGCGCCGTCACAAAGCTCGACACGCTCCCAGCCGGAGGACTACACGCTGGGCAGATGATCCCCGTCGGCTTCACGATTCTCATGGACGGCGTCGAGCCGTACAAAGCGGACGTCGCCGAGATCGTAGTCCGCAACGGCACCGGCAAAGTCCTCTCCTACCCCGCGACGCCACAGGGTCCGGCAGGCCACTACGTGGCGAACGTCTACTTCCCGGCCGCGGGTACCTACGGCTGGCAGGTCACGCAGGGCACGTTCTTCGCGCCCTACGACCTCGGCACGATCGCGGTCCTCGCCCCGGCCGCGACTTCGCAAACACAGAGCTCCTCGACGAACACGCCCGCGAACAACGACCCGATCTCGCAGGCCATCCCGTGGATCGCGGGACTCATCGCCCTCGGCGGTGCGGTCCGCCTGACGCAGCTTCTCCGGAGTCAGCGACGCATGTCCGCCACTGCCTAGCGGAAACGACGCGACAAAGGGAGCAGGGGGTTCCCTGCTCCCTTTTTTGTTTGCGCGGCTCGTCCGTGCGCAACGACGCTCAACCGCTCAGACCGGCACCGCCGACGCTGTCGCGGCGCGAGCGGTCAGCGAGCTCGGGCAGATCTGGTGGTAGGGGCACTGCTGACAGGTTCGTAGCCCCTTGGGATTCGGGGCGAACTCTCGCGCCCGGATCCGTGATGCGGTGCCCGCAACTAGCCCGCGAACCGCGCCGATGCTTTCCTCCGTCGGGGTGACGGTTCCGCGCTCGCCGCTTTCGAGAAAGTGCAGGACCGTCTGGATCGGCCGCTCGCCGTAGACGCGCTCGTGCGCGAGCGCGTACAGGCGCAGCTGCAGGCTTTCGTTCGCGGACCGCTGCGCGCGCCCGCTCCCCTCCTCGTCGGCACCGGCCTTGTAGTCGACGACGACCGCCCCATTCGGTGTGCGATCCACTCGGTCCCAGCGCCCGACGACGCGGTCCTTCCCGAGCATGAAGCTGAATCGCTGCTCCACCAGATCCGGTGACGCCTGCCCCTGCTCCTGTTCGTAGAAACGCCGGAGCGATGCCAGGCCCGCTTGAAAGCGCTCGCTCTCATGCGCGGGGCTGATGAAGCCCTCGGCGAGCCAGGCCGCGCGGAAGACCGCTTGGACCTCGGCGAGGCTGGGCTCCGCGCCGTCACGCTTTCGTCGCAGGTAGTCCTTCACCGCCTCGTGGAGCGCAAGCCCGTACGTCATCTGGGGGGTCGGGAGCGTCGGGATCTGCAGCACGTGCTTGAACCGATAAAGCAGCGCACATTTCTGGTAGTCGTCGATGGCCTCATACGAGACTGTCAGGACATCATCGACTCCAAGCGCCGGCAGCGGTGCATCGGCCTCCCCCGGCGGCTGCTGAAAGCGTTCGAGCTCCTGGGCGACTTGGAGGCGCGCGCTGAGCCGCGACGGCTCGCGGCCGAGGGCCTCGGCGATGAAGCGGCTTGGCCGGGCGGCCCGCTGGTACCCGTAGTCGATCGCGCTCGTGAAATAGAAGGTGTCCTTCGCGCGCGTCATGGCGACGTAACCGAGGCGCCGCTCCTCCGCGATGTGCCGCTCGCGGTCCGGCGGGGGCATCCGAGTGAGGGCGTCGGGTAAGCGGAAAGGGTCGAGGCGGGCCTGACCGGGAAGGCGCTCGTCCGTTGCGTGGACCAGGAAGACCATCCCGAACTCGAGGCCCTTCGCCTTGTGGATGCTGAGCACGTTGACTTGCTCGCGAGAGGTCTCGAAGTCGGCGGCCACGGGGTCATCCCCTGCCTCGCGTAGGAGCTCGAGGTGTGGGACGAAGAACGACGCACGATCCGTCGAAAGAGCGCGTCCCGCGCTCTGGACGAGGCGCAGGAACTTCGCGACGTTCCGCGCCTGCTCCTCCACCAGCGTGCTGTCCGGATCGAGATAACGGGCGAGGAGCTTGGAGCGCTCAAGGAACTCGAAGAGGAGCGCCGCGGTGGTGAGCTCCGTCGCGCGGCTCGAGTAGTGGGCGAGCTCTTCGACGAGGCGCTTGGCCGACCCGACGGCCTCCTCGCCGGCGCCGGTCTTTCCGGCGGCGATCTCCTCGAAGACCTCGCGGAGCGGCTTCTGCCGACGGCCGCTTCCCTCCATGGCGCGCGCGAGGTCATCCGCGGGAAACCCGTAGAGCGGTGAGACGGCGAGGCTGTAGACGTGTCGCGAGTCCGATGGCAGCGCGACCGCGGAGAGGAACGAGATAAGAAGGCGGATCTCCGGACGCTCGTACAGCTGGCCGCCACCGGAGAAGTGCGTCGGGATTTGTCTTTGCGCAAGTGCATGGAGGAATGGCGTCGCGTCAGCGTTGTTCCGCACCAGAATCGCGAAGTCGCCGAAACGCCGCTGGCGCCGAACGGCCTCGCGCGCAACGAGGTCCGCGACGGCTTCCGCTTCCTCGACGCCAGTGACCTTCTGAATGTGGTCGACGTCGACATCGTCCCCCGCGGGGCGACCCCGAAGTCGCTTGTCGATCCCCAGGCTCGTCTCGAGACGGTCGGGGTTCTTCGTGATCAGTCGATAGGCGGCGTCGAGAAGGCCCTGCGATGAGCGGCGGTTCTCGATGAGCGGCACGGTGGTGTGATCGGGGTAACTCTCGCGAAAACGGTCGAAGTTGCGGAGGGTCCCGCCGCGCCACGCGAAGATGGATTGATCGTCGTCGCCGACGACGGTGATGTTGTGGTGCGGCTCGGCGAGAAGCCGCAGAAGCTCGAATTGCGCGTCGTTGGTGTCCTGGAATTCGTCGACGAGGATGTACCGGAAGCGCGCCCGCAGCCGGGCGGCGGCAGCGGGATGGTCCCGAAGGAGCTTCAGGGTGAGGGCGATCTGATCACCGAAATCCACGACGCCGTGACGATCCTTGATCCGCGTGTAGGCGTCATACGTGGCGGCGAGCTCCTCGTGCGAGGAAGCGTCGTCGGCCTTGACGTCGGCGTCGATCGAATCCCCCACCGCGTCGCGCATTGACTTCGCGTATGCGACGTACGCCTCCGGGGAAACGTCCTCGTCGCGAGCGCGCCCGAAGAGATCGAGCAGAGCGCGTACGTGTTGCAGCGGGTCACCGGTAGGCCGGTAGCGCTTCAGGGGAAGGGCGATCTCACACTGCGCGCAGCCGTAGAGGTGCTCGCGGACCAGGATCACCTGCTCGGCCGGCGACAGGACGCGCAGCTCGCCGCTTCGCCCGAGCTCGAGGGCGAACTCACGAAACACCTCGTCGCCGAACCCGTGGAAGGTGCGGATAACCGCGTCGTTCAACCCGATCGGTGTGTTGATGTCGACGCGCTCCTGCATCTCGGCGGCAGCGCGTTCGGTGAAGGTGACGGCCAGGATCTCGTGAGGCTTAACCGCCCCAGACGTGATGAGGTGGACGATGCGCGCGGTCAGGACGTGCGTCTTCCCCGTTCCGGCGCCGGCGACGACGAGCAGCGGTCCCGCACCGTGCTCGACGGCCAGACGCTGTTCGACCTCGAGACCCTGGAGGATGTCTGGCCTGGGCTCGCCGAGTCGGAAGCTGAGCTGTTCGGTCATAGGCGGTCGCCCAGCTGCCGATGGCGATAGACCATGTGTTCTATTCTCGGTCTTGGGCCAGCCGCTCCGCAAGAGCGATCAGTGTTCGTACGGCCGGACCCTGCGGCCCCTTCGGCGCGTGCGGCCGATCCCGGTCGAACCAGAACGTGCCGGCGATGTCGAGGTGCGCCCACTCCGTCCCGTCCTCGACCGCTGACTCAAGGAAGGCCGCAGCGGTGATGGCGCCGCCGGTCCGCGCGCCGGTGCTGTTCCGAATGTCGGCGACCTCGCCCTTGACCGCCTCGCGGTACTCGTCGGTGAGCGGCATCGGCCACATCCGGTCCCCGGCCGCCGAAGCGGTGGCCCGAACGAACTCGACGAAGGAGTCGGGCTTCCCGAACAGGCCACTGAAGTGCTCGCCGAGGCCGACCGCGATCGCTCCGGTGAGGGTGGCGACGTCGACCACGCGCTTGGCGCCCTCCCGCTGGGCGTAGGTGATGCCGTCGACCAGGACGAGCCGCCCCTCGGCGTCGGTGTTGATCACCTCGACGGTCTTTCCGCTCATCGCGGTGAAGACGTCGCCAGGTTTGGTCGCGCCGCCGCCAGGCAGGTTTTCGGTGCAGGGCGCGATGCCGATGACGTTTGCTTTGAGGCCGAGCTTCCCGATCGCGGCAAGCGCCGCTATGACCGAGGCGGCGCCCGTCATGTCGGCCTTCATGTGGTGCATGTTGTCGGCGGGCTTGATAGAGATCCCCCCAGAGTCGAAGGTGATCCCCTTCCCCACCAGCGCGAGGTCGTACCCGGAGCCTCCACGTCCACGGTGGCGCATGACGATGAAACGCGGGGGCTCGTGGCTGCCCTGCGCGACGGAGAGGAAGCTCCCCATCCCTAGGGCGCGACAGCGCTCGGCGTCGAGTACCTCGATGCGAACGCCGGCTTCCTTGGCGAGCTCCTTCGCGGTGTCGGCCAGAAGCGTCGGGGTCATCCGGTTCGCGGGCTCGTTCGCCATGCGGCGCGCGGCGTTCGTGGCATCACCGACGGCTGTGCCTCGGTCGATCGCGCTCGTCAAGGCCTTGTCGGTGACCAGGAGCACCTGGTCGATCTTCGGCAGACGGCGCTCCTCTTCGCGCGTCCGGTGCGCCTCGGGTCGCCACATCGCGTAGATCGCGCCCTCGACCGCGGCCTGCGCAGCGCGCTCCTCACCGAGGGAGTCCGCGGCGATCGCGATGGCGACTTTGCGCACAGACGCTCGCCATAGCGCGCGCACTCCTGCGCTCGCGATGTTGCGCGCGCGCTCGGCGTCGAGCTCCTTGGGTTTGCCGGCGCCGACGATGACCACTCGCGGCTCCTCGTGGAGCGTGTTCACACCGTAGAGCCGCGTGACACCCTGCTCCTGCTTTTGGAGGCGCGCGATCGCGGTGCGCGTCGTGCGTGAGAGCCACGCTGGAGGCTCTCCACCTGCAAAGAGCGGGACGATGATCGCGTCGACCTTGCCGACCTGCGAGGGACGAACTGCACGAAATCTCATTGAGCGACCTTCTTTCGAGCGACGAGCGTAGCGACGCGCTCGCGCGCCTGCTCTGGCGGAACCACCAAGATGCGATCGTCGCCGGACCGGCGTGTGAGACCGCGATCGTCGAGGAAGCCGAGGAGCGGGAGCACGTGCTTACGGCTCGAGCCGGTGAGGTCGCGGGCGCGCGCGACCGTGATGGTGCCCGTCGCGGCGAGTTCGCTCACGACCGCGTCGGCAAAACGAGCGACCGCGTCGGGCAGGAATACGGCCTCCGTGCCGATCCGGACGAGATCGCCGCGCTCGGCCAGCGCCGCGACGAGCTCGCGGTCGACGCCGTACTCCGACTCGAGGATCGCCGGCGAGGGCGGTTGCAACGGTTCGCGCGCGAGGGCCGCGCGCGCCCGGGACCAGGCTGACTCCTGTGCCGCCGTGAGCGTTGGAGCGTGTGCCGGGAGCGCGAGCGCGCTCCCCCGCTCCGTGATGCGGCCGTCCCGCGCAAGGT
>JALYSZ010000356.1 GCA_030854525.1 Chloroflexota bacterium | reverse complement strand
GCTCGATCTCGATCACACGCTCACGTCGCGCGACGAGATCAACTCGCAGCTCCGCGCCGCGCTCGACGCAGCGACCCAGCAGTGGGGAGTCAAGGTGGTGCGCGTCGAGCTCAAGAACATCGATCCGCCGGAAGAGATAAAGCTGACGATGGAGAAGCAGATGACGGCCGAGCGTGTGCGGCGGGCGGTGGTGACGACGGCGGAGGGAGAAAAGGCGTCGGCGATTCTTCGCGCCGAGGGGTTGAAGCAGTCGGCGATCGTGAACGCGGAAGGTCAGAAACAGTCGGCGATTTTGCAGGCGGAGGGTCAGGCGCAGGCGAGACTGGCGGTGGCGCAAGCGGAAGCGCAGGCGCTGCAGGTGATCGCGAAAGGCTTGGGCGCCGAGGGGAATCCGGCGCGCTATCTGATCGCGAAGGGATATCTTGAGTCACTCACCGCGATCGCCGCGAATGCGCAGAAGACGGTTTTTCTACCGTACGAGGCGAGTGCGGCGATGTCGGCAATGGGCGCGATCAAGGAGCTGTGGAACGTGCCGGGCGCCGGCGGGGGCGGAGCGAAGACTCCATCGCCTTCAACGTAACTCCTTAGCGGTTGTAAGCTGCGAGTAGGCCCTGTCGGTTCCGCGACCTCCCTAGAATTCTCAAGTTGTTATTCATCGCCAGATCTCCGAAGTAGACACGCCCGAGCGGGTTGGCGCTGCCACAGTCACGCCGCAGCCGTCAGATGGGTCTCGATAACTGTCACGGCCATGATGTCGAAAATCCCGCCGGTGTCCGGGAATGCCTGCGCCGCCCCCTGCTCTCGAGCAGGAGGCGGACTAGAATCGCCGGCTGACGACGACACCTCATGCCCGATGGGCGTGAGGTTCTTGTCTATCCACCGAAGCTGTAGAGGTCGTTTTGGGACGACACGGTGAAGCGAGAGGTTAGATTCCCCATCAAGCGCTTCGCGGTCGGTCAGGCAACATGACCACTGGAAAACTTCGTGACAATGTCCTCGTAGATCGGTCGCGCGAACGTTGTGAAGTCGAAAAGCATGAACATTGGTTCCAAGACGCGCATGACATGGTCTGTAAGATTGGCGCGTAGACCCGCTTCAGTGTCGGAAATCTGGCTTTCGGATCGCAATGCGGTGGTGGTACGTGGAAATACATGGCGCTGACCCGCGCTCGTGAGTGTGCGGCCTTGGAGGCCGTGATGAGCGATACCAACCGTAACACGACTTTCGGGTGCTGCACCAAGGGTCTCGTAAAAGCCGGCCAAGAAAAGGAAGGCTTCAGTAACACGGACAATTCTGGTGTCAAAGAACAACACGCTTTCGGCGCGTTCGTCTTCAAACAATGTCTGAAGAAGATAAAAGTCACCGTTATTGCGAGCCATCCAGTAGTCGTACGAAGGCTTACCACTGAGCGATTTTTCGGAGATCGCCACTTCAGCGACGACTCCCTCGGTGATCGGCCGAGGCCGATACTCCTCGCGATTCTCCAAGATGATGCCAATCGGCCAGCCGAACGTCCGTATTTCCGCTTTACGTACGGCGTTTAGAAGTTCTAACTGCGATTTTGCGATGGGCTCATGAAGCGCGCTGCGAATCTCCATTGCGCCCTTTCGGCCAAGCTTTGATAGTCCCGGCTCGGCGATCCCGTACTGGTCGTTGAACCATCGCTCTTTAAGAATCGACTCTCCTGACCGAGCGGTACCGGAGAGGCTGACCGCGCGGCTGCTGCTTCGCTCTGGTGCGGGAGCGGCGAATGGATTCGGACCGAGCGCTGGCTTGGTTGATCTCGGCACACCGTGGATTTCCCGGGTGAGTTCCTCCAGGCACTTGTCAAAGTGTTCGTCGGAGCTACAGTCGATGTATAGACGCGACCCAAGAAAGTGCGGCAATTTGCGCGGCATTCCCGTTTGTCGAACCACCGGAATGAATTTCTTGGTATCGATCTTTTCAACAAGTTCGCCCGTAACCACGAGGCGCTCGTACCCGACTCCACCGCTCCCTGTGTCTGCACGCACGACATAAGGTTCGGTGCAAATGAGAAGCACGCGATCCGATCGTGCGATCGATCCTTCCATGAACGCAACCGTGTCTTGCCCAGCGACCAAGTCCCATTGATCAAGGATCGCGTCGACTCCGCGGGATCTTAGCGTAGAGGCTAAACGGAGAACCCACTCTTTGTGTGCCGGAGAATCGTGGGAGTAGGAGACGAATACGACGGGTTCTGGTGATTGTGGCATGTGTCGGTTTCATATTTTCTTCGCGTGTATTGCGTCAATCGAGGAAGTAGGTGACGGGCCCTGAAATCTGAGGGTTTGCCACAGTCCGCGTCAGGCAACGGGGAAAACCACCATTAGACCGCCCGGTTCGTCCGCGTCTCCGAGCGGAGGTGTAGAGGGACCAGGTCCGGGTCGAGCTAGCTCGGCTTGGCTCGCTACTCGTTGACCCTGATCCCCGCGACGTACATCTTCGTGCCACCTCGACTCCCTACAAAACTATGCTGATCGGCCTCCTGATCGTCGTCATCGTTCTCGTCCTGCTCTTCGTCTCTCTCTACAATCGGCTGGTGTCCCTCCGGGTCCGGGCCGAGAACGCGTGGTCCGACATTGACGTCCAGCTCAAGCGGCGCGCGGATCTCGTCCCCAACCTGGTCTCGACAGTAAAAGGCTACGCCTCTCACGAGCGTGAGACTCTCGATGCCGTAACTCAGGCCAGAACGAGAGCAGTCGCCGCACAGAGCGCCGGACCAGCC
>JALYSZ010000349.1 GCA_030854525.1 Chloroflexota bacterium | reverse complement strand
GACGATTGCGTCGGCGGCGCGAACCGCTTGGGCAGGCTGGTCAAAGGTGGCGAAGAACCCGTCTCCGGCGGTGTCGACCTCTCGACCACGGAACCGGTGGAGCTCTCGGCGAACCGCAGCGTGGTGGCCCGCCACGAGCCGCTGCCACTCCCGGTCCCCGAGTCTGACGGCCAGGTCGGTAGACCCGACGATATCCGTGAAAAGGATTGTCGCCACGAACCGCTCTGGCGACCCTCGGGATTGAGATCTCTGTCTGATGCGCGAGCGCACTGTCTGCTGAAGTTTCCATCCGCGTGGCAACAATGGCAACGCTTGACGTTCGCTCGCGTTCTGTCAAGCGTTCGCTCGCCGACTGATTAGGCTCAACCATTCAACAACTATGGAGACGGCGAACTGGCGGCGAACCTGACCGGCAACAGCCTCGGCGCATCACGACAGGGACCGGGCCCACAGGCGTTACGGGCCGGCGTCATTCGTAGCCGCACGCGGGTTCGGCCGCCCGAAGTGCCAGCCGAGCCCAAGGGTCAGCGAGGGAGCAAGCGGTGCTACCAACCGTGCTACCAAACCGAGAGCACTTCAGCGAAAGGAAGCCAGCGAGGACGGCTTCAACAAACCTCAGCCGCCGGGGCTGATGTCCTTTCTACGTTATCGCACCCAGGAGGTCGCCGGTTCGAGCCCGGCTAGCTCCATAAAGAAGTCGCTGCAAATGGCTCGGTAGAGCCGCGCCAGGAGCAATTATCCGCTATCGAAGATGGCGGGTAACGGTGACGGTTGGGTAGCTCGTCCCGACCAACGAGGCGACCAAGAGTTTGCCGTTGCGTAGAGACGCGACACGTCGGCCGCTGCTGCCGCGAGCGAGTTGCACCGTCACCGTGCCACCGGCGCCGAAGCCTCGATCGCGTGAGCCGTTGGGCAGCAGCCGTGTCAGCGAGTAGCCTCCCTGATCGCGCTGCGGGCGTGTCGTGAGCACAACGATCTTGCCGTCCTTCTGGATCGTCACGTCGTACATTACTCCGGTACGGGGCACACGCGGTAGCAGGATGCCGTTACGTCCGAAGCGCGAATCGAGCTTGCCTTTGGACGTGAGGAGTACGACGGCGACACGGTTGCCGCCAATCCCGTCCATTTGCACTCCTACGACGAAGATCCCGCGGCGTGTCGCCTTCGTGCCGACCGCGCCGTTCAGCGGCAGGGACGTCGCACCGTTACGCCCAAAAGTTCTGTCGAGGCGACCTTCGCTTGTGTAACGCGCGACACTCGTTCCGCACGACTTGCAGTAAGGAGGCGTCAACGGCACGATGATTCTCCCTGCCTGATCGAGTGCCGGTCTCCCTGGCTGATGTGCTCCGGGCGAAGGCTGCGATGTCATGGTCCCGTGCTCTCCAAACGAGCGGTCGAGACGGCCATCGTCCAGGTAGCGCGCGAGCTGCACCGCGCTTCTGCCGTACCCGACGGCCACGATCTTGCCGTCGGGTTGGAGCAGAAGATCGAAGGCGCCTGAATCTTCGAGCTTGGTAACCACGGTGCCGTCACCGCCGAAGCTCTTGTCGAGCTTGCCGTTGGGCTGGTATCGCGCAAGCGCGAAGCCGTCACCGCCGCCTTGGTGAATGTGGTCGGGACACGGACCATTCTGCGGCGACGCTGGTAGATGCTCGCCCGCGACCACGATCTTTCCACCAGGGGCGACAACGACGGCGTTTGCGACCGCCGCGGCGGAGCCGAAGCCCGTCACTACCCGACCCGCCTGGCCGAAGGACGGATCGACCTTCCCCGCCTGCACGCGCGCAAGCGCGAAGCGAGAGCGGCAATCTGACGCAGCCACGACAGCTACGCCGTCAGGCTGAAGGGCGAGACCAATCCCCCGGATCCCGCATCCCCCTTCGCCGGTGAGGCAGGAAGTGAGGCCATCCAGGGCAAGGAAGCCGTTCTTGCCAAAGCCTGGATCGAGTGGGTTCGCGTTCGTTTCCGAACGAGCGAACGTCGCGCCTCCACCGCCGTCGTGGAACACGACAGCTCCGACGGCCGCCACCGCGGCCACGATCGCAGCGCCGACAAACCGCCGTCGCCGGCGTGCGCGCCGGCGCGCTTCTTCGATCAGCGCCTCGAGCTCTCGGACGCGCCGCTCAAGCTCACCCTGGTCGATCTGCGGCTGGCGCGGGCGCGGGGGCGCGACCGTCAAGTGCTTCCTTCCGTCGGATGAAACTACTATGATTAGCACCATGCTCGATGTCAAGGTCGACCGTTCCGAATCGACGGAGCTCTACGAACAGGTCGCGGCTGAACTGCGCCGAGCGATCGCAGACGGAGAGGCGAAACCCGGCGAGCGCCTGCCGCCTGCGCGCGACCTCGCCGCTGTCCTTGGCATCAACACCAACACGGTCCTTCGCGCGCTACGCCAGCTGCGTGATGAAGGCCTGCTCGAGTTCCGTCGCGGTCGCGGCATTACCGTGGTCGGCGAGCCCGAGCGGGGCGCCGTCGTCGCCAAAGCTCGAGATCTCCTCGAGTTCGCGCGCAAGCACGGCTACCGGCCTGACGACCTCGTGCAGATCATCGAAAACCTCGCCTAGCCCGGCACTCACTCCTCCTCGTGCTGGGGCGACGCTGCGACCGGTGCTACCAACCGTGCTACCGAACCGAGCAAGCCGCACCGAACTGGGCCGGCTCACAATGACCTGAACAAGCCTGACGCGCCTGCACCTATCCCGCTTCGGCGTTATCGCACCCAGGAGGTCGCCGGTTCGAGCCCGGCTAGCTCCACTCCCGTTCGAAGTCCGGCCCGCTTTCGCGGGCCATGATGACTTCGAGCGGTCGCACGTCGATCCATGCCGTGGTGGCGGACGCCGGTGGAGCCGGCTCGGCGGCGATGGTCTCTCCTAACAGCTGGTACGTCCGTGGCTACTTCAGGTGGAGCTCGCGCGTCGCGTTGCTCTGGTTGCCGAGCGGGTCGGTGGCGGTGGCGATGATCTGGAGGCTATGAGTTCTGCGCGGGGCGCGAACGCGGAGCTTGACGACTGCCTTACCCGACAGTGTCGTGCCTTTCTCGTACGCCAGGAATGAGCGGCCCGCCCGTACATCGACGCTGAACGTGACGCTGTTCCCGACACACCCCTCATCGAAGCACGGTTCGTCCTTATCGCATCGAGGAGGTCGCCGGTTCGAAACCGGCTAGCTCCATTCAAGAAGCTCCTGCTAATCGCCGGATCTGGTCCCGGCATCCGCACGAGTCAGGCCTCTGCGCGCGCGGCGGGCACGGCCGAAGCTTTGAAAGCCGCCCACGTATCGGCCCAA
>JALYSZ010000335.1 GCA_030854525.1 Chloroflexota bacterium | reverse complement strand
GTCGCCGAGCGACCGCACCGTCTCTTCTCGATCTACTGCGGCACCGCGAAGCAGGGTGCCAGCAGATGACGGCTGCGAAGCTGCAGGACTACGGGTTCGCCTTGTTGTACTTGTCGATCGCGGCGTTCATCTCGGTCGCCGCGGCGTCGAGCGCCGCCTGGCTCGTCTCCTTGCCGAGAAGGACCGACTCGATCATCTTGTTGACGCGGGTGCGCGCCTGCGGCATCACGCCGAGGACCGCCCCGTTGGTGAAGCGGTTCTGTGGCGAGTCACGGATCTCCGTGATCGCAGTCAGGAATTGCGGGTACTTGGTCGACCACTCCTTGCTCGGGGCCGTGTCGTACGCGGCCTTCACGATGGGGTAGTAGCCGGTGTCCGACTGCCACTGGCCCTGGACCGCCGGTGTCATCGCGTACTTCACGAACTCCCACGCGGCCTGCTGCTCGGCTGCGGGACGGCTCTTCATGATGTAGAGCGACGCGCCGCCGATGATGTTGCCACCGGTGGCGGGCTTACTGTCCGGTCGCGGGTACAGACCCGTGCCGAGATCGAACTTGCCCGCGATGGTCGTGATGTGACCGCGCAGCCGCGCTGTGCTCTCGATGTACATCGCGGTCTTCTGCGCGTTGAAGGCGTTGGCGGCGCCGTCGTTGTCGATACCCGGGTTGAAGAAGTAGCCGCCATCGACGCCGGCCTTCCACCAGTCGAGGATCGCCTTGCCCTGCGCGTTGTTGTAGATGATCTTCGTGGCACGCTCGTCACGGCCATTGCCGTTGTCGGTGTAGAGCGCTCCCGACGTCGCCATGAGCTGCTCGAAGAGCCAGCCATAGATCGACGGACCGAAGCCGTATCGCGTGGTCGTGCCACTCGCGTCCTTCTTGGTCAGCTTCTTCGCGGCCTCCGCGACCTCGGTGAACGTCAGCGGGGGCTTCGCCGGGTCGAGGCCGGCCTCTTTGAACGCGTCCTTGTTGTAGTAGAGGATCGGGGTCGACGCGTTGAAGGGCATGCTCTGGAGCTTGTCCTGGTACTTGTAGTAGTTGATGACCGCGGGCTCGAAGTCCGCGGTGCTGAACTTGTCGCGGTCGATGAATGCCTGCATCGGTACGACCTGCTGGCTGTCGTACATGTAGCGCTGGCCGATGTCATACACCTGCACCAGCGCGGGTGCCGCGTTCGACGCGATGGCCGTGTTCAGCTTCGCAAGCAGGTCGTCGTAGTTCCCCTGGAACACCGTCTCGACCTTGATCTTGCTCTGGCTGCTGTTGAAGCCGGCCACGATCTTGTTGAGCGCGTCGCCGTTGACGCCCGACATGGCGTGCCACCAGGTGATCGTCGCCGCCGGAGCGACGTCCTTGCCCGGTGCGAGCGCGCTCAGGTCCCCGGTGGCGCCCGGCGACGTGCCGCCGGTGGGGGCCGTTCCGCCGCAGGCGGCGGCGAGCATCGTGAGTCCAAGAGCGAGTGTTACGAGTCTGCGCATCTTTCCTCCGTACCTATCCCTTGACCGCGCCCGCGGTCAGTCCTCGTACCAGCTGACGCTGCCCGAGCACGAGCAGCGCAAGCGTCGGTACGGCAACCATCATGACACCCGCCATGACCAGGCCAAAGCGAAGCGTCTCCTCGAAGCGCAGCTGGGCGATCCCGACCTGCGTCGTGCGCATGAGCGTCTGGTTCGTAACGAGCAGCGGCCAGAAGTACTGGTTGTACGTGGACAGGAATCCGTAGATCGCGACGGTGCCCAGGATCGGCCGCGACAGCGGGATCACCGTGGAGACGAAGAAACGCAGCGAGGAGGCGCCGTCGATCCGAGCGGCGTCCCAGAGCTCGCGGGGGATCTGCAGGAAGGACTGACGCAGCAGGAAGGTCCCGAACGCGGTCGCCATGAAGGGGACGGCCAGTCCCTGATACGTGTCGAGCCACCCGAGGGACCGGATGGTGATGTAGTTCGGGATGATCGTGGCCTCCCACGGGATCATTAGCGTGCTGAGGAAAACGAAGAACAGAGCCTGACGCCCGCGGAAGGCCAGGAACGAGAATGCATAGGCTGCGAGGCTGGCGGTGATGAGCTGCCCGAAGACCACTGCCGTGGAAACGATGAAGCTGTTGAGCAAGTACCTGCCGATGGGGATCGTCGCGAAGACCTTGCCGTAGTTGTCGAGCGTCGGCGCCGCGGGAACGATCGGTGGCGGGAACGTCGCGATCTCCGACTCGCTCATGAGCGAATAGGACAGCGCGAGGAGCAGCGGGAACGCCACGATGACCGAGCCGACGATCAGCAGCACGTACTTGAGTAAAGTACTCATTGGTACTCGCTTCGCTCGTCCAGTTTCGCTCGTCCGCTCGGGCCGACTGCGGTCGCCCCGGCCGTCCTCGCTCACTGGTAGTGCACTCGCCGCTCGACGAAGCGGAACTGGATCAAGGTCAGGATCATCACCAGGACGAGCAGGATCACGGCCTGCGTGCTCGCGTAGCCGAACTGGAAGTTCTGGAAGGCGTCTTGATAGATGCTGTAGACGAGCACGCGCGTGGAATCGATCGGACCACCGCGTGTCAGCAGATGGATCTGCGTGAAGGCCTGTAGGACCGCGACCGTGTCGACCACAAGCAGGAAGAACAACGACGGCGAGACCATCGGCACTGTGATGCGCGTGAACATCCGCAGGCCGCGCGC
>JALYSZ010000279.1 GCA_030854525.1 Chloroflexota bacterium | reverse complement strand
CCTCACCTTTGCGGTCGCCGACCTCGATCTGCGAGGGGATGTCCTCGGCGATCTTCGCGCAGAGGCAGAAGGGCTCGTCTTTGGGAAAGAAGCGGTCCCACTCCTCGGCGAGCTTCGGGTAATCCGGAAAGTTGTGACGCTGCCAATGCTCGATCGCGTCGTGATATTGCTTCGGCAGCATCCGGATGTCGTCTTTCACAGATCTAGGGTACGAGTTCGGAGGCGAGTTGGGGACCGTTAGCCAGAACGAACGTCAGATTCGGTGAGCCGCTGTCAGTACAGCCTCTCTTTGTCCAGAACGTTGCGAAGCGGTTGGCCGCTCAGGTAGCGGCGCAGGTTGTCGCAAAAGATCTCGGTGATGCGCCCGTTCTCCTGCGTGACCGTGCTCGCGGAGTGGGGACTGATGATCACGTTCGGCATGTCCCAGAGCGGCGAGTCCTGCGGCGGCGGCTCGTCACGGAGAACGTCGAGGGCCGCGCCGGCCAGGCGTTTCTCCTGCAGGGCACGGATCATCGCGTCCTCGTCGACGAGCGCGCCTCGGCCGATGTTGATCAGGACGGCGCTGGGCTTCAACACGGCGAGCTCCGCCTCGCCGATGATCCCCTCGGTCTCCGGCGTATGCGGCGCGGCGAGCACGAGGAAGTCCGCCTCTCGCAACATCGCGTGCAGCTCCGCGCGGTCAAAGAGCTTGTCGACGTCCGAAACGGGGGCGTCCGACCGCCGCATCCCGGTCACGCGCATGTCCATGCGTTTGCCATGGCGCGCGACTTCCTGGCCCACGCGGCCGATGCCGACGATCGCGAGCGTCTTGCCGGTCAGCTCCTCACCGCAATAGCGCTCCCAGCGCTTCGCCTTCTTGTCGCGCTCCATCCAGACGTAGTTCTTCGCGAACATGAGCATCGCCATCATGCAGAAGTCGGCGAGTGGGCGCGCGTGGACGCCGCTCGCCGTCGTGAACGTGATGTCGGTTTGATCGAGACCGACCCGCTTGACCATCTGGCCGATCCCCGCGCTCGTCGACTGCAACCAGCGCAGACGCGGCGCGACGGCGGGGAGATCGCGGAAATGCCCGGACGGAAAATCGAAGACGACCTCGGCACGTCCGAGCATCTCGAGGAACCGCGCCTCCTGCTCTGCCGTCCGCTTCGTCGGCGAGCCGGCATGGTCCGAGACATAGCGCGGCCGCGGCAGCAGGGTCGGGTCGTGAAGCACTTCGATCCGAGGATCGACGGCGCGGATTCGATCGACATGCTCTTGCTCGAAAGGCGCCGCGATGAAGACCACCAATCCTTCAGGCATCAGGGACTCGGGCGTGAACGGCCGGTCACCCAGTCGTAGCGACTGTCGTCGTCCACGACCCGGCCGCTGAAACGGCTTCCCGCGCTGCTCGCGCCGTCGATGCTGATAACCGCTCCGCTGATATAGCTCGAGGCGTCCGACGCGAGGAAAAGCACCAGCTGCGCGACTTCCTCGGGCCGTCCCGGCCGCGCGAGCGGCAGGTTCGGGATGCGGGCCCCGAGGCGCTCGGCCATGCCAGGGGGCAAAGGCTTCGGCTGGGTGTCGATGAGGCCCGGGCTGATCGTATTGACGAGGATGTCGTGCGGCGCGAGCTCAACAGCCGCGACCCGCGAGAGTGTCTCGGTCGCCGCGCGGCTCGACGCATACGCCGCGCCACCCGCGGCCCCGCGCTGCGCCGCACCCGAGGAGAAGTTGATGATCCGACCGCCCCGGCCGCCCGCGATCATCGCTCGCGCCGCGGCCTGCGTCATGAGGAACGTCCCCCGGCAGTTCACCGCATACACGCGGTCCCAGACCTCGGCGCGCTCCTCGAGAAGAGCAGCATGCGGAGCGACAGCGGCATTGTTGACGCAGATGTCGAGCCTGCCGAATGTCGCCGTCGCGCGGTCCACGATCGCCTTCGCGCTTTCGCCTCTGCTGACGTCGGCGACGATCGCGGTCACGGCGTCACCGTATGGTGCGCATGTCTCGGCGAGCCCGTCGCCATCTCGATCCGCCGCAACGACGCGCGCGCCGGCGTCCGCGAACGCGCGGACGATCTCGCGGCCGACGCCGCGCGCCGCGCCGGTCACGATCGCGACCTTCCCGTCGAAGCGGAACCGCACCTCGGCGGTCACTCCGGCTCCGAGACCACATACGTCATCGCGCCGCCCTCGAGGCGCGACATCGTCGGCCGCAGGAGCAAAAGTGCCGTGCGCGAGTACGGCGCGCGGAATTCCTCGATCGTCTCGTGCGTGACGGGGTCTACGAGTGTTCCGAGCAGCGTGCCCTCGTCGACGAGCGTTCCGATCTTGGTGTGATCGACCGCGGGTATGAGCAGGCCGCCCTTCGATGGACGCAGTACGCGCGTGGGTTTGACGGGAACGGTCTTGTTTTTGGGCGCGGGAAGGGACGGGTCGGCGCGGAGCACGCCGATCACGCCGAACGCTCGGCGCAGGCCCGTCGCGAGGTGCTCGGCCCAGCGCGCCTCATCCGGACTGCGGCCGCCGAACTCGACGCTCGTGGTCTTCGCCCCGAGGCTCTTCGCATGACCGCTGATCCCCATGCCACGCATCTGAGCCGCACGCGCGCCCTGATCGACGACGAACGGGGCATCGAAGGCGTCCGCGATCTCGGGCGCCTCGGCATTCCGGAAGACGAACGCGTTCACACACCAGCTTCCGCCGCCGTGAAGATCGATCAGCACATCCGCGCCCGTGACCGCGTGCTCGGCGAGGACCGCGGCGAGGCGCTCGGTGTGCGAGCCATTCGGGTTGCCAGGGAAGACACGGTTGAGATCGAGAACGTCCAGCGGGGCGCAGCGCGCGTCCGCCTCCATCGCTAGCGGATTGCTCACCGGCACGACGCGCAGCGTCCCGACGAGATCGGAGAGGGGCGTTTGCTCGAGGACGCGGTGAAGGGCCCGTGCGCTCCACGGTCCCTCGTCCCCGTGAACGCCCGCCGTCACGGTGACCATCGGCTTTCCCTGCCCCACGGTCCCGATTCGGAGGTTCAGCGTTCCCGCCGCCGCGCCGACGGCGAGCGGGTAGTCCCGCCAGACCACGCTTCGCCGCAGGTTCGCCGACGTCATGAGGACGGCGTTCCATCGAGCGGCAAATTCACCCAACGATGCTCGCGGTGCGAGAGCGCTACGGCGTTGATGATCTCCTGGACCTTGGCACTCTGAGCGAAGTTGCCTTGATTCTCATCGCCGCCGTCAGTTATCTCCTGCATGAAGTTGTGGACAAGGTTGGCGTAGAAGAGCGACGGCCACGGCTCACCCGGCGTGTATCCGGGCGGGAAGAACCGCTCGGGTATTTCCATCGGAACGAACTCGACCGCATTCGGCTTGGCGCCGCGCAGGGTCTCGCACTCGCCGAACTCCTCGACCAGACGGCAGATGAGCGCCCCCTCGGACCCGTAGATACGCGCCTCGATGCCCGGATAGTTCCCGACCGTCACGAAGCTCGACTGCAGCGAATAGAGCGCGCCATTCGCGCACTCGCCGATGAACATGTCGGCGTCGTCGATGTTGATGCGGACGCGCTCCGTGTCGAGGTTGGTCGGGCGGCGGAACGGGACCATGTTGCTCAGGATGCCGACCACCTGTGTGAGGTCGCTCCCGACGCAAGAGAGGCCGATATCGATGGTCGGCGCGCCGTAGCCCTCGAGCGAAGCGACCGCGATCGCTTCGCGCCGCGTGTCGGTGCCGCGCTGGGGCTCGCCCGCGGGCCGGACACGGTGGATCCGCTTGTCCATCGGATTGTCCGGATCGAGCCACTGCGAATTCTGTTCGTAGCCGTTGAAGACGAACGGCTGCCCGATGAACCCTTCGCGGATGAGCTCGTACATGTAGCGGACCGCGGGCGCGTAACGGAAGGTCAGGCCGACCTTCGTCTTGAGGTTCTTCGACCGCGCCAGCTCGTGCGCGCGCAAAACGTCCTTGTAGTCGTGGCACACTGGTTTTTCGACGAGAACGTGCTTTCCGGCCTCGAGCGCCGCGAAGGTGAGCTCCTCATGGCTCTCGCTCCCGCCACGCGTGACCACGTCGATTACGTCGATGTCGCGCCGGCCGAGCACCTTGTCCGGGTCGGTGACCGCCTCGGGAATGTCGAATTTCTTCGCGGCGGCGTCCGCGAGGTCCTGGTGGAGGTCGCAGACCATGACGACCTCGCAGAGCGGAGACCGCGTGAAGCCGGGCAGATGCGCGCTGTTCGACCACCGCCCCGCACCGATGACGCCCACGCGAAGCTTTTCCTTGGTCAATCCATCGGCTCTAGCGGAAGGTCGACCCAGCGGCGCTGACGGTGCGAGAGCGCCACGGCGTTGATGACCTCTTGAACCTTGGCGCTCTGGCCGAAGTTTCCCTGGTTCTCCTCGCCCCCGTCGGCGAGCTCGTTCATGAAGTTGTGTACGAGGTTTCCGTAGAAAAGCGACGGCCACGGCTCCCCCGGATGAGCGCCGGGCGGGAAGAACTCGGCGGGGATGGTCATCGGCACGAACTCGACGGCGTCGGGCTTCGCGCCGCGAAGGGTCTCGCACTCGCCGAACTCTTCGACCAGCCGGCAGATGAGCGCGCCCTCGGAGCCGTAGATCCGCGCCTCGATGCCCGGGTAATTGCCGACGGTCACGTACGACGACTGAATCGAGAGCAGCGCCCCGTTCGCGCACTCGCCGATGAAGATGTCCGCGTCGTCGACATTGATGCGCTCGCGCTCGGCGTCGAGGTTGGTGCGCCGGCGATACGGCAGCATGTTCTTGAGTGTGCCGACCACGCGGTCGAGGTCGCTCCCCACGCTCATCATGCCGATGTCGATGATCGGCGCGCCGTAGCCCTCGAGCGACAGCACCTGGATGGCTTCGGGCGCGGGATCGCACCCCTTTATCTCGGTCCCTTCGGACCGCTCCCTGAGCGGCCGCTTGTCCATCGGTGTGTCGGGGTTGAGCCACTGATAGTTCTGCTCGAAGCCGTTGAAGATGTACGGCTCGCCGATGAAGCCGTCCGCGATCAACGCCCGCATGTACATAACGGCCGGCGCGTAGCGGAAGGTGAGTCCGACCTTTGTCTTGAGATTCTTCGATTCGGCCATCTCATGGGCGCGGCGGATGTCGCGATAGTCGTGGCACACCGGTTTCTCGCACAGGACGTGCTTTCCAGCATCCAGCGTCGCGAATGTCAGCTCTTGATGGTTCTCGCCGCGGTCCTTTCCGCGCGTCACGATGTCGATGACGTCGATGTCGACGCGGGTCAGAAGACGCTGATAGTCGGTCTCGACCTCGGGAATGCCGAACTGTTGCGCGCGCGCCGACGCCAGATCGCGGTCGAGGTCGCACAGGACCACGACGTCGCAGAGCGGCGAGCGCGTGAGGCCGGGCAGATGCGCCGAGGTCGCCCAGCGCCCCGCCCCGATGACCCCGACCCGCAGTCGCTCGGTCAGTCGCCGACTCCGGGGCTGAGCGGCAGATCCACCCACCGTCGTTCGCGATGAGACTGCTCGACCGCGTTGATGATCTCCTGCACCCGCGCGCTTTGCGCGAAGTTGCCCTGGTTCGCCTCGCCGCCGTCCATGATCTCTCGCGCGAAGTTGTGAACGAGGTTCGCGTAGAACAGCGAACGCCAGGATTCCCCCTTCTTGTATCCGACCGGGAAATACGAAGCCGGTACCTCGACCTCGACGAACTCGACCGCCTCCGGCGTCGCGCTCTTCAGCACCTGACACTCGCCGAACTCCTCGACGAGCCGGCAGATGAGCGCGCCCTTCGAGCCGTACACGCGCGCTTCGATTCCCGGATAGTTGCCGACGGTCACGTACGACGACTGCATCGAGCAGATCGCTCCGTTCGCGTACTCGCCGATATAGATGTCACCGTCGTCGACGTTGGTTCGGACCCAGCTGCCGTCGGGATTCTTGCGCTTCGGGACGAAGTTCTTCAGGACGCCGACGACGCTGGTCAACCGAGATTGCACGACCCACAGGCTGATGTCGATGGTCGGTGCGCCGTAGCCCTCGAGCGACCCGACTTTGATCGGAGCGTTTCCAGTGTCGACGCGCGGGAAGCGGCTCGGCCCCGCCGGGTCGATCCACTGAGAGTTTTGCTCCCAGCCGTTGAAGATGTAGGGCTCGCCTACGAAGCCGTCCTGGATCAGGTCGTACATGTACTGCATCGCGGGCGCGTAGCGGAACGTCAGCCCCACCTTGGTCTTCAGCTTCTTCGACGTCGCTAGGGCATGAGCGCGCCAGACATCCTTGTAGTCGTGACAGACGGGCTTCTCGACCAGCACGTGCTTGCCGGCCTCGAGCGCCGCGAACGTGAGGGGCTCGTGGTTGTCGCCGCTCGTCACGATGTCGACGACATCGATGTCGCCGCGTGAGAAGACTTTCTGGTAGTCCGTCTCGACGTCCGGGACGTCGAACTCCTTTGCCCGAGCCTGCGCTTTCTCACGGTCGACGTCGCAGACCACGACGAGGTCGACCAACGGCGACCGTTTCCAGCCCGGGATGTGAGCCATGCCCGCCCAGCGGCCGGTGCCGATCACGCCCACACGTAGCTTGTCCTTCACGTTGCCCCTCCCCTTGCGCTGAACAGACGCGGACTCCCGCCGGCCGGGTATTTGTAGCGCTTCTCGGCCAACGAGGTCAGGGTCACGAACGAAGTGTCGGATCGAGTGCGTCGCGGAGGCCGTCGCCGAGGAAATTGATGCCGAGGACGGTGATGAGGATCGCCATCCCCGGAAAGATCGTGAGCCACGGGCGGCTCGACATGGTGCTCTGCGAATCCTGCAGCATGTTTCCCCAGCTCGGCGTGGGCACCTGCACGCCCAGCCCGAGGAAGCTCAGCGACGATTCGGCGATGATCGCGCCGCCGACGCCGAGGGTCGCGCCGACGATGATGGGCGCGAGAGCATTCGGCAGGATATGGCGCGCCAGGATTCGAGCGTCACGGGCGCCGACCGCTCGGGCCGCCAGGGTGAAGTCGCGTTCGCGGATCGAGAGCACCGTGGCCCGAACGATCCGTGCCGTCGACATCCAGCTGAGCAGTCCGATGACCAGGATCATCACCGGAATCGCTGACTTGGCGTACGCGCTCAGGATGATCAGCAGCGGGAGCGACGGGATCGAGAACGCGACGTCGGTGACGCGCATGATCACGTTGTCGATCGACCTGCCGTAGTACCCGGCGAGCGAGCCCATCAGCGTGCCGACACCGGTCCCGACGAGCGCGCTGAAAAGCCCGATGGCCAGCGAGATCCGTCCGCCGTAGAGGAGCCGCGTGAAGAGGTCCCGTCCGATGTCGTCAGTTCCCATGATGTGCTCGAGGGACGGCGGCTTCCTGAACTGGGTCGTGTCGATCGCGTCGAAGGGATACGGAGCGATCCAGGGCGCGAGCGCGACCAGGAAGCCGAGGAAGAGGAGCACCGCCCCGGACGCCAGGGCCAGCTTGTGACGCCGGAACTGAAGCCAGAACAGCCGCTTCTGCGAGACGACGGCGCCCGATCGGCCAAGCGGATTCGGCGTCCGTCGACTTCGCGAGGCGAGAACGCTACCGCTCACTTGTAGGAGATCCGCGGATCGAGCCACCCGTAGGCGACATCCGCGATCAGATTGAAGAAGACCACGAGGAACGAGCTCATCATCAGGATGCCCATCAGGAGCGGGTAGTCACGCGAGAACATCGCCTGGACGAAGAGGCGACCGATGCCCGGCCACGCGAAGATGGTCTCTGCGATCACCGCGCCGGAGAAAAGGCCCGCCAGGTCCAGCGCCATGATCGAGACCACGGGAATGAGCGCGTTCTTGACGGCGTGCCGGGTCAGTACGACGCGCTCGCGCAGTCCCTTCGAGCGCGCCGTCCGGATGAAGTCAGCGCGGATGACGTCCAGAAGGGACGAGCGCATGTAGCGCGACCACCCGGCGATATGCCGGATCGACAGCACGAACGCAGGCAGGATCAGGTGCTTCAGCTGATCGAAGATCGAGCCGTCGCCGATCGTGTCGCGGCCCGAAGTCGGAAGCCATCCGAGGTTGACCGAGAACACGAGCTGCAAGATCAGCGCGAACCAGAACACCGGCATCGCGATCCCGAGGAACGACGCCGTCGTGGCTCCGAAGTCGAACAGGCCGTACTGGCGAACCGCGCTGTATACGCCGAGCGGGATCGCGACCACTGCCGCGAGGACAAAGGAGACAGACATGAGCTCTAACGTCGCGGGCAACCGTTCGAGGATCATCTCACCGACCGGACGCCCAGTACTGAAGCTGATCCCGAAATCGCCGCTGAGCACGGCTCCCAGCCAGCGGACGTATTGCACGGGCACGGGCTGGTCCAGGCCGAGGCGCTGGCGGAAGGCATCGATCACCTGCGGATCGATGAAGAGGCGATTTTCGAGAAAGATCGCCTCGGGGCCTCCAGGCGCCGCCTGGATGATCAGGAAGATCAAGAGGGAGATGCCGAAGAGAAGCGGCACCATCTGGATGAGGCGGCGACGGACATAACGGCCCATGAGATCTCCGTGCGGGGGAGTTGTCCGACCGAGTCGGGCAACTCCCCCTAGAGCTCGTTACTTATTCAGGTACCACTCGTAGACGTTCCAGAAGCTCCCGAGGTTCGTCCCGCTTGCCTTGAAGTTGCCGAGCTTCTTGGTCGTCACGATGGGGTTGACGTTGTAGTAGACGGGAAGTGAGAACGCGTTCTCCGCGAGCAGTTCCTGCGCCTTGAACAGATAGGCCTTCCGCTTCGCCGGGTCGAGCTCCTGATCGGAGAGCGTCATCTGCTCGTCCATGGCCGCGTCGCAGAAGCCGGTCATGTTGTTCGATCCCTTACATGAGTACAGGCCGGTCACGCTCGGATCCGCCGGGAGGACCCACCGAGAGATCTGCAGCTCCCACTGGCCGGAGCGCCAGATCTGCGAGCGCGTCGCAGCGTCCTTGGTGTCGATCTGGATGTCGACGCCCGCAGCTTTCATGTTCTGCTGGATGACCTGCCAGTACAGCTTCCCGATCGCGTCCGCGGAGCTCAGCAGCGCGGTGAGCGTCAGCTTGTCGCTGCCCTTCACGCGGATCCCGTCAGCTCCGACCTTCCACCCCGCGTCGTCCAGGAGCTTCTTGGCGGCGGTCGGGTCGTACGCGTACTTCTTGACGCCTGGGTTGTAGTAGGGGCTCGTCGTCGGCGCGACGGTATCGGCGACCTGAACGGTGCCCTCGAGCACGCCGTCGACGATCGTTTTCTTGTCGATGAGCATGAAGAGCGCCGTCCGCACGTTCTTGTCGCCGAAAATCTTCGCACCGCGCTCGGTCTTGATGCTCATGTCGAAGTGCTGCCACGAGTTTTGCTGCACGAGGGTCAGGTTGAAGTTCGGCAGGTCCTTCACGTCCTTGACCTGCGTCGGAGTCATCTGGGCGAAGTCGACCTCACCCGACTTCACCGCGTTCAGGCGGGTGTTGATGTCGGGGATGAAGCGGAAGACGACCTCGTCCGCGTAGGGGTACTGGGTGCCGCGCCAGTAGCTCGGATTCCGCTTCACGCGGACGTACTCGCCGGCCTTCCATTCGGAGAAGATGAACGGCCCCGTGCCGACGGGGCTGCGGTTGTAGCCGTCGTACTTCACGATGTCCTTGCCCTCGAGCATGTACTTGGGAAGGATCGCCTCGAACAACCCGTTGTAGATCGCCGACGGCTTGTCCCAGACCATCACCGCCGTGTATTTGTCCTGCACGCGGCACTCGCTGATCGGCAGGTACGAGTTCCGGTTGTAGACCTCGGAGCCTGTGCTCACGACATATTTCCACGTAAAGCACACGTCCTCGGCGGTGAACTCGTGGGCTTGGTCGTGCCACATGACGCCCTGCTGCAGCGGCCACGTTAGCTCGAGCTTGCCGTCGGCCCGTGTCTTGACGAGGCCGTTCGCCACGGTCGGAACCTGCTTCGCGAGGACAGGGATGTACTCGTTCTTGTCGTTGCTCACGATCAGGCCCTCGACCATGGTCAGTTCGATGTCGGTCAGGAACTGGCTGGTGAACGCGTTGAGGTTGTCGACCTCGGCGCCGTAGCCGATCCGCAGGACTCCGCCCTTGGTCGGCGCTGTGGAGGCGCTGGAACTGGCGGTGGGGCTGGTCCCCGCCGACGGTGCCGCGGGCCCGCAGGCCACGACCGCGACAAACAGAACCGCGAGTGGAAGCCTTAGGTGCGTAACCAAACCTCTCCCCCTCCTGCTATCGCGGCGTCGTCAGGCCGACGCCGATACGTGTGCTTCGCGTGCTGGCGGAAGGATATTCCAGGGTCGTCCGGCAGGCTGGCTTGAGCGCGGTCGCTGGGACTCGACGCCTAGAGACGCTTCTCCAGCGCGGTGAGCGGCGCGGGCGAGAAGCCCATGGCCGCGATGAACGCGGCAATGTCCTTGTCCTGCGCCGCGACCATCGTTCGTGCCACGTGCGCGCCTTTCGAGCGAAAGTGGCCGAGGAGCGCTTCGATCAAACGGCGGCCGACGCCCTTCTCGCGCGAAGACGGATCCACGCCGAAGAACTCAACCCAGCCGGTCGGCTCCTCGAGACCGAATTCGCCGCCGCGCACCTCGCCGAGCATGAACCCGACGACTCGGCCGTCGACGTCCGCGACCTGCGATGAATCCGGGTCCCGGCGGATGTAATAGGCCGCGCGCTGCTCCCACACCTCCGGCCGGTATTTTCCGGTGATGCGCTCGTCGATACGGCAAATACCCTCAATGTCGAGCTCGGTCATCGGCCGCACGCGCAGGTCGGACATCGCCGCGAGTTTACGGGCTAGCGAGGACGAGGGCGCGAGCCGCAGCTCGCGCATGAGGACGAGCGACGTCCGCACAGCGACGCGACAGCGGCAGCAGCAGACCGCAGACGCGTCAGCGGCGAGGACTACGGGCTAGCGAGGACGAGGGCGCGAGCCGCAGCTTCG
>JALYSZ010000247.1 GCA_030854525.1 Chloroflexota bacterium | reverse complement strand
TACGCCACGATGCGCAAGAAGGCCAAGGCCGGGATCGTGATCACCGCCAGCCACAACCCCTGGACCGACAACGGCTTCAAGGTGAAAGAGGAGACCGGCTCCGCAGCGTCGCCGGCGGTCATCAAGCAGCTTGAGGCGATCATCAACCCGCTCGAGAGCCGGCCGCACGACGTCAAGCGTATGAAGTACGACGATGCAAAGTCCAAGGGGCTCATCGAGATCTTCGATCCGGCGCCCGACTATCTCGCGCGCGTTGCGGAGCTCTTCGACCTTGAGGCGTTCCGCGGGGCGGGCTATCGCATCGTGTGCGAGCCGTTGTACGGGAGCGCAAGCGGTTACTTCCCGAAGCTTCTCGGCGGCGGCAAGACTCAGGTCATCGAGCTGCACGCCGAGCGCAACCCGTTCTTCGGCGGCGTCAACCCGGAGCCGATCCCGCCGAACATCGACGAGTTCCTCGCGCGCATCCCCGCGGAGAAGGGCGACGTCGGCCTGGCCGTGGACGGCGACGCCGACCGCGCGGGCCTCGCGGACGAAAAGGGCAACTTCGTCACGACGCTGACCCTGTACTCGCTGCTGATGTGGTATCTGCTCGAGGTGCGGAAGCTCCGCCAGCCGGTCGTGAAGACGGTGAACATGAGCGCGATGGTCGACCGGCTCGGCAAGAAATACGACGTGCCGGTCTACGAGGTCCCGGTCGGGTTCAAGTACATCGCGCCGAAGATGCTCGAGACCGGCGCGATGATGGGTGGTGAGGAATCCGGCGGCTTCGGCTTCGCGATGCACCTGCCCGAGCGCGACGGCATCGTCGCAGACCTGTTCTTCCTCGACTTCATGCTGAAGACGAAGAAGAAGCCCTCGCAGCTGATCGCCGAGCTGATGGACATGGTCGGACCGTCCTTCTATCTGCGGCGCGACCTCCATCTGGACGCCGCGTCGTACGCGCGAAACAAGATCGAGATCATGAAACGGCTCTCGGGCGAGAAGCCCGCTGACCTCGCCCGGCACAAGGTCGAGCGCGTGCTCGCGCTCGACACCGGCGACGGTGTGAAGTTCTTCCTCGATGACGGCTCCTGGCTGCTGATCCGCCTGTCCGGGACGGAGCCGCTCGTCCGCGTCTACACCGAGACACGCTCGGAGTCCGAGGTCAAGCCGCTGCTCGATGCAGGAGAGAGGATGGTGCATGGTGGCTAGCGTCGATACGACCGTCATCGAATCTGTGGAGAGCATCCGCGCCGCCGATCCAGGCAACATGCTCGACCGCATCAAGGACCTGGGGAAGCAGGTGCGGGACGCGTGGCAGATCACCAAGGGCGCGCAGCTGCCGCCGGCCTACAGCGACGTCAGGAACATCACACTCGCGGGGATGGGCGGATCGGCCATCGGCGGCGACTTCGCCGCCTCGCTGCTCGCGGACGAGCTCGCGATTCCGATGTCGATCCACCGCGACTACGGCCTGCCGAAATACATCGGCCGGGACTCGCTGGTCATCGTGTCGTCGTACTCCGGGAACACCGAAGAGACGCTCTCGTCGTTCCACGAGGCGCAACAGCGTGGCGCTAAGGTGCTCGCGCTCACGACCGGCGGGAGGATCGGCGAGCTCGCGAAGGCGGCGAACTATCCGGTAGTGACGTTCTCGTACAAGGCGCAGCCGCGGGCTGCCCTCGGGTACTCGCTCGGGCTGGTGCTCGGGTGCCTTGTGAAGATGGGCTTCGTCCGCGACCTGGGCGCGGACATCGAGGCGGCGCTCGGCGACCTCGCGAAGATCGAGGAGCGCGTGCACGAGGGCGCGAAGGCGAACGATGCCAAGCGCCTCGCCGCCGAGCTGAACGGGCGCGTGATCTTCGCCTACGGCGCGGGAGTCATGAGCGTGATGGCCCGTCGCGTGAAGGGGCAGTGGAACGAGAACGCGAAGAACTGGTCGGCCTTCGACGTGATGAGCGAGCTCAACCACAACGCCGTCGTGGGATTCACGCATCCGCCGGTGGCGCGCGACGCGCTCACGGTCCTGCTGCTGCGCAGCGACCGCGACAATCCGCGGCACAAGATCCGCTTCGACGTGACCGCGGAGCTGCTCGACCGAGCCGGCATCGCGCATCGGACGCTCCGATTTTCCGGGCAGAACATGCTCTCCGAGGTGCTCCAGACGGTGATGTTCACCGACTACGTCACCTTCTATCTCGCGCTGCTGAACGGCGCTGACCCGTCGGAGGTCAAGTCGATCGATCTTCTGAAGGAACGGCTCGCGAAGGC
>JALYSZ010000245.1 GCA_030854525.1 Chloroflexota bacterium | reverse complement strand
GACGATAGCAACTGTCTTCAAAGTCAAGCGTTCTCTGGTTGAGCGATCTGCCGCCACGTCGTGTTCGTCCGCATCATCGCATTCAGGATCGTGAGCAGCTTGCGCATACAGGCGATGAGCGCGACCTTCTTGGGCTTCCCCGCGTCGACGAGGCGCCGATAGAAGGCCCGCAGAACGGGATTGCGGCGGGTCGCAACGAGCGCGCCCATGTAGAGCACGGCGCGCACGGGCGCGCGCCCACCCCACACGGTGCGCTTGCCTCTGAGCGTCCCACTGTCACGGGCGAGCGGCGCCACCCCGACGAGCGCCGCGATTTGCTTGCGGTTCAGCCGCCCGAGCTCGGGAAGATCGGCGAGGAGCGTGCGGCTCACGACGGGACCGATGCCGGGAACCGTGCGCAGGAGGTTCTCTTTGGCGCGCCAAACCGGGCTCGTCTCGATGGTGTCGTCGAGATCGCGATCGACGGCCGCCACCCGGCGTTCGAGCCAGCGGATATGGTCCGTGATGTTTCGGCGGATCGGCGTGCTGGCATGCTCCAGTCGATTTCGCTCGGCGGTCACCATATCCAAGAGCTGACGGCGGCGCGTCATGAGCGCCTCGAGTTCCTGCAGGGCCGCATCCGGCAACGGCCGGGGCGTGGGGTGCACCCGTTCCGCAAAGAGCGCGAGGAGATGCGCATCCAGGCGGTCGGTCTTGGCAAGCTGTCCGGTGGCTTTGGCGAAGTCGCGGACTTGGCGCGGATTCGCCACCACCACCGGGAGGCCGGCGGCGGCCAGGGCGGCGACCAGCGGCGTTTCGTATCCCCCGGTGGCTTCGAGGACGATGAGCGTCGGCGCCAGGGCACGCAAGCGGTCGACGGTAGCGGTGATGCCCAGGACATCGTTCGGCGCGGTCCACGACGTGCCGTCAGGCCGGCAGGCCACCACGAAGTCGGCCTTGGCGATGTCGATGCCTACGAAGATTGCGGTCGATGTCATCGGGTTCTCCACGGTCACACGGATCCGTCTTGGCCCGGCCTTGCGGATGCGGGGTCACGCCCCCACGCAACTGTTCGGGCTCACGACGAGACGCCGGCGACGCCCAGGCTATCGTTCGGTCTTGTTGACCGTAGGAAATATCGAGCTGTCGTCGGCGGATGGACGTGCTATGAAATAGACCGTCCACAATCAAGATACAAGGCGGTATTAGCGGCCTCTCCGGTCAACAGAAGACCCGGGCTCGGACCCGGGGCAAGGCCCCCCACGTGGACACAGCGCTGATCATCGCTGCAGCGACGGACCTGTCAAGAGTTCTTGAAGGCGGACGGCTCGTCCTGCGTTGATTCACCTTTCACGGCGCACTCTCAATGTCATTGACAGCTTCCGTGCGTTCCGTGGCTACCGCACGGTCCAGGGTTCCATCAGCTCCACGCGTGTGCCGTCTGGATCGAACAGGTTGAGCTGCCAGCGGTTGTTGCGCCCGATCTGCGGGTTCGCGCGGTGATTGGGATCGTCCGGCGGCGTCCGGCGGCGCACCGTTTCGAGCGCCTGCTGGATGTCGGTGACCAGGAGCGCGACGTGGTGCGCGGATCCGAGCTGGCGGCGGTCCGGCGGCGCCGCGGGGTAGAGCATGTACTCGAGGTAGTCCGTGCCGTCCGGCACGCGCATGTTGATCCAGTTGATGACACCGTCGGGCCGGCCCCCGCGCCAGGTTTCGGAGAACCCGAGGATGTCCTGGTAAAAGCGGTCAGAAGCGGCGCTGTCCTTGACGGTGAGACCGGCGTGAAGGATCCGCTTCGACAGCCGACTGTCCGGCGCGGCGAGTGGTGTGGCACGCGCGCGATCGATCTCGACGAACTGCACCGGGTGGCCGTCGGGATCCGTCATTCCGATCCGGCGCCCGCCGGCGTCGGCGTCGCGAGCGGCGTCACCAGCCCGCACGCCGTGCGCGATCAGCCACGCGCGCATCGCGGTCGCGTCGGCCGTCTCGAAGGCGAGATCGAGGAACCGTTCGTCGCGGCCGGCCGGTAGTCCGTCGCGGACGATGAGGCGCTGGCGGTCGTTGACGGCGAAGACCGCCACGTGCGGCCGGGCTCTGGGGCCGATCTCCGGGTAGCCGAGCAGGGCGCCGTAGAACGTCCGCGCCCTGGCAAGGTCGCTGGTCTGGATCGCGGCGTGCGCCACGCCGGCGATGGCGGGTCGCGCCGGTCCGGTCGCGGGCTGTTGCGCGGACGCTGAGACAACGATGGCCGCGGCGGTGAGCACGATCACGCAATAGCGTTCGATTCGCATGTCTTGGTGATCTTCGTGACCTTCGTGATGTGATCGTGACAAGCGTACACTCATCGTACGAGGATAAACGGCACGTTCATCTGAGCCGCGCGCTGGTTGATCTTCGCGACGTCGCCGGACATGAACTGCTGCGTCTCGGCCGACAGCGTCGCGAGCTCCTTCTCCTGTTCGGCCAGGACCTGCGTCATGCCGGCGGTCGGCGGCCCCGCCGCCTCGATCGCCCACATCTGCAGCGGCGCCAGCCGCGAGTAGAGGCGCGCGCCGCCGCGCATCGCGAGGATGTCGTAGACGACTTCGGCGGTCGGGTTGTGCAGCGTGTCTTCGAGCGCCGCCGCCTTCTTCATCGCGGCGTCCGACGACGTGATCAGGTCGGCCACGCCCTCGTCCGACT
>JALYSZ010000236.1 GCA_030854525.1 Chloroflexota bacterium | reverse complement strand
CCCTTGGGGCCCGCGCATCGCGCGGACACGCCGCCGCCCGTGCCACCCGCCGCGCCGCCGCTGCGCTCATCGCACTGCTTCTTGCTTCGTGTGTGACGCCGCCATCTGCGAACTCTTCGGCTAGTCCGACCACAATCCCGATCCCGACCACTGCAGTGCCCTCAACTGCCAGCCCAACGCCTACTCCCTCGCCGCGTATTGGAGCGGCGGTCGTCGAGAACGTGCAGCTCGTCGCGTCGGGATTGCGCGCGCCGTGGGCGGTCGATCTGGCGCCCGACGGGCGACTCTTCGTCACCGAGCGCGCGGGGCGAGTGCGCGTCGTGCAGCTTGGCCCGGGCGGCGGGCTTCGCCCCGACCCGTGGGCCACCGTGCCCGCAAGCACCAGCAGTGACGGCGAGAAGGGCCTGCTCGGTATCGCGCTCGATCCGGACTTCGCGCGGAGCGGCTTCGTCTATCTCTACTACAGCTACACCGCATCGAACGGGGCGACGCGCAACAAAGTCGTCCGCATTCGCGACGAGAACGATCGCGGCGTCGAAGAGGCCGTCGTCCTCGACGGGATCCCCGGCAATAACAACCACGACGGTGGTCGGGTGAAGTTCGGCCCTGACGGGAAGCTCTACGTGACGACCGGTGACGCCGAGAACGGCGCGAACGCGCAGAACGCGACGTCGCTCGCCGGAAAGATCCTGCGACTGAACAAGGATGGATCGATCCCGGCCGACAGTCCGACGGCGGGCTCGGTGGTGTGGTCGCTCGGCCACCGCAACGTGCAGGGCATCGCGTGGCACCCCGACACAGCCGCGCTGTACGAGACCGAGCATGGGCCCTCCGATCCGTTTCCCAACTGCTGCAACGACGAGGTCAATCTCATCGTGCCGGGGGGAAACTACGGATGGCCGACGGTGCGCGGTGGTGCGGGCGATCAGCGCTTCCGCGATCCCCTGGTCGACAGCGGGCGCATCGAAACGTGGGCGCCGTCGGGCGCTGCATTCGCGACGAAGCCGGGACCGCTACGCGGCTCGCTCCTCTTCGCAACGCTGCGCGGCCAGCACCTGCACCGCGTCGTGTTCGGTCCGGATGGGAGGACCGTCCTCTTCCAGGAGAAGCTGGTGACCAATCAATACGGCCGCCTCCGCGACGTGTTCGAGATGCCGAGCGGCGAGTTCCTGGTGCTCACCTCGAATCGCGATGGCCGCGGTCTGCCGGCCGCGGATGACGATCGGATCCTTCTCGTGACCTTGCGCTGACCACAGGTAGCAATTGCCGCCGGAATGCCCGAATGCGGCAACCGGGTGAGACAATTGAGGCCTATGGAGCTCGCTCAGCTCGGTCGCGTTGTCGTTCTCGTCGGCGCGGTGATCCTCGGATTCGGCGTTCTGCTCGTTGTCGCCGATCGGGTTCCGCTGATCGGTCGTCTGCCGGGGGACATCACGGTGCGCGGTGACGGGTGGACTCTCTACGCGCCCATTGCGACGTCGATCGTGCTGAGCGTTCTGCTGACCGTGGTCCTTAGCTTTGTGGCCTGGGCCCGGCGGTAAAAGGAGAACCGAGTGACTGAAGAGAAAGTGACTGAAGAGAAAAAGACGACACCGGTCGTGGCCGAGGCCGAGAAGCAGGAGAAGATCCTGAACGCGCTGCAGTCGGTGCTCGACCCAGAGATCGGGCTCTCGGTGATCGACCTCGATCTCATCCGGGAGGTCGTGTTCACGCCTGAAGAGGCGGAGATCAAGATGGTCCTCACCACGCCTTTCTGCCCCTACGGACCGATGCTCATCAATCAGATCCAGGCGGCGTCGGAGACGGCGGCCGAGATGCCGGTGAAAGTCACGGTGCTCCCGGATCGCTGGGAAGCTCCACCCTGGCTGCGCTAGTGCACTAGGTTCGCGGTCACGCGGCCGGCGGGTCCGTTAACTGTCACCACGTAGGTCCCCCGCGGCCAGTTGTTGCCAAGGAAGCCCATGGAGCAGCCGTAGCGCGAGGTCGTTGGGGAGTTGGATCCACCGAAGCGCGCGTTTGAGATGTTCACGTTGACGCGAACGTCCGGAGGCTGCCCGTAGAGGACGTAAAAGGTGGCGCCATCCGATGCCCTCGTCGTGGTTGCGACACCGGGATAGGTCTGCGAAAGAGCGAGTGCACGATCGTTGAGTTCAGCCGTGAAGCTGTCGAATGACCGTCCGCTCGCGGCGGTGTAGGCGCTTTCGATCGGCAGCCCTCCGCCGATCTTGTCGAGCAGTTTCGATTCGTTTCCAGAGTCGGACACGACGAACGAGCCAACCTGCGCCGCGAGGTAATACGCGATGACGCCAACCTCGTTCACGTACGCGCGCCACGCCGGCCCGGTCGCGATGGTCGCGAGCGCCGGCATCTGGCCAGCCTTCGCCGCGGATGCGGTGCAGTAGCGGCTGATCAGCGCCGTCTCCGCGCTCACCGGGAACTCATTTAGCGTCGCGAGACCCTCGTGCAGCCAGTAGGGGACGGCCACGCGGCGTCCCGCGGCCTCGTCGATGAAGAGGTGCGTGATCTCGTGGCGCGCGATCGCCTCCGGTTCGTCGGCCCCGCTCCAGTCGATCGCAACGATCGCCGGCGGGATGAACACGCCCTCCTCGAGGGGCGTCGGCTCGACGTGGAGCAGTTGCTTGAGTCCGATATCGAAGCCCGCCTTCGTGGCGAAGACAGTGACGTTCAGCCGGTGCCGGAGCGAACGGTCAAATGCGGCCTCGACCGCGACGACGGCCCGATCGATCGTCGTTGTGACGGTCGCCGCATCGAGCCTGTTGCCATTGAGCCAGACGTCCGCACTCGTGCCGCACACGACGGTGAACGTGAGACCTGCCGCCGTCTCGGTTCGCGGCGGAACGCACTGCGCGGTGGCGGTCGCGGACGTTGTGATGCCGTTGACATCGGCTGTGATCGTCGAGACGCCGGAGGCGCCCGCGGCGAAGATGCCCTGCTCATCGATCGCGCCGCCGCCGACGGTCACGCGCCAGGTCGGCGTCCACGGCACGTTGTTGCCCCACTCGTCGAACGCGGTCGCCGAGAATGCCACGGTGTCGCGCGGTTTGAGGCTCGCGGCCGGTGGGAGAACGCGCAGGGTGCGCGGCTCGCCAGGCTTGACGGTGATCTTCGCTGTCGCGGCGAGCTCGCCGATCGCGGCCTGGACGTAGTAGACCGTCGCCCGGTCTGGCGCCGTAAAGAGTCCCCGTTGGTCGATCGATGCCTCGGACGTCCATGTGGGCTTCGTCCCGACGACGCGGTTCCGCGCATCGCGAACGTCCGCGACGAACTGGAACTGCGCGGTCGGCGCGAGCGTGACCTCGTCCGCGGGGACGATCGCGATTGTCATCGGCGGACCCGGAACGAGCTCGCTCCAGGCATACACACCGCCCGCGACGGCGACCGCCGCAGCCACGATGACGATCGCCACGACCCTGCGCACCATCGCAAGTCTGAGCCAACCGGTCGTGGCCCCAGTGTCGGAACGGCGGCGCGATTGCTTAGAGGAGCGCCCGCACCACTCGGAGCTGCGGCGAGGTCTCCGCGGTCAAACCCCGCGACAGCGGTAGCCCCTCGTAGGTCCCGCGCACGATCGCCCACTTCCGCAGACGATTCCCATCGAGGCCGGCGTCCGCGAACGCCCCGATCCAGCGCTCGACGCTATTCGTCGTGGGCAGGTGGCCGATGGGATTCCACAGGAACGTGGAGACGTCGAACTCCGGCTCGCCGACCATGGGCTTCGGATCGATCACCACCCAGGCGTCGCCGTGGCGCAAGAGGTTGTGGTGGTGCAGGTCGCCATGCACGAGGGTCGTGTCGCTCGGATGCATCGTCGCGTATATCTCCTTGGCCTGTCGAACGAGGTAGTGATCGCCGGCGTTGTCCAGCCAGCGTGGCACGAGATCACCGATCCAGCGGAACGGGCGACCGCGCTCGGCCGGTCGCCAGAGGGTCTTCGCCGCGGCGATCGCGACGCGGATCGCCTCATCCTCAGGCAGATCCGACGCGTCGTGGCCCGGACGCGCCCGCTCGATGAGGATCGCCCGGCGCGTACGGTCGTGCCGCAGGAGGCGAGCCGCGCCGTCGCCGGCCAGAAGCGCCAAGGCGTCCGCCTCATGGTCGGCCCCGTCGTCCTCGACAGGCACGACCTTGAGCACCTTGTCTTCGCCAGCGAAGGCCACGAACGAGAACCGACCCGCCGCGAGGCGCTCACCCAGCGAGACGTCCCATTCGCGCGCCACCTCTTCAGCGGTCGCTCGAAGACGCTCCGCGACCCGGGGCGTGATCCCCCAGGGCGCGGCGTCGAGCCAGGCGCTTTCCTCTTCGGTCACGCCTTGGTGCGAGGGCCGCGTTCGCTGGCGCGAGCCAGCACGAAGAGGACATCGGAAAGCCGGTTCAGCCAGGGAAGAAGATGGTCGCCCGAGACAAAGCCTTCGTCGACGCACTCAACGACGCGACGCTCCGCCCGGCGTGCGACCGTGCGCGCGTGGTCGAGGCTCGCTGCAAAGCGGTTCTCGCCGGGTATGACGAACCGTCCCTCGATCGGCCTGCGCTTCTTGAGTGTCTCGAGCACCTGATCAAGCCGGGCGACGGCGGTGCCATCGAGCCGCTCCTTCAAGCGACCGAGGTCCGTCCGCGGGGTGGCTATCTCGGCCATGACCACGTACAGGCCGCGCTGAAGCTCGAGGAGCTCGCGGCCGAGGCTCGAGCGCGGGGCGAGCGAGCGCGCGAGGCCGAGTACGGCCTGCGTTTCGTCGAGATCACCGAGCGCCTCGATCCGAGGATCGGTCTTGCGAACGCGCTCCTTGCCGAAGAGCGAGGTCTCTCCGCCATCGCCGGTGCGCGTAGCGACTCGCGCCGAAGGCCGTCGCGGGCGGACGGGCATGCTCGACAGTCTGGCCGCTCCGGTCACGCTATGCTCGACCGGTCCCGCGAAGCTTCCCGCGGGGTTTGATGGAGGGACCGATGCCTTCGGGTCGAGGCGATGCCAAGGACAAGAACAAGAGAAAGAAGTCCAAAGAGCAGCTCGAGAAAGAGCTGAAGAGGAAGGGCGTGGCGCAACCGGTCCAGCCCATGACCTTCGAGATCGTGAAGCCGAAACGGAAAGAAAAAGAGAACTGGTGACCCACTCCGGAAAGAACGGAGGGGAGCGGGGCGGCGCCGGTGTAAAGCAAGCCGGCGCCGCTCTTTTTGGGAGCGCTAAGGAGCAGAAGGTGGCTGTGACAGAGAAGTCCAGAGCGATCGAGCAGGCGATCCAGCAGATCGAAAAGCAGTTCGGTAAGGGCTCGATCATGAAGCTCGGCGCGCACGCCGGGGAGAAGATCGACGCCATCTCGACCGGTTCGCTTCCGGTGGACATGGCCCTCGGCGTCGGGGGCTTCCCGCGCGGTCGGGTCATCGAGATCTTCGGCCCGGAGGCCTCTGGAAAGACCACCCTCGCGCTCCACGCGGTCGCGTCGGCGCAAAAGACCGGCGGCACCGCCGCGTTCATCGACGCCGAGCACGCCCTCGACGCCGCGTGGGCGCGGACCTGCGGCGTCAACACGGACGATCTCCTCATTTCGCAGCCGGACAACGGCCAGCAGGCGCTCGAGATCGCCGACACGCTCGTGCGGTCGGGCGCCGTAGACATCGTCGTCATTGACTCGGTCGCGGCACTCGTACCGCGCGAGGAGATCGAGGGCGAGATGGGCGACTCGTTCATGGGTCTGCAGGCGCGGCTCATGAGCCAGGCGCTCCGCAAGCTCACCGGGACCATCTCGAAGACCAAGACCACCGTGATCTTCATCAACCAGCTGCGCGAGAAGATCGGGGTGATGTTCGGCAACCCCGAAACGACCTCGGGAGGACGCGCGCTGAAGTTCTACGCGTCGGTGCGCATCGACATCCGTCCGATCGAGCCGATCAAGCAGGGAGACGTGGTCATCGGGCGCCGCGTGAAGGTCAAGGTCGTGAAGAACAAGGTCGCTCCGCCTTTCCGGATCGCCGAGATCGAGATCCTCGCCAGCGAGGGCATCTCGCGCGAGGGCGGGCTCATCGACATGGGTATCACCACAGGCGTCCTCGACAAATCCGGCGCCTGGATCAATTACGGCAAGACGAGAATCGGGCAGGGCCGCGAAAACGCGAAGCAGTTCCTGCGCGAGCACGCCGAGGTTGCCGCCGAGATCGACGCCAAGGTGCGCGAGGGCAGCCCGGCGGTCGCCAACGAAAGCCCGAACGGTGAGGAGAGCTAGCTCCCCGGCGAAGCAGCTCGGTAGCCCGTACGAAGCTGCCGTTCAGTTCCTCGCGAACCGGCCGCGGAGTGTCTCCGAGATCCGCCGTCATCTGCACGGCAAGCGCTACGACGACGATGCCATCGACGGCGCGATCGACAAGCTGCGCGCGCAGCGCTATGTCAACGATCTCGATTTCGCGAAGTACTGGATCGAGCAGCGCTCGCGCTTCCGGCCGAAGGGTGATCGCGCTCTGGTCAGCGAGCTCATCAACAAGGGCGTCACCCGCGAGACCATCGATACGGCGCTTGGGGAAACACCGGCTGAGAGCGAGAGCGACCGTGCGCGCCGAGCGATTGTCCGACAGCTCATGCGCTGGCAGTCGCTCGAGCCTCCCGAGCGAAAGCGCAAGATCCACGCGTTCCTCGCACAGCGCGGGTTCGGCTACGACGTGATCGACGAGGTCATCGCGAAACCGGAGATCGAGGCGACCATCGACTAGGCGCCGCGCGTCGGAAGCGGGGAAGCGCTGCGGCGAGCGCGGCCACGTGGATCGGCAAGAGCACCAGCGAAGCGATGCGCGTGAGCGCCGTCGTGGCCGCTCCGGCGAACGGCGCGAACGACGTCAGCGCGAGGGCCATCTGCGTTATCCCTAGATTCCGCGCGCGATCGCTCTTCCCGACCGCGTGGACGTCGTCATACGGGATGGGCGACGCCATCGCGAGGTAGCGGAGCGACGGTGTGATGAGGCAGAGGGCATCGAGTGTCCCGAGGCGCGTTCCCGCGAACGTGGTCGCCAGCGTTAGCCAGCTGTCGAGCTCGAGATCGAGCACCCGGCCGAGACGCGTCGGACCACGCCCGCGTCGGCGCGCGAGTGGGCCGTCTATCCAGTCGGTGAGCGTCGACCCGCACAGCGCGAGCGGCCAGGCAAGTCTCGCGGCATAACTCCGACGATCGCGCGGTCCGGCGAGCGCGGCCGCGGCGACGATCGAAGCCCCGAGTCCGCGGCTCAGCGTCAGCGCGTCAACCGCGTCGAGATCGTCGGGCTCGCCTTCATCGCGCTGGGCGAGAGCCTTCGCGATCAGGATCTGCTGGACGAGGAACGAGCCCATGGCCACGGCCGAGAAACCTGCACCGCGACGCCGCTCGTCTCGCACGAAGGGGACGGAGGCGACGAGGATCGCCACGACCCCGACGCCGGTGATACGAGCCCATCCCGGCCCACGCCTGCGAATGATGGCGCGAGTATCGTCCCGGGCGGTGGCGGACCGTTCGTCGCTCCGGATCGAGCTCTACGGATGGGCGGCGACGGTCGCTTTCGTCGCGTTTTCGTATGCACTTCGGCGTTTGTTGAATCGCCCCCAGGGGAAGGGGCTCCTGACCGCGAAGCGGAGTCGGTGACGCGCCGCGTTGAGCGGGCGTTGTGGCTCACCGTGCCGATCCTGATCGCGGGCATCGCGCATGTGGCGGTCATCACCCTCGACCTCGCGCCCGCGCTGGCCCGACCGATCGACGCCGGCCGCTGGTGGCGTGGCCGACCATTGCTCGGGAGCAACAAGACATGGCGGGGCTTCGTTGTGATGCCCGCCGCCTCCGCGATCACGATCGCTGTGCAGCAGGCTCTCGCCGAGCGCTCGACGCGCCTTGCCGCGGTTGCTCCGCTCGAGCGTGGCGCGCCGCCCGCATGGATCGTCGGCGCGATCTGTGGAGCCGCGTACGTCCTCGCCGAGTTGCCGAACAGTTTCGCAAAGCGAAGGCTCGGGATCGCACCGGGAACCTCGGCCCGGCGAGCCCGCATCGCGCAGTACCTCGTCGACCAGGTCGATTCCGTCGTCGGATGTGTGATCGCGATCCGCCTCTTCTACCGGATCGACGCCGCCGACGCCGGCGCGTCCGCGCTACTGGGCGCCGCGTTCCATGTTGCGGTCGAACGGACCATGCGCCTCTTGCCCCGGGGACGTCATGCACGTCGTTGAGCTCGCCGCGCTCGTTGCGACGATCGCAGCGCTCTTCGCGTCCGCGGAGGTGCTGCGCCGGCGGGGAGTCTCGACCGACGCGACGCGACGCTACACGCACGCGACCGGCGCGACGATCGCGGCAGTGCTTCCGGCTTTTCTCTCGCTGGCGGAATACCTCGGGCTGGCGCTCCTCGTCGCGGCCGTACTGGCGTGGACGCGCACGCGCGGATTGCTCAGCTCGGTACACGGCGTCGAGCGACCCACCCTCGGAGCAACAGTGTTTCCGCTAGGGCTGGCCATCGCCGCGTTGGCCGGCTGGTCGCAGCCGGCCTTGTACGGACTCGGCGCGCTGACGTTCGCGCTCGCCGATCCGGCCGCGGCCACCGTCGGCGACCGGATCGGAAGTCCGCGGTGGGCGGTGTGGCGAGGCACAAAATCGCTCAGCGGTTCGCTCGCCTTCGTCGGCGTCACGCTCCTGATCGGCCTCGTCGCGGCGGTCTGGGCGCCGCTCAGTCTCGGTGCGATTCTGGCCGCGGCGATCTTCCTCGCCGTGGTCGAGGGATCCCTCGGCTTCGGGCTCGACAACCTCGCGCTGCCGCCGCTCGCCGTGTTGAGCTGGCGGGCCGTGGTCGGCGCCTAACCCGCTATCTAAGCCGGGGGATCCACCTGCTCGGCGGCGTCGATCGCCTTCGCGAGCGCCACGTCAGCGTCGGTTAGACCCTTGGCGATATGCGTCGTGAGGACGATCCGCACCCTGCGGTAACCCTCGACGTGGATGTCGGGGTGGTGGTTCGCGGCGTTGGCTGCTTCGGCCACCCGGTTGGCGAAGGCCATGGCGCCCTTGAAGCCCCTGAGGGTGAACGTCTTCGTTATCGCGGTGCCCTCGCGGGTCCAGCCCGTGGAGGAGGCGAGGAGCGAAGCGAGCGCGGCCTCGTCCAGGCGCGTCTCGTTTTCGGGGACTGGCACGCCGGCGAGCCTAGCGTGTACGCGTTTCGTACGCGGCGTGTCTGCCTGCGTTATCCTGACCGCACCAAATCTGTTGTGAACCAACTGGCTGGCGGAGCGCCCCGTTCCGCCGGCCACTTACGCGAAAACGGGGGCGAGCGCAGACCACTCCAGCGAGCGTCCCCGCACACGCGGCACGGAAAGGACACTGGCATGCCCGACGTCCTCGTCGTGGGCCTCGTGGCCCTCGTCGCGGGTCTCGTGGGCTTCGTGATCGCCCTGGTCATACGACGCTCGTTCGCGCTTGCGAGCGAGACCACCGCACGGGCGAACGCTGACCGCCTGCTCGCCGAGGCGCGAGCCAGGCAGAACCAGATCATCCTCGAAGCCAAGGACGAGGCCCTCAAAGTCGCCAAGACCGCCGAGGCGGAGAACCGCGAGCGCCGGGCCGAGCTCCAGCGCTACGAGAGCCGGCTCGACAAGAAGGACGAACAGCTCGACCAGAAAATCACCCAGGTCGACGAACGCGACCGCCGGCTCACGTCAAAGGAGCAGGACCTCGAGGGCGAGCGGGGGAAAATCGCACAGCTCCACGACGAGCAGCGCACCGAGCTGGCTCGGGTCGCTTCCTTGACCATGGAGGAGGCGCGCACCCTTCTTCTCGACCGGGTCGAGGAGGAGATGCGCGACATCACCGGCCGGAAGGTCCGCGAGCTCGAGATCGAGGCGCGGGAGCGGGCGGACGACCGTGCTCGCGACATCATCACCATGGCCCTCCAGCGGTACGCGGCCGAGCACACAGCCGAGCACAGCGTGACCGTCGTGGCCCTCCCGAGCGACGACATGAAGGGCCGGATCATCGGGCGCGAGGGCCGGAACATCCGGACGCTCGAAACGCTCACCGGGGTCGACCTGATCATCGACGACACGCCCGAGGCCGTCGTCGTCTCGGGCTTCGATCCGATCCGCCGCGAGATCGCGAAGCGCGCGCTCGAGCGGCTTCTCGTCGACGGACGCATCCATCCGGCGCGCATCGAGGAGATGGTGGGCAAGGCTCGCACCGAGATCGACCAGGTCATGAAGGAAGCGGCGGAGGCGGCCATCTACGAGGTGGGGATCGGCGGACTCAACCCGGACCTCGTGAAGCTCCTTGGCCGTTTGCACTTCCGCACCTCGTATGGCCAGAACGTATTGCGCCACTCGATCGAGGTAGCGCACGTCGCGGGAATGCTCGCGTCCGAAACCGGCTACGACCCGCAGACGATGAAGCGCGCCGGTCTCCTGCACGATATCGGCAAGGCGATCGACCACGAGGTCGAGGGGCCGCACACCGTGATCGGCGGCGAGCTCCTCAAGCGCTATGGCTTCCCGCAGGCCGTCATCGACGGTGTCGTCGGTCATCACGGCGATGTGGAGCCGGTGACGATGGTCGGCACGCTCATTTCCGCCGCCGACGCGATCAGCGCCGCGCGGCCCGGCGCACGCAGCGAGATCGTCTCGAACTACATCCAGCGTCTGCAGGAGCTCGAGAGCGTCGCGAACAGCTTTCCTGGCGTCGAGAAATCATTCGCGATCCAGGCGGGTCGCGAGGTCCGCGTCGTGGTCAAGCCCGAGCAGCTCGACGACCTCCAAACCGCGCGCCTCTCTCGCGACATCGCGCAGAAGATTCAGGACACGCTGCAGTACCCCGGTCAGATCAAAGTCACTGTGATCCGCGAGACTCGCGCTGTGGACTACGCGAAATAACGCTCCACTACGGAAACACCGCCGCCTAGGACGGGCCCTCACAATCGTCCCCTGAAGTGAGGGGTCCGGGGCTCGTCCTGCTCACGGCGTTTCTGATCTCGGCATGCGCGCCGGCAGCGTCACCGCGCGGCCCGGCGGATCCGATCGCGGAGACCCGGACGACGGCGACCATCGCGCCAACGGCATCGCCGGTCGCTCTTGCCGTCGCGAGATCGAGTTACGGAGCGCTCGAGATAAAGACGCAGCCGGGCGACAGCTGCGACGTGTCGATCAAGGTGGATCCGGGTCGGTTCGGTGATGGACCGCCCAAGACCCTGGCGGGAAAGGCCGACGCGGCCGGCACCGTGAGCTTCACGTACGCCGCGCCGCTCGTTCCCGCCGGCAACGGTCGGCACGAGGTGACCTGCAGCGGTGCCGACGGCGCGCGGAGCATCTGGTCGCAATTCGACGTCGGCCTGAAGATCCTCGACGCGAAGAGCTTCACCGCGCGCATCCAGGGAGTAGATCCGGTCGCCGGGCTCGACGGTCTCTCCACGAAGTTGGAGCCGTCGCTCGTAGCCGCGCGGGACGCGAGCGTTCGGCGCTTGAACGACACGCTCGCCAAGGAATGGTCCGCGGCGACGAGAGGCCTCGGCACGGTGAAGCTGGTGCAGTCGTCGGCGGACATCGTGATCTACGTTGTGCCCGGACGCAGCAACTCGCTGCATCTGACCTCACCTGATGGCTCGCAGCGGATCCTCCTCTACATGGTGGACGACCTCGGTGCGGTCTCGACCGAAAACTCGGTCGCGGTCGCGCTTCACGAGCTCGGTCACATCTGGTGCTGTCGCGGAGCCGGTGCCGGGCCGGACGGCCACTGGGTCGAACCGATCGCGGACCCGGTCCTGCAGGGCGTCGATCGCTTCGGCCTGATGACCCATCCGGTCACGTGTCTGGTCTTTCCTGGCTTTGTCACGTGCCCGAATCGGTTCAGCGAGCGCGAACTCCACGCCATGGGCTTCGCCGAGGTTCCGGCTCCTCCGCCTGATGCCTGCGTGACCCAGGCCAATTCCCTGGTCGCAGAGATCCAAGCGCTCGACGCGAGCCTCGCGTCGACGAGGGCCGCGATCGACGCGACCACCGCGCAGCTTGCCGGGATCGAGGAGCGGATCAGCACGATCGAGAGCCAATATCCCGGCCGCAGCCTCCCGCCCGATGTCTATGCCACATACAAGGGACTGATCGATCAATACAACCGCGTCACCGCGGAGAACAACGATCGCGTCGACTCCTTCAACCGGCGCGTTAATCAGCGGAACGCGCTCGCACGACAGCCACTTCATTGCTAGCGCGCATCGCCCGGGCACGATGAGGATCATCTTCGTCGGCGACGTCGTCGGCAAACCCGGGCGTCAGGCGGTCGCCGCGCTCGTCCCAGCGCTGAAGCGCGAACGCGGCATCGATCTCGTGATCGTCAACGGTGAGAACGCCGCGGGCGGCGCGGGCCTGACCGGTGAGATCGCGCGTGAGATTCACGACGCGGGCGCGGACGTCATCACGAACGGCAACCACGTCTGGGACCAGCGCAGCTTCCTCAAAGAGATCGACACGCTCGACTTCTGCGTCCGTCCGCTCAACCTTCCACCGGGCAACCCCGGCAGGGGCTGGGTCATCCAGAACGGAGCGCTGGTCGTGAACGCGATCGGCCGTGTCTTCATGGCCGACCAGGACGACCCGTTCCGCGCTGTCGATGCGCTTCTCTCGGAGCTTGGCGACCGCGCGCCCAAGGTCCGCATCCTGGACTGGCACGCGGAAGCGACGAGCGAGAAGCTCGCGATGGGCTGGCACCTCGACGGGCGGTTCTCCGCCGTGCTCGGGAGCCATACCCACGTGCCGACCGCGGATGCCCGGATCCTTCCGCAAGGGACGGCGCTCGTCGCGGATGCTGGGATGGTCGGGCCGCGCGACTCGGTGCTCGGCATCGACCCCTCGATCATTGTCTCGCGCTATCTCGACCACCTTCCGCGTCGCTTCGAGGTGGCGTCCGGCGTCGTGCAGTTCAACAGCGTCGTCGTCGACATCGACGACCAGACCGGCCGTGCCCGCTCGATCGAACGCCTGGACCGGGAGTGGGGAACATAGCCGCGGGCTACGCGATCGACCTCCACACGCATTCGCTGCGCTCTGACGGCGCGCTCTCGCCGGCCGACCTAGTGAAGCGCGCGGCCGCACGCGGCGTGACGATCCAGGCACTCTCCGATCACGACACGCTCGCTGGAGTTGCCGAGGCCGCGGCCACAGGCAGACAGCTGGGCGTGCGGATCATCCCGGCGACGGAGCTCAACACCGAATCCGAGTGGGGCGACGCGCACGTGCTCGGGTACTTCATCGATCCCGAGGACTCGGATTTGGAAGAGCGCCTCCGTTGGCTGCGGGAGAACCGCGGCAAGCGGATCGAGCTCATGGTCGAAAAGCTCAAGGCACTCGGTTACGCCGTGGACCTGGCTCGCGTGCTCGAGATCGCGCAGGGCGGCGCGCTCGGACGGCCGCACCTGGCGCAAGCGCTCTTCGAGAAGGGATATGTCCGGAGCTACGACGAAGCATTTGACACCCTTATCGCCAAGGATTCGCCGGCGTACGTCGCGCGGGTCGGCCTGACCCCGGTCGAGGCCGTGACGCTTGTGCGGACGCACGGCGGCGTTCCGTCGCTCGCGCATCCCGGGACGGTGGTCGGACTCGACGAGCTGTTGCCCAGGCTGGTCGCCGCCGGACTCGCCGGCATCGAGGCGTACTACGCAGACCACTCGCCCGAGCTGACGGCGCGTTGCCTCGCTCACGCGCGCGAGCTCGATCTCGTTCCTACTGGCGGGAGCGACTTTCACGGCCGTGGTGAGCACGGCGCGGACCTGGGCGGCGTCTTCGTGCCACCGGAGACGATCGAGCGTCTGGAATCACGCCGGCGGGGCGCCTAGGAATAACATTCGGCCGGCGCGGGAAGGGAGAACTCTCGGGTGGCAGGGGCACTCCGGCCGGTCGTCCTGCTCATGCTGTTCGCGTCGCTTCTCTTTGTCGTTGACGGCTATTTCGATGGCGTGTATCCAGGTGGCCCGGCCTGGTTCACCGGCAAGTACGAGAACCTCGCCGAGATCTCGTACGTCTTCGCGATCATCAACACAGCCGTCGCCATCATGGTCGCGCGCGGAAGCGAGCGAAGCCTCCAGTCGCGCATCGGTCTTTCGGTCTTCTTCTTGATCGAGCGCCCGATCACCGCCTTCGCGCTCGGACGGCCGCACCTGGCGCAAGCGCTCTTCGAGAAGGGATATGTCCGGAGCTACGACGAAGCATTTGACACCCTTATCGCCAAGGATTCGCCGGCGTACGTCGCGCGGGT
>JALYSZ010000220.1 GCA_030854525.1 Chloroflexota bacterium | reverse complement strand
CAGCGGCGGAGGCCGTGTCGAATTCTTCGGCCTCGTGACGGAAGTGTTTCGCCGCTCTCGCCGCGAAAGCATGCTCGAGGAGAGCGACCGATTCGACGGGCGGCCCGACGAAACCGTGCCGCTCGAGAGTCGCGGTGTCACCTACGCGCAGTGCAGGGTGCTCGCCGCACGCCCGAATTTGTTCACGCCTCCACGTGAGGAGAGTCACGTCTTTGCGGCGGCCGAGCCTGAGGCGCGCTTCGCGTACGGCGTCGATGAAATGGGCTGGCCGCTCGTCGTCGGAATGGTGCGCAATGGCGGCGACAGCGTCGCGGGTCCCGCATTCATCGATCTCGACTACCTGTTGGGATCTCAAGGCGGACACATGAACGTCACGGGCATTGCCGGAGTCGGGACCAAGTCGAGCTTTCTCACGATCGTTCTGGCTCAGTTGCTCCAAGCAGTTAACGCGCATGCGGCAGCGCACCCGGAAGACCCGGAAAAGCCGCAGATCCGCCCAATCATTCTGAACGTGAAGGGCTTTGATCTCTTCTGGCTCGATCAGTGGTCGAGCGCGTTCACTCCTGACGACCTCGCGATGTGGAGGCAAATGGGGTGGGACGCCCCACGACCGTTCACCCCGTCGTTCTTCGCCCCGCAGCGGCCAGGCGGAGACCTACCGATACCGTCGGGTCGTGATGATGTTCGGCCTTACAGCTGGTCGCTCGAGGACGTGCTGCGCGACGAGCTCTTCCTATATCTGTTCAGCGACGCGGACCGTGAGGACGACAACTTTGCGCTGCTCGTCGCCGACCTCGAGCGGGTCCTCGTGCAAGAAGTGCGGGCGGGCGATGGGGCGATTACGCGATCCGTCCGCCCAAACGCCCCGGCGCGAACTTTCAGTGAGCTGTTTGAGTGGTTTGAGCAAGGTCTCCAGCCCAACAGCCAAACATTCCAGGTGCTGATGCCAGGGCACCATCCCGGAACGCTGAGGCGCTTCTATCGCCGGCTCCGACGTATCGTCTACGAAAGTTCGGGCATCTTTCGTCTCGAAGGCGGCACGAGCCACCCGCTCAACATCCGACAGCTGGAATCCGGCCGACCTCTCGTCGTCGACATCCAGAGTCTCCCTGACCGACACCTCCAGAGGTTCGTGGTCGCCGCGCTACTTAAGCAGGCCGTCGAGGAGCAGACGGGGCCACGGACTCTCGCCGGCATGCACTACCTGTTCGTGCTCGACGAACTGAATCGTTTTGCTCCTCGTGGCCACACGGACCCGATCACGCAGCTCATCGAGACCGTCGCCGCCGAACTGCGATCTCGCGGCGTGATCCTGCTCGGCGCCCAGCAACAAGCGTCGCTGGTCTCGGCACGTGTCGTGGAGAACGCAGCTATCCGCGTGCTCGGCCGGACCGGCGGGCATGAACTCGAGCAAGACCTCTTCAGCTTCTTGCCAGACACTCTGCGCAGCTACGTTGCACAACTTGGCAGTGGCGACAAGGTCGTGCACCAGCCCAGCTTCAGGCAGCCGATGCAAATCCGTGTGCCTCGCCCGCCCTGGGCAATGCGACGTCAAGAGGCGCGTCCGCAACCGCCGTCGTTCATGCCTGATGCCCCCGTGCAGGCAACGGGGCCACGGCGAGTAACGTCCCGCTCATACGAGGACGTGCGTTGATCCGACTCCTGCACACAAGTGACTGGCACCTGGGCGATCGTCTTGGCACCGAGGATCGGTTGCCAGATCAACTTGCCCGCCTTGAGGAGATCTGCGCGGCCATGGACCGAGAGTCCGTGGACGTTCTGATGGTCGCGGGTGACGTCTTCGACGAATCACGCGCCGAGCCTTTCGCACGCGTTGTGCGTCAGTTGGCCAAGCTTCTCAAGCCCCGGATCGAGGCCGGCCTGACGACAGTGTTCATCGCAGGAAACCACGACCGCGAGTACATCTTTCCGCTCCTGAGTGGTCTGCAAGATCTCATCGCGCCTGACAGCGCCGGTCGTGTCATCTTCGCCGATAAGCCGCGCTTGGCCGAAGTCACGAGCAGAAGTAACGAGCAACTGAGCCTGCTACTCCTCCCTTATCCAAGCGCGCACCGATACGATCTCGCAGACCAAAATTGGGCGAGCCCCGACGAGAAGCGCGCGGCCCTCGCTAGTGCGGTCCGCGACAGGATCCGAGAACTAGGTCAAGAGGCGCGGGATACCGCTCGGGGGCAGCAGATTGTGCTCTGCGGCCATTTTCTCGTGCGAGGCGTAACGAGCGGTCTCTACCGCCTGACCGAGCAAGAGGACGTCCCGGTTGAACCTTCCGACCTTCCAACGTACGCGTACATAGCACTCGGGCACATTCACAAGCCACAAATACTCGGCGCGCCACACATCCGCTACTGCGGAAGCATCGAGCGCATGGACCGCGGAGAAGAGGCCGACCAGAAGCATGTGCTCTTGGTGGACGTGGCGAAAAGCGGCCTGCAGGACATCCGCGAAATCGCGCTCGACGCTACGCCGTTCGCGACGGTCGTAGCAACGAGCGAAGAGGATCTTCAGTCAGCCGCTGACGGGATGCCCGATCGCGCACGGGCGCTCGTATCGCTGAGGCTTAGACTCCGCCGAGACCAGAGCCTCCGGGCTCTGCAAAGTCGTGCGCGCGAACTCTTTCCACGCATCTATGCGCCCACCGATGTCGAGTACGTAGATCGTCCGCAGGCGACTCCCGCCGGACAGCCTCACGAACGCCAAGACGTCCCGACCACCGTCCGACGCTATCTCGAACAGAAGCTAGCCCAGGATCCGGACGCAAAGGAATTGAGGCGACTCGCCGAGGAGCTCCTCGCGACGTTGGACACTATGCATTGATCCCGGTCAGGGTCCACGTCACCAACTTCCTCTGCTACGACGGCGGTCTCGACGGTGCCGGCATCACGTTCGACTTCGAGGGCTCGCCACTCTGGAGCATCTCTGGCGACAACGGTGCCGGCAAAAGCGCGATCTTCGATGCAATCCGCTATTCGCTCTACGGCGAGCACCGCGACGGCTCCCAGCGCGACGCGCGTTTGATCCGACGCGGTGCGGCTTCATGCGAGGTGTCGTTTGAGTTCCGCTCTGACGGCAAGTTGTACCGAGTTCGACGAACGGTCGGCCGCGCGCGCGGAAAGTCGGTAATCGAACCGAAGACGTGGCAGGCGGCGCTCTACGACGAGGCCGAGAGCGCATGGCTACCAGTACCCGGGACCGACAGGAAAGACGGGCTCGACGCATGGGTCCAAGAGCGCCTTGGGCTTGCGTACGAAACGTTCATTGCCTCTGTGCTACTCCTGCAAGGTGAGAGCGAACGGCTGACCCGAGCCGCATCAAAGGAGCGTTTCGAGATCCTTAGCGGTCTACTCGGCCTGGCGGCGTACGAACAACTTGCGGCAACGGCGAAGGAACGCGGAAGAGTGCATCGGGCGAGAGCCGACGATCTCGATCGACAACTCAGCCTGCTCCCGACCGTTAGGCCGGAAGACATCGAGACTGCCGGCCTTGCTGCGACGAAGGCGGACCAGGCCCTGAGCACCGCACAGGCGAACAGCTCCGCCACGTCGGCTGCCGTCGCCGCAGCCCAGACCTATGCGGACCTGGCCAAGGAACGGGATCGGCTCCGTGCCGAGATAAACGAGATTGAAGCTCTGCTGAAAAGTGCCCCAACGATCCGCGCTGCGTACTCGGAGTGGACGTTACTCTCGGAACAGCTGCCGAGGATCAAGCGGGCAGTTTCTGCGCTGAAGGAAGCAGTCTCGACGGAGGCCGAGCAAGCACGTGAAGCGAACAGCGCCGCTGCAATCAACTTGGAGGCCCTCGCTCGAGAAGCCGAGCGATCAATCCAACTCGAGCGGGAAGCCGACTCCACTTACAGCGCCGCCGATGGCGAACTCGACCGCTGTGTAGCCGGACTTGAGGCGCTTGATGCGAACCTCACCACCATCGAACGGTTCAAGGCGGCGACAGCGCGTGTCGCGACGCTGGACGCCGACCTTTCCACCGCCCGCAGACAGCTTGAGGGCCAAGCCGCACTTCTCGACGACTCCGAGAAGGCCCGCGCCGCGCGTGATGCCTTCTCGCATGTCAAGCTCATTCTTGAGCGGCAAGCAGCTGTCGCGGCTCGGACACGCGCCGTCGACAAAATTGGCGCCGTCTCTTCCTGGGAATCGAAAATCGCTTCCACCGAGAAATCGGTTGTGGCTCTCGAGACGCGCGCGAAGGCGGCTGACAAAGCGCACAAGGACTTCGCACGACGACTTGCCCGCGCAGAACAACAGTTGGAGAGCGGAAAGACCGAGCTGAGGCAACGGCAAGACGCGAAGGACGAAGGAGTCTGCTCGCGCTGCGGCCAAAAAGTGTCGGCGGAACACAGGAGGCTGGAAATCGCGAGCGCACGTGAGCGAGTCGCGGCTGCGGCAACCGCCGCGCAAGAGGCGGAGGTCGGCGAAGAGGCTGCCGGACGCGAAGCCGCCGATGCCACCTCAGAGCTCGAGGAAGTTCGCAGGAAGCTCGTCAACCTCAAGGAGGGCAAGCGCGACGCGGAGTCCTGCAGGAGCGAACTCGAGCGCGCGAAAGAAGACCTCAACCTTGCCAAGCGCGATGTAGCCAACGCGTCCGTAGCTGTGAGGCAGATCGTGCGCGATTCGACTCTCCCGCAGCCGACACTCACGCTGAATGACATTCAGACGAGGATCCGTACGCTCCCGGCCCTTGAGCGCAAGCTCGAGGCAACGCGCGCCGCCGAAGCCACGGCAAAGGCCGTCCAGACGCAAATCGATCGCGAGCGGATAAGCATCAAGGAGCTGAATCGGAACCTTCCCCCCTCAGAACATGGTCGAGTGTTGTCCGAGGCAGATGCCCTAACGAAGGCGCGCGACACGGCGCGCTCTACTAGGACGACGGCACAGGCCGCACTTCGCGCGGCGCAGGAGACGGCGAAACGGACACGTGATGCGCACAAAACGGCGGAGCTCCAGCGAGGTGAGTTTGAGAGAAAGGCAGCGGAACTTAGCCAGCGAGCCGTGCAGCTGCGGCAAGAAGCGCGATTGCGCATCGAGGGTCTTGATGAGCGCACGCAAGAAGTGGCCTTACGCGGAGATGACTCTGTGATTCGGGCGGGAGAGCGGCGCCTGAAGGAACTCGGAAGCGTGAAGACGGCCTTCGACCAGTTGACGCGGGCCGCGGAGCGCCAAACCGCGCTTGACAGCAAGATCGAAGCTGCCTCGCATCAGATTGAGCGCATTCCCGAGGCCCTCCGGATTTCTGTTGGCGTAGCAGAGGCGCTCCGAAAAGAGGCCGGCGAGCGCCTTCGCTCGGCGCAGCAGAACCGCGATGAGGCGCGCGAGCACGTTCGCGCGCTGCGTGCCACAGCCGATGCGAGGCTCGGTTTGGAGAGCGAATACTCGAGCTCACGTCGCAACAGCGTGCTTTTCAATCGACTAGGGGATCTCCTTGGGCGGACCGGACTACAGGCCTTGCTGATGGATGAAGCAATCGCAGGGATCGGAACGCTCGCGAATGAAACCCTCAACCGGATTTCTGGAGGTCAGTTGCGGCTGCTGCTCGAACGCGAGACTACGGGCAAAGGAGAAGACATCAAGATCCACGTGATCGACTTTGGATCGAGCGACGATGCTCTCGACGTTGCATTCCTGTCCGGCAGCCAGAAGTTCCGGGTTGCGGTGGCGCTCGCCGCTGGAATTGGCCAGTACTCTGCTGGGGTGGGCCGAATCCGAAGCCTGATCATCGACGAAGGATTCGGCAGTCTCGACGATCAAGGGCGACAGGAAATGGTCGACGAACTGCACGCCCTATCTGAGGTTTTGGATCGCGTAATCGTCGTGAGCCATCAGGATGACTTCCAGGACCGCACTCTCTTTCCGACCGGTTATGTGCTCCGAAAGGTCAATCAACGCACCGAGGTGCAGCGCTTTGTGTGACCCATGGACTGAGGATTGCCAGCGCGTGCCCGGCCGCCAGTAGCGCGATCAAGGGGTCCCCGGACTCGAGCCACACTTAACAGCCGAGGCCCGGCATGCGGGTAGCCAAGCGGCATATGCACAGAACCCACAAGTTCGCTCGATCCGAGGCAGGACTAGGAGGCCGCGGGTATCGACGCAGCGGCCCGCTGCTCGGGCTCGTGTTTCGACAGAATGTCCGCAAGGTCGTCTGGAGAGAACGACACGTCGGCAACCCACCGGCCGAAGCCACCGTGTGAATTGATTGCGCGGACCCACTCCGACAGGAATTCGCGTTTCGTGCGGTTGTCTTGGGTGTCCTGGCCCTTAACCTCGAGGATCAGCATCACACCGTTCGTGAGCTTGACGAGAAAGTCGGGCCGGAACTTCTTCAGGACGCCATTGAACACGTAAGTGAACTCGAACCCGAGATGGTCGTTCTTAACCCAGGCGGAGACGAGTGGGCTTTCATCCAGGTGCATGGCCTCAGTTGCTTCCCAAGAGCTGTCAAATACGCAGACATTGATGTGCGAACGTCGCGTGCGCTCGCGTGGCTTCCTTGTGTACCAGGTCGTCATGTCACCGGTCGAGCGAATGGGCCGTTCCGTGTCGAAGACCGGGGTGAGGTCCTCGACGTTCTCGAAGGAGATCGCTTCCCAGATGTGTTGCACGACCTTTTGCAAACTGAGCGTAACCACGAGGCGCCGCCGGACATCGTCCTGACTCAGGATGGCTGGAGTGACGGTGATTCTGTCGCTCCGCAGCACGCGTTCCACCATGCCAATGAGCTGGCGGAGCAGGTCTTCCTTCGCACCACTCCAGGTCGGCTGCATCTGCTCGTAGACCGAGACTGCTGCCTCGAAGATGAGCTTCTGCATTCGGAAACGCTGAGCGAGCTCCTGCAGGTGGATCGAGGTCATCTTGCCGAAGTCCGGCTTGCCGGCTAGGAACTGGGCCAGGTCGGCGCGCTGCGCGACATCGCTGGCAGAAAGAGCCAGGGGCTTAACCTTGGCGAGATCCAGGGTGAGCTGCCCGCGGTACTCGCGATCGATCCGGACCACGTTCGGCCAGCTCATCTCGAATTCCCGCTTCTGCGGGTCCGGGTACACGGGGACCGTGGGGACCTCGACCTTGGCCACCGTCGTGACATCACCTTCGTGCGGTAGGAAGGTGAATGGCACGCCGAATACGTTGACGTATTCGGGCTGGAATAGACCGCTCGCCGCGTCGACCTGGTAGTCAGTCCGCCGCAGTCCCCGCCCAACAACCTGCTCGCAGAGCAGTTGCGACTCGAACGCGCGCAATCCGAGGATGTGGGTGACGGTCCGCGCGTCCCAGCCCTCAGTGAGCATCCCAACAGAGATGACCGTCTGAATGGGTGCGCCCGGTTTGCCGGGCTGTCCAATAGTGTTCACGACTTCGCGTAGCCACTCCGCCTGATCCTTCTTGGTCGTCGGTGGTGACGGCGGTTCGTCGCCGCCTTCGTCCGAAGGAGCAGCCGACGGTCCCTTGACCGCGGTCGTGGCCTCTTCGCGCGCCTCGGCCTTCTCGAGCACCTTCGAGTCGATGTGCAGGGTCTTCTCGGCTGCCTGCAGCTCCTCGATGAGGACCTTCTTGTGCGTGAAGGCATAGGCGACTCGCGCAGCAGTCTCCGTGCGGTTGCACACGACGATGAGCACGGGCGGAGTTGGGCGGCCGACCGCGCGCCACTCCTTCGACTTCGCGAGCCAGTCTGTGCCGAGGAGGAGGATCGCGTTGTTGACGAGCATGGGTAGCGGGACCTGTGGCTCCCGGGGCCCGCTTAGGTCCGCCTTGACCTCCGAGTCGTTGTAGATGTGGTAAAGCCGCGACTTGTAGTCGGTGCCGAACTTGCCGTCGTCGCGCACGACGACGCGCGGCGTCTTTACGAGCCCAGACTCGATTGCATCGTTAAGACCGAAGTCGCTCACGATCCAGTCAAACAGGGTCTCCGCGTCGCTCTGCTTGCCGGTCGGAGCGAATGGAGTCGCTGAGAAGTCGAAGCAGTGCAGGATCGAGCGCACTTTGTGGATCCGATCGAGGCCGCCGACCCACACCGTCGCCTCGTCGACAACATCCTTGCCGCCGACGTCCTTGGCACTCACCTTCGGAGGCACGCGCCAGGCGTGGTGGGCCTCGTCGTTGATGACGATGAGGTTCTTCGCGCCCGCGAGCTCGGCGAGCACGCGCTGCGTGAACGTTTCGTCGCTCTCGGGTCCCTTCCTCACGACCTTGGGCCCTGCGTCGGGATCGATCGGCGAGAGCGCGTGCCAGTTGCGCACCAGCACGCGGCCTTGGCGCAGCTTGTCATCGAGTCCTGGCGGCACGACGTTGAACGCGTCGTAGAAGTTGCCCGGCCGTCCCGGGAGCAGCACCTGGAGGCGCTCACGCACGGTCAGGCCCGGCGCGACGACGAACACGTTCTTCGAGAAGCGCCGGTCCTGCGGGTATGCAACTTTGTTCAGCACTTGCCAGGCGATGAGCATTGCCATGACGATCGTCTTACCCGATCCGGTCGCCATCTTCGAGCACACGCGCTGAAACGCGCCACCGTCGCTCGGGATCTCGATCCCCTGCCGCTCCGACACGGGCGCCTCGGTGAGCCAGATCAGCGTCTCGATCGCCTCAAGCTGGCAGAAGAAGAACCGCGTGTCCTGCCGCTGCTCGAGGTCGTACCAGTGCGCGAGCAAACGCTTCGTCATGCCAGTCACGCCTGCGTAACCAGCGTCGCGCCAAGCTACGACGCGCGGCCGAATCTGGTTCGGCAACTCGAGCGGCACGAAGATGCCGGGGTCGTCGAAGGTCTTCGAGGCGACGCTTGCGCGGATGAAGCCGGCCGGACGTCGGCCGTCCGTCAGGTCGAACAGCCGCGTCGCTGGGTCGTACTTCCACTGCTTCGACGGCTCGACGTATGGCGAATTGATGATGAGGCGGTCGATCGTCGCCGTGGCCATCAGTCGACGTCCAGGATCTTCAGACTCTCAATCCCGCGCGTGTCGACGATCTTCACAGCGACACGCTTTCCTGGCGTGAACGGCAACGAACGTGTCCCTGTGTACGCCTCGATCCGCTCGGCGTCGATCTCGGCCTTGAGCGTTCGCGCCAATCGACGGAGGCCATCCTTGAGCACGCCAACCGTGAAGAACACTTGCGACGGCAAGAGACTCCGGTCGTCGTAGTCGGTGTCGAGCTCCCAGACGGCGATCTTGCTCGCGTCCCCAGACTCGATCGTTCCGGTGGTCGGGTCGTAGTAGTCAAACCCGATGACCTCGGCGACGCACCGCGGCGTGCCATCCCCGTCTTTCATGGCGAGCAGTTGGACGTCCGGCTGACCCATGAGCCAGAAGCTCTGGTCCTGCCCGCGCTTCTTCTTCAGGTCGCCACTCAAGAGGTCCATGTCCATCTGGACTTTGAGCAGGGTCATGCCGGTCTGTGATGTTGTCAGCTCATCGATGTCCTTCGCCGCTTCAGGGTCGATGAGGAACGCCGCGAAGAGCAGGATCGACGGCTTGGGCGCTAGCATCGCGGCCTCCTGCCAGGCGAGTTGGACCGTCCGCTGCTCGAGCGCCGCGTACTCCGGGCCGAAGGCGATAACGACGCGCCTGGGTTTGTCCTCCTTCGTCTCAGCCTCAGCGTGGAGGAAACGGGTGCCGGGAAGAAGCTCGACCCGTGAGAACTCGATGCTCTTGCCGGCGCGTCCACCGCGGATCCCGGCGCGAAGAAGGTGATCGCGCCACTCAGCGTGTCGCAATGTCGCGCCACTTCGCGCGACCGAGTTGTCGCTCGCGGCCGGCGTGCGCGACTCGGTCAGCGGTCGCACGACTGGGGAAGGCACTGCTTCGACCGTGAACGGCCCGGTCACACGCGCCTTGCTGCTGTCGACATGCGGGTCGTCGTAGAGCGTCTCTTGGATGGGCGGCTCGTCATTCGCGATCGTGCTTGAACTCGTGTGCGCAACGGTCTTGTAGCGGAAACCACTGCTTACGCCCTCGTCGGGATGGGCGAGCTCGTAGTACGGATAACTCGACGTCATGAGCCTGCCCTTCGCCAGCGTTACCGCAACTCGCGAGGTATCGCAGGTGATCCATCGGCGTCCCCATTTCTCCGCAACGTAGGCAGTCGTCCCGGAACCACACGTCGGGTCAAACACGAGGTCGCCAGGATCCGTCGTCATGAGCATGCAGCGCTCGATAATCTCGGGGTTCGTCTGCACGACATAAATGGGGTCGGACGCACCGCCGAGTCCGTCCCACCAGTTCGACAGAGCGACATGACCGAAGTCGTCGAGGTAGCGCTTGAAGCGGAGTTGGCCAGGTCCTACGAAGAGTCGGTTCGCGGCGGCGAGCTTGTCCATGCCTGAGGGTGTGCCGTCGTCTGTCATCGCGGAGTGCTTCCATGACTGATTCCGGCCTGGCGGATAACTCTTGCCCAGATAGGTGAACGGGACGCTCTGGGTTCGGAATTCGCCGCCGCCGGTGAGCGGATCCGGTGTGAACAGGCGCGCGCCTGGGTAATCACGAAAGAGTTGCCTTGGACTTAGCCGGTAGTCGCGCTGCTCGCCATCGGCAACGGGCACTGAACTGACCAGGAAGTCGCGACCGTCAGGCAGCTGCACGTACTTGAAGAGCGCGAGCGTCTCCGCATCGAGCTCGCGCCGACGGAACAACGCTCGGAACTTGATCTTCGTCGCCTCCGTCTTCCGCGGGGACCGGGCGTACCAGAGGATGTAATCATTAACCGGATCAAGCAGGCCACTCCGCTGGCTGCCCTTTTTCTTCACCGGGATGGTGACGACCAGATTGGCCGCACCGAACACCTCGTCGAGTAACAAGCGGACAAGATGAAGGTTCTCGTCTGAGATCTGTACAAAGATCGAGCCGCTTTCGTTGAGCAACTCCTTCGCGAGCAACAGCCGGTCTCGCAAATAGGTCACGTAGGAGTGGATGTCGAGTTCCCACGTGTCTCGGAATGCGCGGATCATCTCCGGCTCGGCCGTAAGATCCTCGTCCTTGTCACCCGGAGCGACCGACTTCTTGTCGACGAACGGTTGGAAGTTCGACCCGTAGTTCACCCCGTAGGGTGGGTCGATGTAGATCATCTGGATCTGGCCGGCCAGGCCCTCCTTCTCGAGGAGGGAGTTCATGATCAAGAGCGAGTCACCGGCGACAAGCCGGTTCGACCAGCCGTGTGGATGCTTGTAAAAGTCGAGAGCCGTGCGCGAAGGCGGGTTCTCCTCCGGAAGCGTGAAGAGCGACTGTTGAACGGGACCGTTGCCGCCGTTCTTGCGCCGCACTAGGTCCAAGATCGTCTTGGGATCGACCCGCTCGTGCACATGCAGGGACACCGTGGGGACCTCGAATGACGTCCGCTCGGCCTTACCCGCCCAGACGAGCTGCGGATCGCGGTGGGGGTCAAAGGCGTACTGCTTCGGCGAGCCGTCTGGGTCGTTGTCGGAGGTCACCAGGCCGACGGGCGGATTGTTCGCCCGCTTCTTGTCCGGGTGCACGAACTGCTTAAGAGGCTTCGGCTTCCCGGATGCTGCCCTGACCTGCTTCGCCAATGCAATCCTCCCCGCGTCCCTGCGCGAGGCAGTCTACGGAGAATGTAGGTCTAGAGGGTCCCCGGGCCGTCCTCTAAAACATTGCTGCTGAGGGTTTCTTGAGACGTCTCCACTGGCTCTGACCCGGGACAGCTCATTGCCACATCGCCTTGAGCCATCGAGCGCCCTGACGTACGGCCTCGCCCCGCGTCAACGCGACAACGATCCGAGGACTTGTCGCGCAAGGCGACACGAAGTCCCGCGGCCACCGACGCGATGCGTGAATGTGCGGCCCTCCTGCAGCTCGGCAAACGCCGCACGTGTGCGTGGCCCAAACCCACCAGGTCATGAGCGATCCATACGGGATGAAACGGCATGGTGTTGCTGCCCCCTACCTCTGGATGGCAGTGGATCGGTGATCCTCGACGTCGCAGATCAACGGAGAGGGAGAGCAGGCGACCCGCTTGCCGGCCAGGCCAAGCGCGATGTCGGCACGTCAGGCCGTGCACGATTCGAACGACCTCTGTCCATGGGCGTGCCAGGACGGACCAAGCGGCCTCCTGCGCTTCGCGCCAAAATAGAGATGTGGACCTTTGTCGTTGAGGCCGCCGGCGCCACTCGAAGGAACCGACTTCACTCACTTTTCGTTGGCGAGCGCCGCCGGCGCCCCTCTACCAGTGACCGTGAAGATTCTGCTCGAAGGATTAATCCGCGCATCCGCTATCGGGGGAGCGACTGCGGCTGACGAAGCCGCCCTCGAGCGTTACCCGACCTCACCTCCGGACAGCTTCTCGTTGCCCTTCCGACCAACCCGGATCCTCCTCCAGGACTACACCGGTGTCCCGGCAGCCGTCGACCTCGCCGCGATGCGCGCGGCCATGCAGCGCGCGGGGAGGGACCCCGCAAAGATCGAGCCGCTAATCCCCGTCGACCTGATCATCGACCACTCCGTCCAAGCTGACTTCTTCGGCGCGAAGGATGTCTACGAACGCAACCTCGAGCGCGAGTACGAACGCAACCGCGAGCGCTACGCGCTCCTCCGCTGGGCGGGCCAGGCCTTCAAGACCTTCCGCGTCGTCCCGCCGGGCGCGGGCATCTGCCACCAGGTGAACCTCGAGCGGCTCGCTCAGGTCGTCGTCGTGCGCGACGGCGTCGCGATGCCGGACACGCTCTTCGGCGCCGACTCGCATACGACGATGGTCAACGGCCTCGGCGTGCTCGGCTGGGGCGTCGGCGGCATCGAGGCCGAGGCCGCGATGCTCGGCCAGCCAACGTACCTGCCGTGGCCGGTCGTCGTCGGCGTGAAGCTCAAGGGCCAGCTCCCCGTCGGCACGACCGCGACCGACCTCGTGCTCACGCTCACCGAGCTTTTCCGCAAGAAGGGCGTCGTGAACAAGTTCATCGAGTTCACCGGCGACGGCCTCACCTCGCTCGCCGTCGCCGAGCGCGCGACCGTCTCGAACATGTGCCCGGAGTACGGCGCGACGAGCGCGCTCTTTCCGGTCGACCGCCAGACCCTCCGTTACCTCGAGCAGACCGGGCGCCCGAAAGAGCTCGTCGAGCTCGTCGAGCGCTACACGAAAGCGCAGGGGATGTTCCGCTCTGACGGCGATCCGACGCCGACGTTCGACGAGCTCATCGAGGTCGACCTCGGCTCGGTGCATCCGTCTGTCTCAGGGCCAAAGCGGCCACAAGACCGCGTCGATCTTCCGATGATCTGGGACTCGTTCACCGGGCCGCAGCCCACGAAGGGCGTCACGGTGCCCGGCCACACCGAGGGGCCGAAGCCCGTGAACGACGCGGCACCGACCATGGTCGAGCCGGCGACCGCCGCGACCGCCGTCGGTGAAAAGCCGGGCGATATGCAGGTGAGCGACGGGTCCGTCGTCATCGCCGCGATCACGAGCTGCACGAACACGTCGAACCCGTCGGTGATGATCGCAGCGGGACTTCTCGCGAAGAAGGCGGTCGAGAGGGGCCTCTCCGTCAAGCCCTATGTGAAGACGACCCTCGCTCCCGGTTCACGCGTTGTGACGCGGTACCTGGAACAGGCCGGAGTCACTCCCTATCTCGAGCAACTAGGTTTTTACTTCGTTGGCGTGGGTTGTTTCACGTGCATCGGAAATTCAGGCCCACTCGCGACACCGGAGATCGAGCAAGAGGTGAAGGACCACGAGCTGAACGTCGTCGCGGTCCTCTCCGGCAACCGCAACTTCGAGGGCCGGATTCATCCACTTGTAAGGTCGAGCTACCTCGCCTCGCCGCCGCTCGTCGTCGCGTATGCGCTTGCCGGTACCGTGCACATCGATCTCCAAGACCAGCCGATCGGCAATGGAAAGGACGGTACGCCCGTCTTCCTCAAGGACATTTGGCCCTCATCCGACGAAGTGAACGAGGCAATGGGCCGTTCGATCTCGAAGGAGATGTATACGACCGAGTATGGAAAGATCTTCGACGGCGACCGCTTCTGGAAGACCATGCCGTCACCGACCGGTCTCTCCTATGAATGGGACCCGAACTCGACCTACGTGCAGGAGCCGCCCTTCTTCCAGAACTTCTCGGCCGAGCGGCCGGCGGCGATCGCTGACATCGTCGGCGCCCGCGTGCTCGTTTCGGTGGGCGACTCGGTCACAACCGATCACATCTCGCCCGCGGGAGCGATCCCGGCGGCGAGCCCGGCCGGCGAGTACCTCATCGCGAAGGGCGTGAAGCCGGTCGACTTCAACCAATACGGCACGCGGCGCGGCAACCACGAGGTGCTCATCCGCGGGACGTTCGCGAACATCCGACTGCGCAACAACCTCGCCGAGAAGGAAGGCTGGTGGACGCGCCACTTCCCGTCGGGCGAGGAGATGTCGATCTACGACGCGTCGGTGCGTTATCAGACGGAGGGCGTGCCGCTCGTCGTGTTCGCGGGCAAGGAGTACGGCTCGGGGAGCTCGCGCGACTGGGCCGCCAAGGGCCCCAATCTCATGGGCGTGCGCGCCGCGATCGCTGAGTCGTTCGAGCGGATCCACCGATCGAATCTCGTGATGATGGGCATCGTCCCGCTCGAGTTCATGCCCGGCGAGACGATGGCCTCGCTCGGGCTCACCGGCCAGGAGACGTTCACGGTCCGCGGACTCGACAAGCTTGCGCCGAAGGCGAAGCTCACAGTCGAGGCGACAGCACCCGATGGAAAGATGAAGTCGTTCACGGTCCTGTCTCGCGTCGACGATCCGACCGATCTCGAGTACGTGCGCCAAGGCGGCATCCTTCACCAAGTCCTCCGGGAGCGGATCGCCGCGAGCTAGCCGTTCCAAGCGAGTGTCAGATCGGTACCCAGGACCCAGCTGGGGGAGATCGGGCAGCCTGGAGCCTACCTACGATCGCGTGGTGTTCGTTGAGCTCCCCATCCGCGGCGTTCTGATCGCCGCCGCGATCGGAGTGCTCGCGAGCCTGGGCCTAGGCGCTGTGTCTAACAGCCTTGCCGGAACCCAAACGGTCGCCGCGGTCACAAGACCTTCCAGAGCGCCTGTCGTCGTGGCCACAAATCCACCCACGCCGGCCCCATCGAGCGGAGCCCAGCGCACCCCAACCCCATCCCCACCTCGGCCGACCGAGCCCGCGGCCACCCCTCAAGGCAGTTGGTTCTGGGTGAAAGACGTGACTGGGAGCGATGAGGTTAGCTCGACGGAGTCACACGACCTCGCCATCGAGGTCACGAGCGCGCAGTTCGGTGCGCTCACCGCGAGCACGGCTAGCGACGCGACCTGTATTGCCTCGGGCACCTACCCATCGGGTGCCCCCATCGTGAGCGGCGGCCTCGGACAGACCAGCGCAGACTCGTCGGGCCTCGTCCGCTGGAGGTTCGCGGCCTCGCCGGCCGAACGCGGCCGCGCATCCTACCTGTTCACGTGCTTCGCAGGTTCCAAACGGCGAACGCTGGAGGTCCTCTTCGACATCCCGTGAGCTTCGGCGTCTCGGGCCGTGCACGTCCGCGACGTGTTCCTGGTGAGCAAGTTCGTAGTCGCCTACATGATCGAGAAGAAGCGCGGCTCGATCATCTACATGTCGTCGACCACGGCGCGGCGAGGACACGTTCACGATCCGCGGGCTTGACAAACTGGCACCGAAGGCGAAGCGCACGGTCGGAGAGACACGTCGTTCACGGTCCTGTCGCCTGTCGACGATCCGACCGACCTCGAATACGTCCGCCAGGGCGGGATCCTTCACAAGGTGCTGAGGGAGCGGATCGCCGCGAAGTAGCGGTTTGCGCGAGGTCCTGACCGCCATCACATGCGGACCGCGACCGGTCGAGCCAACCCATAGCCATTTAGGTATGCCACTTCCGAAGATGACCTCGGAATCAGGGAATGACCGCGCGTAATGTCGGTCCGCTGGGTGGATTGCCTTCCGCCTCCCGGAGTGGCGACCCGGCTACCCGTCCCCCCACCGCACGAGGAGCCCCGCCCACGCCCATGGCGCGGGGCTCCTCAAAAAACCGCCGGCAACTGCCGGTCGAAGACGTTATCAGCCGTGGCCGGACTCAGGGACAATGACCGTCGCTCCGGCGATCTCCGTGACCCAACGACCCACGTCCGGCCGGAAGAAATCCACAGCCAGCCATTGGCTGCCCTCGTGACGGTGAACGCGGAATCGATATGTTGCCGTTTGAGGCGGCTCCAGACCGCTCGCTCTCGTGACATAAGCCGTCCGCGTGACCTCGACCAAAGCGAGGCCGCCATGACCCGTGGCCTTCTCGTCCCAGGTCAAAACCTTGACGGAGATGTCGGCGTACCGGATCACCTTGACCGCTCCAGAGGCGACCTCTTGCTCGGTCTGTTTCAGCAGCGGCGTCGTGTATGCCAGGTAGCTTCCGGCAGCGTGCAAGTGCGAGAGGTTGATATCGAACGGGTGCCCGGCAGTGACCGAGCGCGCGTCATAGAAATCGACGAAGAACGTCCTGAGCTCGGACGCTGCCTGAGCTTCGCTGACAGGCGGCGGCTGTGAGATCCAGCGGTCGGTCGCCGGATTCACGAAGTCGAACACTGTCCAATGCACACCATCGGGCGCGGCGATGCTGGACTCGACGCCACCGTACATTTGCGATCGTTCTCCCCAGCGCTCCACGGCGAACTTGTATGTCGCGGTTTCCATCGCTGGGACGGAACCGGCGCGGACCTCTCTTCGCGTGCGCGTCACGGAGACGTGAGCAATGCCGTCGTTTACACCCGGACCCCGCGGACTCCAGTCGAGCAGGGACACGGCGATGCCTCTGAAGTTCACCTCCAGGAGACGCCCCGTCTGCGCATCGCTCATCTCCTGCTCGAAGAGCTGCAGCGTGTAGTCGGCGTATTCGCCCTCCACGAGGCCACGGAGCGCGGCGGCGTCGAATTGGCCACCGGGCCGGAGGGATCGGGCCTGGTAGAAGAGGTCGAAGACGCTTTGTAATTCAGCCGCGGGAGCGGGGCGGCTGAAGGATGCACCAGCCAGCGGCTTTCGTACGACGGGCGGGTCGGTCGGCGCGGGAACGATGAACGTGGTCGGTGATGGCTCCGCCACGGGCGACGCCGGGCCTGACGGTGACGGCGCGGATGGCCGAGCGCACGCGGCCGTGAGCGCGATTACCAGAGTGATCCCGACGCGGAGCCTCACGGCTAGAGGCTACGCGACAGCCCTAACGGGATTGCGGAGCCGGCCGATCTTTTCGATCTCGGCCTCCACCGTGTCGCCCGGGCGCAGGAACTCTGGCGGCTTTCGGGTGAAGCCGACGCCGCCGGGTGTACCGGTGAGGATCACATCGCCGGGGTAGAGCGTCCGACCGGATGACGCGCTCGCGATGATCTCGGGAATCGCGAAGATCAGGTCGTCGGTCGAGGCGTCCTGCTTCGTCACCCCGTTCACGCGCAGGGTCAGCCGCAAGCCGCGAGCGTCGCCGAGCTCATCGGTCGTCACGATCCAGGGTCCGAGTGGGCAGAACGTGTCGAGACTCTTGCCGCGATACCACTGGCCACCGTCCTGGAACTGGAGATCGCGCGCGGACACGTCGTTCGCCACGGTGTACCCGAAGATGTGCTCGAGCGCGCGGTCCGCTTTGATGTCGCGCCCTCGACGGCCGATCACGACAGCGAGCTCAACCTCCCAGTCGACCTGCGACGTCACCTTTGGATCGAAGCGGATCTCGGCATCGGGTCCGATCACGCTGCTCGCGGCCTTGCCGAAGAGGATTGGCTGCTTCGGCGGCGCGGCCTGCTTCGTCGCGCCGGTGGTCTCGGCGACATGCGTCTTGTAATTAAGGCCGAGCGCGATCAGATCCTGTCGCGGCTCGAGCGGCGCGAGTAGCTGGACGTCCTTGAGCGGGAACGTGCGTGCGGTCGGCGCGGCTAGCGCGTCCAACCAGCGTGAATGGTCCGGCGATTCGAGCAGCTCCCGTATGGTGCGTGGTTCGCTACCGAGCTCGCGCACGTCGGAGACGTGGTCACCGACAACGACGCCCCAGGACGTCTCTTCGCCGGAGCGATAGCTCGCGACGCGCACGGGCTAGGCCGCTCCGCGGACGCGCCGCCTCCGCTGGATCGCGAGCTTGCGCCGGCGCACCTTCGCGCGCTGGACTTTCGGGATCGCGCGCGAACCGCCGCGTGTCCCTGACACCTGGCTCGCGGTGCGCGCGACGGTCCGCCCGAGGCTCTCGATGGCCGCCGCCGGCATCCCCGCGCTCAAGCCCGCGAGACTGATCGCGGCTTCCGGCCGGCCATCGGCGCCAAGTATTGGACTGCCGATGCACAAGATGCCCTCGGTCGTCTCCTCTTGATCGACCGCGTAGCCGCGGCGCCGGACCGCAGCGAGCTCGCTCTTGAGCCGGGCGAGCGTCGTGATGGTGTTCTTCGTGCGCGGCGAAAACTGTCCCGGTGTGTCGTAGAGCCGATCGACCTCGTCATCGGGAAGGAACGCGAGCATCGCCTTCCCGAGCGAGGTGCAGTACGCCGGCAGACGGCTCCCGATGTCCGTCACCACGTGCGGCTCGCTCCGCCGGCGGCTCGCGTCCTGGCGCTCGATGTAGACGATGTCGGTGTGATCGAGGACGGCCATCTGCGTCGTCAAGCCCGTCCGGCGCGAGAGCTCGCGCATCGCGGCGCGGCCAACCTCGCGCACCGAGAACTCGTGCAGGTACGCGTTGCCAAGTTGCGCCACGCGGAAGTCGAGTCGCCAGCCGTGGCCCTCGGCCGTGGGCGCGACGAACCCGCGGTTCTCGAGCACCTTGAGCAGATCGGCCACGCTGGTCCGTGGCGCGCCGAGCATCTCCGAGAGCTCGCGCGCCGTCAGGCCGTTCTGGCCGCGCTCGACGAGGAACATCAGGAGGTCGAGTGCCCTTCCGGCGGTGCGAGCGATGGCCCGTTCTTCCCCCACGGCGCGTGACGATAGCACTGCTGCCCGACGGATATCCGTTTGAGTTGACGGAATCCCGTCAGAGGAACAGCATCGCCGCGATCGCGTCGGGGAGGTGGTGCAGTCGGACACTGTGCGCGCGTTGAGGGAAGAACATCAGTGGAGGGAAATCATGCGAGTTAAGTCAATGCGCTGGTTCGGCGGATTGCTGGCTGTCGTCCTCGTCGCCGCCGCTTGCGGGGGGACACCAGCCACAAGCAGCCCAACCGCCACGGGCAAGGCGTTCATTCCGCTCATCTCGAAGGGCTTCCAGCATCAGTTCTGGCAGGCCGTGAAGCAGGGGGCCGAGAAAGCCGCGACGCAGTTCAACGTGAAGATCGATTTCCAAGGACCTGAGAACGAGTCGCAGGTCGACAAGCAGCTCGAGATGCTGCAGACCGTGCTCAACCAGAAGCCGCAGGCGCTGTGCTTCGCGGCGCTCGACAGCAAGGCAGCGATTCCGCTGCTCCAGAAGTTCAAGGACGCGAAGATCCCGGTCATCGGGTTCGACTCAGGCGTCGACAGCGACATCCCGCTCGCAACCGCGGCCACCGACAACATCGCGGCGGCGGGGGCGGCAGCGGACAAGATGGCCGGCCTTATCGGCGGAACCGGTGAAGTGGCGATCGTCGCGCATGACCAGACAAGCCGCACCGGCATCGACCGCGTGAAGGGCTTCACCGATCAGATCAAGAACAAGTATCCGAACATCAAGATCGTCGCGACGCAGTACGGCGGCGGCGACCAGCTCAAGTCCACCGACCTCACGAAGGCGATCCTCCAGGCGAACCCGAACCTGAAGGGTGTCTTTGGCGCGAACGAGGGTTCGGCGATCGGCGTGCTCAACGGCGTGAAGGAATCCGGCAAGTCGGGCAAGGTCACCGTCATCGGCTACGACTCGGGTCAGCAGCAGATGGACGCGATCCGCGCCGGCACCGAAGCGGGGGCGATCACGCAGGACCCGATCGGCATCGGATTCAAGTGCGTCGAGGCCGCAGTGAACGCGCTCAAGGGCCAGACGCTCGCCAAGAACATCGACACCGGCTTCAAGTACTACGACAAGACGAACATCGACAACCCGGACATCGCGGCGCTGTTGTACAAGTAACCCGAACGATCTAGCGAGAACCGGAGGGGGCCGTCGCGGATCGGCGACGGCCCCTGTCCGTCCTGTGGGAGGGGTCGTGCCGGAGGCGGTCGGCGACCTGCTGGTCGAAATGGACGGGATCAGCAAGGACTTCCCCGGCGTCCATGCCCTTCGCGACTGCCACTTCCAGCTCCGCCCGGGAGAGGTTCACGCGCTCGTCGGAGAGAACGGTGCGGGCAAGTCGACCCTGATGAAAATACTTGCCGGGGTCTACCGCATGGACGCGGGCCGGATCCGCCTGAAAGGCGCCGAGGTGGACATCGCGACTCCGCGGGCAGCGCAACAGCTCGGCATCAGCATCATCCACCAGGAGCTGAGCCTCATGCCGCATCTGAGCGTGGCGCAGAACATCTTCATCGGCCGCGAGCCGCGCGGACGCCTTCCCTTCTTCATCGACGAGCGCAAGCTCAACGAGCAAGCGCGGGCCTTGTTCCAGAGCCTCAACCTGAAGATCGACCCGCAGGTGAAGGTCGGGAAGCTCACCGTCGCGCAGCAGCAGATGGTCGAGATCGCGAAAGCCCTCTCGTACAACGCTCAGGTCCTGATCATGGACGAGCCGACCGCGACTTTGACCGACACGGAGATCGATGAGCTCTTTCGCATCATTCGCGCGGTCCGCGCGAATGGTGTGGGGGTCGTGCACATCTCTCATCGCCTCGAGGAGCTGAAGCTCATCTCCGACCGCGTCACCGTGATGCGCGACGGCCAGTACATCGCGACCGTCGACACGAAGGATGCGTCGATCGAGCGGATCATCAGCATGATGGTCGGCCGGATCATCTACGAGGGCGCTCCCGAAATACCGGAGACGGGGAACCCAGAGGTCGTACTCGACGTCCGCGCGCTGAACCGCGGGCGGATGGTCCGCGACGTGAGCTTCACCCTGCGGCGCGGCGAGATCCTCGGCCTTGCCGGGCTCGTGGGCGCAGGCCGGACCGAGGTCGCGCGCGCGGTCTTCGGCGCGGATCGCCCCGACTCGGGGACGATTCTCGTGCACGGCCACCTTGCACATATCCACAGCCCGGCGGACGCGGTGCGTCTTGGGATCGGTTACCTCTCCGAGGACCGTAAGCGTTACGGCCTCGCGATCGGAATGGACGTCGAGTCGAACATCGTGCTCGCGACGCTCCGCAGGTTCACCGACGCCATCGGTCGCGTCGACTTCCGCCGCACTCGTTCGACGGCGGAGCAGCGGGTCCTTCGGCTCGACATCCGGACGCCGAGCATCCGGCAGAAGGTGCGCAACCTGTCCGGCGGCAACCAGCAGAAAGTCGTCATGGCGAAGTGGCTCACGGCCGACACGGAGATCCTGATCTTCGACGAGCCGACCCGAGGGATCGACGTCGGCGCGAAGAGCGAGATCTACCACCTGCTGAACGACCTCGCCCGCCAGGGGAAGTCGATCATCATGATCTCGTCCGAGCTGCCTGAAATTTTGAGGATGAGCCACCGGATCGTCGTGATGTGCGAGGGTCGCATTCGCGGCGAGCTGACCGGCGCCGAGGCGACGCAGGAAAAGATCATGACCTTCGCGACGATGCGGACGACGGCGATCGGGCCGCAGCCGGCCGCATGAAGACCGGCCCGGTCGCGCTGACCACCCAGACGCGGCGCGCGCGGCTCATCCGCTCGGACGCCGTCCAGCGACTCCTCGCGTTCGGGGCCCTGATCCTGATCATCATCGTCTTCTCACTGGCGTCACCGAACTTCCTTCAGTTCGACAACATCGTGGGAATCCTCCTGGCGACGACGGTGAACGGGATCCTCGCCCTTGGCGTCACCTTCGTGATCATCACCGGCGGGATCGACCTCTCGATCGGAACGCTCATGACGCTCTCGGCGGTGATGACCGGCACGTTCGCGACGGTCTGGCACCTACCGCTCCCGCTCGCGATCGCGGCAGGCCTCGGGACCGGCGCTCTGGCCGGCCTGGTCAACGGGCTCCTTATCGCCAAGCTCAAGATCCCGTCGTTCATCGCGACGCTCGGCATGCTGAACGTCGCGAAAGGCCTCGCGCTCGTCATATCCGGGCTTAAGCCGATCTACTTCAACGACACGCCAGAGTTCAACAGCGCGGCGATGGGCTCGGTCGTGGGGACCGCCGTTCCAGGACTCGACATCCCGAACATCACCATCGTTTTCTTGCTCGCCGCCATCCTCGCGAGCCTGGTGCTCTCGAAGACGATCCTCGGCCGGTACACGTTCGCGCTCGGCAGCAACGAGGAAGCGGCGCGGCTATCGGGCGTGAACGTGGACCGATGGAAGATCGCCGTGTACACGCTCTGCGGTCTCTTCAGCGGACTCGCGGGCGTGCTGATCGCGGCGCGGCTCAACTCAGCTCAGCCGTCGCTCGGTCAGGGCTACGAGCTCGACGCGATCGCCGCCGCGGTCATCGGCGGCACGTCGTTGTCCGGCGGCGAGGGGACGATCCTCGGGACGGTCATCGGCGCGTTCATCATCAGCACGCTCACGAACGGGCTGCGCATCATGTCGGTGCCGCAGGAGTGGCAGACCGTCGTCACCGGCAGCATCGTCATCATCGCGGTCTACCTCGACATCGTTCGCCGCCGGCGCCAGGCATGAGCGGCTCGACGATCACGGCACTCGAGGCCCTGGACATCCGCTTCCCCACCTCGCGCACGCTCGACGGCTCCGACGCGATGAATACCGCGCCGGATTACTCGGCGACGTACGTGACTTTGAGGACAGATCGCGGCGATGGCCTCGCCGGTCACGGGCTCACGTTCACGATCGGGCGCGGTACAGAGGTGGTCGTTGCCGCCGCGCACGCGCTGCGGCCGCTCATCGTCGGGAAGACCCTTGAGGCGATCGCGGCCGACATGGGCCGCTTCTGGCGTGACATCACCGGCGACAGCCAGCTTCGCTGGATCGGGCCAGACAAGGGCGCGATGCACCTCGCGACCGCGGCGGTCGTGAACGCGGTGTGGGACCTCTGGGCAAAGGCCGAGCGCAAGCCCGTGTGGAAGCTCTTGGTCGACATGAGCCCTGCCGAGGTCGTCCGCTGCATCGACTTCCGCTACATCACCGACGCGATCACGCCGGACGAGGCGCTCGCGATGCTTCGCAAGCTTGAGTCGACGAAGGCAGAGCGCGA
>JALYSZ010000215.1 GCA_030854525.1 Chloroflexota bacterium | reverse complement strand
CGCCGCTCTATTCGCCGTGCCTCACCGCGAACTGCGTCCATCCGACGCTCCCGATCGTCGGCTCGTATTGGAATCTCTCGCCCGCGATCCTGATCGTGGCGTTCCCGCTCGCGTTCCGGGTGACCTGCTACTACTACCGCCGCTCGTACTACCGAGCGTTCTTCTGGTCCCCGCCGGCGTGTGCGGTCCCTGACGCGCACCAGAGCTACGCCGGCGAGACGCGGTTCCCCTTCCTCATCCAGAACCTCCACCGGTACGCGCTCGTCTTCGCGACGACGCTCCTCATCTTCCTGTGGTGGGACGTGTTCCTCGCGTTCAACTTCGACGGGCACTTCGGGATCGGGCTCGGATCGATCCTCATGCTCGCCAACGTGATCCTGCTCTCCGGGTACTCGGCGAGCTGTCACTCCTTGCGCTATCTCGTGGGCGGCTACCTCGACAGCTTCCACGGCAAATCGCTGCGGTTCCGCCTGTGGAGCTGGGCCAACTGGCTCAACGCGCGGCACGCGCGCTGGGCCTGGGCAAGCCTCCTCGTCGTCGGGTCGACCGACGCGTACATCCGTTTGCTCGCGATGGGCATGCTCCACGACCCGAGGATCGTCTTCTAATGATTAGCCGAGCGACGAGTGGCTTTGCCACGAGGAGCGAGACAACCAGCCCTGAGCGCGTCTCCTCGCCGAAGGCGAGAGATTGAGCGGGCCTGACGTAGAGCGCCACGAGTACGACGTCGTCGTCGTGGGCGCGGGCGGCGCCGGGCTGCGCGCCGCGATAGAGGCCCACGCCCTCGGTGCGAAAACCGCGATCGTGTGCAAGTCGCTCCTAGGCAAGGCGCACACGGTGATGGCCGAGGGCGGGATCGCCGCCGCGCTCGGCAACGTGTGGCCCGAGGACAACTGGAAGGTCCACTTCCGCGACACCATGCGCGGGGGGAAGCTCCTGAACAACTGGCGCATGGCGCAGCTGCACGCGCAGGAAGCACCCGACCGTGTCCTGGAGCTCGAGGAGTGGGGCGCGCTCTTCGATCGCACGAAGGACGGCCTCATCCTGCAGCGCGACTTCGGCGGCCATCGTTATGCGCGGCTCGCTCACGTCGGCGACCGCACCGGCCTCGAGATGATCCGCACGCTGCAGGACGCGGCGGTGGCGCAGGGCATCGACGTCTTCATGGAGTGCACGCTCCGCCACCTGCTCACCGACGGCGAGCGCGTGGTCGGCGCGGTCGGCTACTGGCGTCAATCCGGCAAGCTCATCGCGTTCGGCGCGAAGGCCGTCGTGCTCGGCACGGGCGGGGTCGGCAAGGCGTGGCGCATCACCTCGAACTCGTGGGAATACACCGGCGACGGGATCGCGATGGCGCTCGAGGCCGGCGCCGATCTCATCGACATGGAGATGACCCAGTTCCATCCCACCGGCATGGTCTGGCCCCCGTCCGTGCGAGGCCTCCTCGTCACCGAGGGCGTGCGCGGTGACGGCGGAACGCTGCGCAACAAGTCAGGCGAGCGCTTCATGTTCAAGTACATCCCCGAGTTCTTCCGCTCGGATACCGCCGACACCGAGAAGGAGGCGGACGCCTGGTACGAGGACAAGAGGAACAACCGCCGCACGCCCGACCTGCTGCCGCGCGACGAGGTCGCCCGCGCCATCAACGCCGAGGTGAAGGCGGGGCGGGGGACCGAGCACGGCGGCGTGTTCCTCGACATCGCGACGCGCCGTTCCGCGGACTACATCATGCGGCGCCTTCCTTCGATGTACCACCAGTTCAAGGAGCTCGCGGACGTCGACATCAGCAAACAGCAGATGGAGGTCGGTCCGACGCTCCACTACATCATGGGCGGCATTCGCGTCGACCCGGACACGGCTGCCGCGACGATCCCCGGCCTGTACGCAGCGGGCGAGGTCGCGGCGGGCATGCACGGCGCGAACCGGCTCGGAGGCAACTCGCTCTCCGACCTTCTCGTCTTTGGACGCCGCGCCGGCGCGGCCGCGGCCGAATACAGCAAGCGCGCGCGCACAACGAAGGTCGACGACGCGCAGATGAGCGCGTTCGTTCAGCGGATCGAGGCGCCCTTCGAGAAAGGCCGCGACGAAAACCCGTACACGATCCACTCGGAGCTCCAGGACACCATGCAGGAGCTCGTCGGGATCATCCGGCGGCGCGACGAGCTCGAGGAGGCGCTCGCGCGGCTCGAGCGGCTCCGCGCTCGCGCCGCTCGCGCCAACGTGACGGGGTCACGCATCTACAACCCGGGCTGGCATCTCGCGCTCGATCTCGAGAACCTCATCGGTATCTCGGAAGTGGTCACTCGCAGCGCGCTCATCCGCGAGGAGAGCCGTGGCGGCCACACTCGCGAGGACTTCCCGAAGGCCGATCCGGAGTGGGGCACCAAGAACGTCGTCACGCGAAAGCGTGACGGACGCCTCTCGCTGACAACCGAGGCGATCCCGAAGATTCCCCCGGAACTGAGCGTGCTCCTGGGTGAGGACAAGCCCACGGGCCAGGCCACAACGGGCGCCAAGACGGCGGTCGCGGCAGGCGATGACTAATGCCTGACGTCCAGGTCTGGGTCTGGCGCGGCGACGCTTCCGGCGGCGACTTCATGCCGTACAAGGTCGCGGCTGATGAGGGCATGGTCGTCCTCGACGTCGTGCACCGCATCCAGGCGGAGAAGGCTCCGGACCTCGCGGTGCGCTGGAACTGCAAGGCCGGAAAGTGCGGCTCGTGCAGCGCCGAGATCAACGGGCATCCGAAGCTCATGTGCATGACGCGCATGAATGAGTTCGCACCGGGCGAGCACATCACGGTCTCACCGGTGAAGACGTTCCCGGTCATCAAAGACCTGGTCACGGACGTTTCGTTCAACTACGAGAAAGCGAAGACCATCCCGCCCTTCAAGCCGACGCCGAAGGATCCCGACGGAAAGCGGCGCATGTACCAGGAAGACATCGAGCGTGTGCAGGAATTCCACAAATGCATCGAGTGCTTCCTCTGCCAGGACGTCTGCCACGTCATCCGCGACCACGAGGAGAACAAGCAGAGCTTCTCCGGCCCGCGGTTCTTCGTGCGCCTCGCCGCGCTGGAGATGCATCCGCTCGATGCGAACGAGCGGATCGACCTCATCCGCGCCAAGCACGGCCTCGGCTACTGCAACATCACCAAGTGCTGCACCGAAGTGTGCCCCGAGGACATCCACATCACCGACAACGCGATCATTCCGCTCAAGGAGCGCGTCGTGAGCGCGCACTACGACCCGCTCGCCTGGGCCCTCCGTCGTATTCGTCGGACGGGCCCGGCTTCGCCGGCCCCGTCCGGGCCCCAGTCAAAGGCGCCGCCATCCGCGTGACCCGCCGCGTGGTCTTCATGGCGACGGCGGCGGCGGTCATGACGCTTCTCCTCTTCCTTGCCGTGATCCGCCCGGCCATCGACCGCGGAGGCCTCGGCGAATTCCTGGGCATCGCCGCATTGTTCATTGCGATCCTTCTTGGCGAGAGGTGGCTCCGCTCGCGTTAGCCCGATCGGCGCTAGCCTTGTAGGACCATGCGTGCTTGCCCCTACTGCGCCGAGCAGATCCAGGATGCCGCGATCCTCTGTCGCTTCTGCGGGAGGGACCTGCCCACGACCGCGAGCCAAGCGTCGGCGGTGATCGCGCCGAAGCCACGTCTGCCCACGCAGCGATACGCGATCGACGAACGCATCAAACGTGCGACCACGCGCGTCGATCCAAAGCGGCGACCATCGCTGTGGGCGAAAATCGGCGGTGCGCTCGACGTCCTCGGGCCAAGCGAGCTCCGACCCGGACGTCCCGGCGAGCGCGGCTCGATGGTCCGTGAGTACGCGAGCGTTCGGAAGTACCAGGCCGACGTGGATCGGCTCATTCCGGTTGGCTGGCTGATCGATCAACAGGTCGATCGACCGCAAAAGATCGTGGTGAGGTGGGTTCGGGGGCCGGCCGAAGGTCAATCCTGATCTGAGGAAGATCTGGTTCGCACTGGGTCTTCTGCTCGCGGCCTGCACCGCTACCCCGGCACCCACTCCGTCGCTCCCGCCGACACAAGCCGCGACTACCCCGACGCCGCCGCCATCGCCATCGCCATCGCCGATCCTGCCCGGTCTGAGCCTGCAGGTGGCGGCCCTGCACGGCGACTGGGCGTTCGCTCTGAAATTCGGCGAGCTCTGGGCGATTCCCATTTCCGGTGGCCCGCCGGTGCAGCTCGCGCGCTTCAGGGACCGGCTCGACCAGACCATCACGTATCCGGGTCTCTTGCTTCCAGCGAACGAGCTCCGGCGCCAGCTCACACCGGACGGTCGCCGACTTGTCTTGAGCGTCGGAGAGGACGTCGCGGGCAGCCCGCGTTACAGACTCGCGCTCGTCGATCTCGAGCGCGGGGCCGTCACCCAGGTCATGCGGGATGACGCCAACCTCATCCGCCCGGCGATCTCACCTGACGGGACGAAGATCGCGTATGTCCGGCGATTGTCGACCGCTTCATCCGACCGGGGGGCCCTCGGCGACGATGGCCTCTGGATCGTCAACGCGGACGGCACCGGAGCGCGCCACCTTGCGCCGGGTGCGGACGGGCTCTTCACCTGGATCTTCGGGTGGACCCCCGATGGGAATGGGGTGATCTTCGATCGCCTCGAGTGGTCCGCAGGTCCTCTGGTCATCGACATCGCAAGCGGGGACCGCACCCTTCTCGGTGGCTTTGTCCCGCGCGATTGGCTCACACTCGGCAACGACTTCGCATTTCGTACGAAGGGCTCTCCGTCGCTCGTCGCGGGACTCAGCTCAAAAGCCTTCCAGGGCGAGTACAGCCTCGTCGTCGCGGACCGGGCCGGCGATCCGCAGCGCACGCTTGTCGCGGAAGGCAACACGTTCTTTCTGCTCGGCGCACCACGCTGGAACCCGAAGAGCGACGAGATCCTCTATAGGCATGTCCCGAGACCGGATCAGATGGAGTTCTTCGTCGCGAATCTCACCGGTGCTCACACGCGCGTTCCGCTGGCTCTGCGGCCGTTTCTCGCGGACTGGACGCCCGACGGCACCGGCATCGTTTATCTGTCGCAAGGTTTCGCGCTGGACTCCTTCCTCGGGACCTCGGTGCGGATTGCGAAACGAGATGGCTCCGGCGATCGAGAGCTTCTCTCGCTGCCTGGCCTGAGCGATCTCGTGGCCATCGGATATCCGTAAAGCGTTCAAATCGGGCCGAACTTTGTCGCACTGATAGCCGCCTGACTCCTGGCCAAAATCTGCGGGTAATACGTTTCCATTTGCTGGAAGGGCGACGATGAGACCAATCCCGGCGCGCGCCTATGTCTTCATCGCGATCACCTGCCTGGTCGCGGCGCCCTTCGTGGCGCTCGGCGTTCAGGACGTGCTCGGCGACGAGCCGCCGACCGTCGCGTTCTACATCTGGGCCCTCTGCGTTCTCCTGTCGCTCCGGCCGATCCGCATCGCGACGAACGTCGAGCTGTCCGCGTCTGAAGTCGCGGTCCTTGCCGGCGTCGTGCTCCTTCCGCCGGGGACGCTCGCGCTCGTCGCGGGCTCTGCCCGGCTTGTCAACGACCTCGTCACGCGCAAGTCGTTCATCCGCATCGTGCGCAATGCCGCGGCCCAGGCGATCAGCGCGGGCGCCGCCGCGATGGCCTTCCAGCTCGTGATCATCTCGATGGTCGACCGGATCACCGGAACGGTGGGCGAGGTCATCGTCGCCGGTGCGATCGCCGCGACCGCACTCGTCGTGCTCGATCTCGGCCAGATCATCGCGCTGCAGCTCATCCTGGGGACGGAGCGCCTCACGCGGTCAACCATCGGATGGATCGGGCGCACCGGCCGAGCGCAGCTCCTGTGGGGCCTCGCGGCGGTCATCACGATCGAGATCGTCCTCATCCAGCCGTGGTTCCTGCTGCCGGCGGTGCCGCTCTTCATCCTCGGTTACCTCGACATCCGCGCGCGCTTTGTCGCCGAGCGCCGGGCGCGCCTTCTCGCGACGCTCGTCGAGGTGAGTCACGCCGTCGGTGCCTCGCTCGACCCGAGTGAGGTCTTCCGCAACGTGTACCGACAGGTCGCCGCGGTCATGGACGCCGACAACTTCTTCGTCGCAACGCTCAGCCCGGACGGCTCGACGGTGCGCTACCGGTTTCTGATGGACGGCGGCAGGGAGCTGGAGCCAGTGGAGCGCCCGAAGGAGGGCACGCTCGTCGGCGCGACCATCGAACACGGCCCGCTCCTATTAAAGGACGTCGAGCGCGACTCGCGACGGCTCGGGCTACCGGATCTGGAGTCGTGGGGCGCTGTGGTCGAGGAGTCGATCATCGTCGCGCCGCTCCGGCAGCGGGACACGTTCGTCGGCGCGATCTCGGCACAGAGCCGCCGTCCGAGCGCGTACGACGAAGGCGATCTCCAGCTCCTCGCCGCGATCGCGAACGAAGCCTCGATCGCGCTCGAACGGGCGAACCTGTACGACCGCACGGCGACGCTGTCGCGCCGGCTCTTTGAGCTCCATCGCGTCGGCCTCGCGATCTCGGAGAAGACCGAGCTCGTCGACGTGACCAAGCTTCTCGCCGAGTCGGTCGTCGATCTGTTGAAGCCGGCCGTCTGTACCGTCTACATCGACAAGGGCGGCGACACGCTCGACTTCGCGTTCACCACCGGAAACGGGACGAGCGACGTGCTCTCACTCCCGAAGGCCGCGCCCGCGGTCTCGAAGGTTCTGGAAACCGGTCAGCCTGTCGCGTTCTCGCGGCGTGCCGACGCGCCCGAGTCCACCCGGAAGCTGCTCGAGCGTTTGGGCCACGAGGCGCTCCTCGTCCACCCGCTGCGCTCGTCCGATCAGACGATCGGAGTCCTCTTTGTCACCTGGCTCGAGGTGCACGTGTTCACGGACGAGGAGCGCGAGCTCATCGGCATCCTCGCGGGGGTCGGCGCGTCGACGATGCGGTCGATTCGCCTGTACCGCGAGCTCGACGAGGCCTACCTCTCGACGGTCTCGACGCTAATGTCGACGATCGTCGCGCGCGACCACTACCGCGAGGACCACCAGCGCAAGATCGCGGCGGACGCCGTGGCCGTGGGGCAGCGTCTCGGCGTCAGCGAGCACGAGCTCCGCGACCTGCGGTACGCCTCGCTCTTCCACTCGCTCGGGAAGATCGGCGTGCCGGCCGCGATCCTTTCGAAGGCCGGACCGCTCACACCCGAAGAGAAGAAGATCATGCAGGAGCACCCGCTCCTCGGCGCGCGCATCCTCGAATCCATTCGCTTCCTGCGCGGCGTGGTGCCCATCGTGCGTCACGCCTACGAGCGCTGGGACGGCACCGGATATCCCGACGCGCTCGTCGGCGACCAGACCCCGCTGACCGCGCGGATCCTCGCCGTCGCGATCGCATTCGAATCGATGCTCGCCGAGCGGCCGTACCGTCCGGCACGCCGAGAGGATCAGGCGCTCGCCGAGATCAAGGGGTTTGCCGGCACGTACTACGACCCAACCGTGGTGAACGCCTTCGTTTCGATGGTCGAGGCGCGCGGCCTGATTCACGCCGCAGAGGAAGAGGTTGCCTCCACGAGCCGCGAGCTTTCGATCCTGTCTGAGCTCACACCCGAGTTCCACACCATCCTCGACCTGCAGCAGCTGCTCGACCGCACGCTCGTCGTGCTCGAGCGCGCCGTTCCTGGGGCGTCGCTCTCGATCCTCCTGCACGACCAGCAGTCCGACGAGCTCGTGTCGCGAGCGGTGGCGGGCGCGTGGGTGACGGTCGATTCGCCGTCCCGCATGGCGAGCGACCGCGGGATCTCGGGATGGGTCTTCACGCACCGCGAGGGCCAGATCGTCGACGACGTCCGCGCCGACCCCCGTTACATCGGCGACCCGCGGGTCCGGAGCGAGCTCATCGTGCCGCTCGTCTCGCGCGGGCAGGCCGTGGGTGTCCTCGTGCTAAGCCACCCCGCGGTAGCGGCGTTCAGTAAGCGCGACCTGACACTCATGGAGACGGTCGGGGCGCAGATCGCCGCCCAGATCGAGGTCGCGGAGCTCCACGAGCGCCTGAAGCGCGCCGCGAATACCGACGCCCTGACCGGGATCCACAACTACCGCTACTTCTACGACCGCCTGGAGGAGGAGGTGGCGCGCGCCGAGCGCCACCAGTCGCCCCTGGCGGTGGCTTTCTTCGACATCGACGAGCTCAAAAAGGTCAACGACACGTATGGCCACCTCACCGGGAATGAGGTCCTTCGGGTGCTCGGGCAGACCATCACCGAGCGGGTCCGGACCGAGGATGTGCCGGCCCGCTACGGCGGCGACGAGTTCGCGATCGTCATGCCCGAGACACCGCGCGAGGAGGCCGAGAAGGTGGTCATCCGTTTGATGGAGATCCTCGACGCGACCGACGTGACGCTGCCCGGCGGGGGCGCGATCAAGATGCCGGCGCGGTCGTGGGGCGTCTCCTCGTACCCGATGGACGGTCGCACCGCGGAAGCTCTCGTCGAGAACGCAGACACACGAGCCTACGCACGCAAACGCGTCGGGCGCTGACCACCGCCTGACACCAAACGCCCGGATCGCGCGCTACTGTTTCCGCTGAGGAAGCGCGGCGCAAGGCGGTGCCGTTAAGAGACGCAAGGGGTTCAGGGAATGGGAAACGCTCTTCTCGAAATGCTCACGGTCGAAGGCCAGGTCGCCTTCGTCCTCGCGTTCGTGATCCTTACCGCCGTCGGGCTGGTCATGATGCTCTGGCGTCCGCGCCACGCGACGTACCAGCCACACGACTGCCGATCGATGGGTTGCCAGTGGCTGGAGGACAAGCCCCTCAACTAGCGCCCCAAGCCTCGCTATTTCGCTGAGGTCGCCGGCACCCTCTGCAGCGGGAGGCTCGCGCGGAAGGCGCTCCCCGCCGCGCTGCTCGACTCGAGCACGATGTTTCCGCCCATGCGCGTGATGATCTCCTTGGTGATGTAGAGGCCGAGACCGACACCGCCGTACGGCTTCGCGACACTCGTTCGGAAGAACCGCTCGAAGATCTGCCCGCGCTCTTCATCGGGCACACCGAGGCCCTCGTCCCGGACACGGATGACCGCGTTGTCCTTCTCGCGCCCGATCTCGACCGAGACCCCGCCACCCTGCGGGCTGTACTTCACCGCATTGCTGAGGAGGTTCTCGAGGACCTCCACGATCCGCCGTCCATCTCCGCGGATCGGGAGCAAACCGCCACTCGATATGACTCGGATCGGGTGTTCGTCGTCGGTCGGATAGTCCTCGACGGTGTTTTGCACGACCGTCGCCAGATCCAGGTCCTCCAGCTCGAGAGCGAACTTGCCGACGTCGAGGCGCGAGACGTCGAGCAAGTCATTGATCAGCGCGGTGAGCGCCTTGGTCCGCAGCTTTGCCTTGCGTAGCAGCTCCTCGGTGCGCGAGCTGTCCCCGCGCGAGATCTGACGGAGCGCCAGGTCGAGCTGGAGAAGGATCGCGGTGACCGGCGTCCGGATCTCGTGGCTCGCCATGCTGAAGAACTCGGTGCGCTGCCGCTCGAACGCGCGCAGCCGCGTGATGTCCTGGAAGACCGAGACCGCCGCGACGATCTCGCCATCGCGACGTACCGGCGCCGCGCTCACGAGCACGTTCAGGTCTTCCCGGCGCGCGGGATTGTGGAGGACCATCTCCTCGCCGCGGATGTCCTCCCCCTCCAGGGCGCGCAGGATCGGGAAATCGCGGGTCTCGTACGGCTTGCCGTCCGGGTGCCGCGGAACGTAGTCGCTCTTGGCGGCCTCGTAGTCGCCGGTGAACGGACGTCCCAGAAGCTCGTCGGCGACCTTGTTGCGCGTGACCGGGCCGTCGCGCCGCATGATGATCACGCCCTCCGGCAGCTCGTTGATGATGTGCTGCAGCTCATCGCGCTCCCCCGCCACGACCGCGACGAGCTCTTCCACCCGCTTCCGGCCCAGGACAAGGTCGGTCACGTCCGCGGCGAAGTAGATGACCCCGTCGATCTCGCCTGACGCGTTGCGCGTCGCGACGATGGTGTTATTGAAATAGCCATCGACGGTCGCGCCGGTCGAAAGGCGCGCCCGCGTAGGGCTCTCCCGGGAGATGTGCGGCTCGCCGGTCCGATAGACCTCCTCGAGGACGGCGCGATGGCGCGGGTCGGGGTCGATGTCGCGGAAGGCGCGGCCGATCACGTCTTTCTCCGTCAGTCCCATTTCCGAGAGCTGCGCCGGACTGACGACCGCGAAGCGGAGGTCAGGACCGAGGAGCATGCCCACGCGCGCGGGAGCGTGGCGAAGCCCTTCGTACATGCGGAAGCGCTCGGTTTCTGTCTCCGTCCGTGCGCGCTCGAGGTCGACGTACGAG
>JALYSZ010000170.1 GCA_030854525.1 Chloroflexota bacterium | reverse complement strand
CCGTCCGCATGGTGCTGCAGACCGGGTGGAAGCGACAGGTGCGCCGCATGTGCGCCGCCGTCGGGCTCCGGGTGTTGCGACTACGTCGTGTGCGGCTCGGCCCACTCGAGCTCGGAAAGCTCCGGCCCGGCGCGTGGCGCGAGCTCACGTCGCGCGAGATTCGCGCGCTGGGGCGAACGTGATGGCGACGCCACGCACCGTCGCGATCGACGGACCGGCCGGCGCGGGGAAGAGCACGATCGGCGCGCTCGTCGCAGAGCGCCTGGGCTATCTCTTCCTCGACACGGGCGCGATGTACCGGGCGGTGGCGCTGGCCGCCCTACGACGCGGCATCGATTCCAACGACGCTGAGCGCCTCGCCGAGCTCGCGCGGCAGATCCGCATCGCGATCGGTCCGCCGACCGTCCGCGACGGACGTGCCTACACGGTGCTGCTCGATGGCGCGGACGTGACGTGGGCGCTTCGCGGAGATGACGTCGACCGCATCGTCTCGCAGGTCGCGCGCATCCCACAGGTCCGCGATGCGATGGTCGAGCAGCAGCGCGAGATCGCGAAGCGCGGGCGCATCGTGATGGTGGGGCGAGACATCGGCACCGTCGTGTTGCCCGAGGCGGAGCGCAAGGTCTTCCTGACCGCGTCCGCCGCGGAGCGCGCGCGCCGCCGCGAGGAGGAGCTCGCGGCCCGCGGGGAGAAGCGCTCGCGGCAGGACCTCCTCGCGGAGATCCTTCGCCGCGATGAGCTCGACAGCAAACGCGCCGTCGCGCCACTTCGCGCGGCCGGCGACGCGATCCTTGTCGAGACAGATGGCCTCTCGGTCGGCGAAGCACTCGATCGTGTGCTGCAGGTCACGCGCTCCTGACGGTCTTCGCCGGGTCGCCGGTCCTCCCCGAGGAGAAGCTCTGGATCTGGCGCCTTCTCTTCCCGCTCGTCCGTGGCCTCGCCGCGATCCTCGCGCCGTGGCGTCTTGAGGGCGGCGAGAACATCCCGCGAAGCGGCGGCTACATCCTGGTCGCGAACCACATCAACTGGAAGGACCCGCCGTGGATCGAGTTCGCGCTCGGCCACGCGATCCGCTACATGGGGAAGCGCGAGCTCTTCGAGACACCCGTTATCGGCTTCCTGTTGCGCGCCATCGGCGCTTTCCCGGTACGGCGGGGCGAGGTGGACCGCGGTGCATTGCGGATGGCGCTCAACGTGATCGCGGCGGGGCGACCCCTCGGCTTTTTCGCTGAGGGACATCGCAGCGAATCGGGCCAGCTCATCCGCGGACATCCCGGCGTCGCTTATGTCGCGCAGCGTTCAGGTGCGCCGATCGTCCCGCTCGCGGTCAGCGGAACGCGTCGCGCGCGGCTCGGAGCGTTCTGGCGCCGCGACATCCTCATTCGCGTCGGCACGCCATTCCGTGTCGCGGATCTCGACGTAAAGCCCGACGATCAGCAAGCGCTGGCCGACGCGATCATGCGTCGCGTCGCCGCCCTTCTTCCTCCGGAGCAACGGGGTGTGTACCGCTAAACGACCTCTACACTTGATGTCGTGGAAGTGCTCCTCGCGCGCGAGAACGGGTTCTGTTTCGGGGTCAAAAAAGCGGTCGAGCTGACCGAGGCCGCGGCCGAGACCGGCCGCACCGTGTACAACCTCGGGCAGGTCGTGCACAACCCCAAGATCAGCGAGCGCCTCGGCGCGCTCGGCGTGAAGGTCATCAAGGATCCGTCCGAGGCCGCCGAGGGCATCGTGGTCATCCGGGCGCACGGCGTTCCGCCCGAGATGCGCGCGAAGATCGAGGCTCAGGGCCTCGAATGCATCGACGCGACGTGCTCCCTCGTACTCCGCGCGCAGCGCTTCACCAAGCAGCTCGCGGACGAGGGCTACAAGGTCATCATCCTCGGCACACCCGAGCATCCCGAGGTCGTTGGCCTGCTCGGCTTCGCTCCGGAGGCCACGGTCGTCGAGACGAAGGAAGAGTGGGAGAAGCTCCCACGCATGAAAAGAGCGGGCGTCGTCTCGCAATCGACGCAGCCTCCCTGGGCGTTCAAGGACCTCGTCTCGTACGTTTCCGAGATCTCGCAGGAGACGAAGGTCTTCAATACCGTCTGCCCGGTGACCGTGAAGCGGCAGCACGCCGCGAGCGAGCTCGCCGAGCAGGTGAACACGATCATCGTCGTCGGCGGCAAGAACTCCGCGAACACCCGCGAGCTCGTCAACTTGGCGAAGATGCAAGGCCGCAACGCGTATCACATCGAGAACGCCAACGAGCTTCGCTCGGAATGGATCCGCGGCGAGGACCGCGTCGGTCTCATCGGCGGGTGCTCGACGCCGATGGACACGCTCCTCGAAGTCAAAGAGCGAGCGGAGATGCTCGCCGCCTAGGCTTACACCCGTGAGCCGTGGCCTCGTCGCCGTCGTCGGGCGCCCGAACGTCGGGAAGTCAACTCTCTTCAATCGCCTGGTCGGCGAGCGCGTGGCCATCGTCGAGGACGAGCCCGGTACGACGCGTGATCGCGTGTACGCCACCGTCGAGTGGCGCGGCCGCGAGTTCACGCTGGTCGACACCGGCGGCCTCGACGATGGCACGAGCGAGGTCGAAGCTGGCGTCCGCAGACAGGCGGAGGCCGCGATCGACGAGGCTGACGTCGTCATGTTCGTCGTGGACGCGCAGTCGGGGATCCTGCCGGTAGAGCACGACGTCGCGGACAGGCTGCGCCGGAGCCGGAAGCCCGTCGTGATGGCGGCCAACAAATCCGAGTCCTGGAGGACCGAGGCGCAGGCTGCGGAGTTCTACGAGCTCGGCCTTGGGGAGCTCCATACCGTGTCCGCGCTTCAGGGCGTCGGCACCGGCGATCTGCTGGACGCTGTGGTGGCGAAGCTTCCGCCGCCGACGGAAGAGGAGCCGGACACGGCGGACGCGCGCATCGCGATCGTCGGGCGTCCCAACGTCGGGAAGTCGAGCTTTCTGAATCGCCTCGCCGGCGAGGAGCGCGCCGTGGTGAGCGAGATCCCTGGCACCACGCGCGACGCGATCGACACGGTGATCGAGCGCGAAGGCCGCCGCATCCGGCTGATCGACACGGCGGGCATTCGTCGCCGCGGGCACATCGACGAGGGCATCGAGAAGTTCGCCTTGCTACGTACGGTGCGCGCGCTCGAGCGGGCCGACGCCGCGATCCTCATGACCGACGCCACCGAAGGCATCACCGCCCAGGATCTGCACATTGCGGGGTATGCCCTCGAGGCGTATATCGGCCTCGTGCTCGCGGTCAACAAGTGGGATCTCGTCGCGCGCAGCCCGGAGATGACCGCTTCGGTCGAGAGCGAGATCGCGCGCGAGTTCCAGTTCGCGCCGTGGATGGACCACCGGCTCGTGTCGGCGAAGACCGGTCGCGGCGTCGAAGATGCGCTCAGCGCCGCGGTTGCCATCGTCGACGAGCGCAAGAAACGGATCTCCACGGCGGACCTTCACCGCCTGCTGACCGAGGCCGTAGCGGCGCACCCGCCGCCGAGTGATCGGAATGGCAAGGAGGTTCGTTTTCATCACGTGACCCAGGCAAAGGGCCCGGCGCCGACGTTCGTATTCTTCGTCGACCGCCCCGCGGCGGTCCACTTCTCGTACACGCGCTATCTCGAGAACCGCATCCGCGAGCGCTACGACTTCCACGGCACCCCGATCAAGATCGAGCTGCGCGGAGCCCGCGAGTGACCCTGTCGCCCGCGTCGGCGGTGGCGCTCGTCATCGTCGGGCTCGTGGGATACCTCGTTGGCTCGATCTCGAGCGGGTACATCGTCGGCCGCATCTACCGCAACGTGGACCTGCGCAACGTCGGCTCGGGTTCCACCGGCGCGACGAACACGTTCCGCACCCTCGGGACCGGTGCCGGTCTGCTCGTCGCGATCTTCGACATCCTCAAAGGGTCGCTCGCGGTCGTGTTCGCACAGCTCGTTTTTCCCGAGGGAAGCGCCGGCCGTCCGCTGGCCGAGGCGATCGCCGCCGTGTTCGCGGTCGCGGGCCACTGCTGGCCGGTCACACTGCGCGGACGCGGCGGCCGTGGCGTGGCGACCGGATTCGGCGCGCTGCTCCTCGTTGCGACGCCCGCCTGGGCAACGGCGGTCGCCTTCTTCGCGATCGCGCTCGCGTTGACGCGGATGGTGTCGGTGAGCTCGCTCGCGTCAGTCGTCGGTGCGCTTGTTGGGTATCTGCTCTTTTGTGCGACCGGGTGGCTCACCTTCAATTGGTGGACCCTTGCGTTCATCGTGATCGCGGGGACGGTCGTCTTCATCCGCCACAGGCCGAACATCGAGCGCATCGTTCGCGGGGTCGAGCCGCGCGTCGGCACCCCATGACGGTGACCGTGCTCCAGGCTGGCTCCTGGGGCACGACGCTCGCGACGATCCTCGCGCGCGACGGTGGGAAAGAGGTCGTGCTCTGGACCCGAGACCCCGCGCAGGCGAAGGAGATCTCGGCGCGACGCGAGAACCGCAAATACCTGGCCGGCATCCGCGTCCCAGACCGCGTGGAGGTGACCGCCGACCTGGAGCGCGCCCTTTCGTCGAACGATCTCATCGTCGCCGCGCCAAGCAGCGGCGTTCGGGAGCTGCGCGATCGGGTGCGCCCCCTGCTCCGGAAAGAGCACCGTCTTCTGTCAGCGACGAAAGGGCTCGCCGAGGACGGCCGGCGCATGAGCCAGCTCTGGGCCGAAGCGCTCGCGCCGGAGCGGGTCGCGGTCCTCTCCGGTCCGAACATCAGCCGAGAGATCGCCGCGGGTCTTCCCGCGCCGACGGTGGTCGCTTCGGTCGACGTGGCGACCGCCCGTCACTTTCAAGCGCTGGTCGGCACGCCGATGTTTCGCGTGTACACGAACGCCGACGTCGTCGGGGTCGAGCTGTGCGGCGCCCTGAAGAACATCATCGCGCTCGGCGCGGGCGCGATCGACGGCATGGGGTACGGCGAGAACGCCAAGGCGGGATTCGTCACGCGCGGCCTCGCTGAGATCGCGCGGTACGGGTTCGCCGAAGGCGCCAATCCGCTCACCGTCGCCGGTCTCGCCGGCTTCGGAGACCTCATCGCCACCTGCACGAGCAAGTTCTCACGCAACCGCATGGTCGGCGAGATGCTCGCAAAAGGCGTACCCGTGGACGAGATCGCGCCGCGGCTCGGAGGCCAGGTCGCCGAGGGGATGTCGACCGCTGAGGCGACCTATCGCGCTGCCGCGAAGCGCGCCGTCGTGATGCCCATCACCGAGCAGACCCATCTGGTATTGAGCGAGGGCAAGCCCATTCGAGAGGCGATGCGCGACCTCATGGATCGGGAGCAGGGCGAGGAGATCGCCGGCCCACTCGCTGAGATCTCCCACCTACTTGCAACCTTCGCGGCGGCGCAACGTGAGGGGGCGGCCACCGGCCCCAGGGGTAGGGGCCCCAAGCGAACATAGAGCCGTGACGCGTCGGCTCCGTCCGTATCTCGCGGCCTTCGCCGCGGTCGTCGTCGCCTGCCAGGCGAGCTCGCCTCCGGGGTCGGTCGGTCCAACCCCGGTCGGTGCGATCCGGACGCTGGCCGTAGTGGTCAGTGCGGCGGCAGGGGCGCCCGTGGTCGGCGCCAACGTTTGCGCTTTCACGGTGGCGGGCGCGCAGGAGCGCTGCGGCGAGACGAGCGCTTCGGGGACCGCGCGCCTCAGCCTGCGGCCCGGCACCTATTCCGTCCTGGTCACGGCGCGCCCGCCCACGCGCTTCGCCGAGGGCAGGGTCTGGGCTGACGTCCTCGATGCCGATGCGACCAGCGTCGTGAAGCTCGATCCGCACTCGAAGATCAACGGCACGGTGAGAGACGAGCACGGCACCGCGGTCGCCGGCGCCGAGGTCTGCGCGCACCCGCCGATAGCGGTTTCGTCGCCGATCTGCGTGCGGAGCGCCGCGGAGGGGAAGTTCTCGATCGAGGTCCGCTCGGACGTGTACAAGCTCGACGTCACCGGACCTCCCGGCGGGAAGCTGATCGCGCAGTGGGCGAGCGGACGCCTCTCCAGCGGCGATGCCGACCTCGTTGACGCGCGCTCCGCCGACGTCGATGGGATCGGCGTCACGATGGTCAGAGGCGTCCTGCTGAGCGGCGTGGTCCGCGGACCGAGCGGCCCCGTCGAGGATGCGCAGGTCTGCACGAGGACGCTCGCGGCGCCTCTTCCGTGGGACTGTGTTCGCACGAAGAAGAACGGGTCGTACCTCGTGCTCATGGAGCCCGGCCGCTATTACATGTGGACCGTTCCTCCCGACAACGTCCGCCTCGTGGCGCAGTGGTACGACCACGTGCTCGAGGGGATAGACACCACCGACATCGCGATGGATCGCGACCAGCAGATAGACGTATCGCTCGATCCCGGCCCGCAGCTCCGAGGCAAGGTGACCACGACGGACGGCGTCCCGGTCCGCGGCGCTTACGTCTGCGTCGACACACGATTCCCGACCGGTCGCATCTGCCGGCCGTCCGGGGACGACGGCTCCTATAGCGTCACGACTCGCCCGCACACGTACACGGTCCAAGTGATCGCTCCCTCGGACAAGGATCTGATCAGCGAGTTCTGGCTCCGGAAGCGCACGTGGGTCGACTCGAACGACGTCAGTTTGGGCACTGCCGACCGCACCCTCGACCTCACCCTGCGGCCGGGCATTCGCGTGTCCGGTGTGATCCGCGATACACGGGGCGTGCCCCTCGAGGGCGCGACGATCAACCTCAACGACGACGAGGGGCCGCTCGTCGCCACCAGCACCGACATCAGCGGGAGCTACCACCTCGTTGTGCTACCCGGCACCTACCAGGTGGAAGTGTTCGCACCATTTCGCGGCGAGCGCGGCGACTATCTCTCACAGGCGCCGCAGGAGCTCGTCGTCCAGGGCTACATGAACTACGACGTCGTGCTCGAGGATGCCAATCCCTGAGTCGTGATACAACGGACGGGCGCTCAACAAATGGGGGAGACCATCATGTTCTTTACACGTCTTTTGAAGCCGACCGTCACTGCGTCTGCTCACTGCGATCTGCCGTGCGGTGTCTATGACCCGGAGCAGGCACGGATCGAGGCGGAGTCCTGCTACAAGATCATCGAGAAGTACAACGCGTCCAGCGACGACCAGTTCAAAACCCGAGCCATCGTCATCAAAGAGGAGCGGGCCGAGCTCGCCAAGCACCACATCGACGTGCTCTGGAGCGACTACTTCAAGCCCGAGCACGTGCAGAAGTATCCCGAGATCACCGAGCTGTGCTGGAAGGCCGCGAAGCAGTGCTCCAAGGTCAAGGGTTCGCTCGATATCGGCGAAGCCAAGACCCTGCTCGACATGATCGACAAGATCGCCGACGTGTGGACGAAGGCGGGCGGGCCGCAGGCGACGCGGGTCGCGAAGGCAGCCGCGGCCCGGGCGTAGCTTCCTGCTCCAGCGCGTCGCGGTGACGGGCCGAAGCATGGAACCCGCGCTCCGCGCCGGCGACTGGATCGTCGTTTCCGGGCTGGCGCGTCCGCCCCGGGTCGGGGAGATCGTCCTCGTTCGGGACCCGCGCGATCCAACGAATCTGATGCTGAAGCGGGTCACCGCCGTGGCCGACGGTGCGTGCACCGTCCTGGGCGACCGTCCGGAGGAGAGCACCGACAGCCGCACATTCGGCCCGGTGCCGGTCGCGAACGTGCTTGGTCGCGCAATCTTCCGCTACGGACCGATTACGCGTATCGGCTGGCTTTGGTGATCGGCGTTTGTAGGATGAAGGCGTGGCGGTCGTCATTTGCGCGCGATGCGGACAGGAGCGCGAAGGTGCCGGGAAGGTAGGGCTTCCTGGCACGCTCGGCGCGGACATCGAGGCGCGGATCTGCGCGGAGTGCTGGAAGGAATGGCTCAGCACGCAAATACGGGTCATCAATCACTATGGCCTGCGCCCCGCACAGAAAGAGGACCGCGAGAAGCTTTACGAGCTGACGCGTGATTTCCTCCAGCTCGTCCCAGCATCGGAGGTCTGATGGAGACGACGATCAACTCGACAGCGCCCGGCGACTCGAAGGGTTCGAGCGGTGTCTATGTGTACTGCATCATCGAATGCAGCGAGCCGCGGAGCTTCGGGAAGATCGGCATCGGCGGGCGTGGCGATGAGGTGTTCACGGTCCATTACCGTGACCTCGCGGCCGTCGTGAGCCGCGCCGCACTCCAGGTCTACGACCCGACCCGCGAGAACGCGCTCAACCACGAGCACGTGAACGAGGTCGTCATGATCGACAACGGCTTCACGCCGGTGCCGATGAGCTTCGGGACGCTCTTCAAGACCGAAGAGGACACTATCGAGTTCCTCAAAGACACATACGACGCGCTCCGCGACGTCCTTCTCAAGATGAAGGACAAGCTCGAGTTCGGCCTCAAAGTGAACTGGGATCGCGAGTCGGTCCTCGCCGAGATCGAGCAGGAGAGCGAGGAGCTACGGCGTCTCAAAGCCGAGATCGAATCCAATCAGCAGACCTCGACGTACTTCGCCCGGATGCAGCTCGGCCGGCTTGTCGAGCAGGCTCTCGCGGACAAGGCCGACTCCTACGTGCGCGAGATCTACGACGAGCTTCAGGAGGCCGCGATCGCCTCGCGGTCGAACAAGGTCATCGGCGACAAGATGATCATGAATGGCGCCTTCCTCGTCGGACGCAACAAGCAGGAGCAGTTCGACCAGAAGGTGCACGAGATCGGTAAGCGATTCGAGGGAAAGCTCCGCTTCAAATACACGGGTCCGTGGCCGCCATACAACTTCGTGACGATCCGTCTGCAGCTCGAGCGCTCGGCCAGCGTGTAAGCCGATGATCCTGTTCAAGCTCCTCGCTCTACCGATAACCGCGCCGGCGGCGGGCATCCGTTATTGCATCGAGAAAGTCGTCGAGTACGCGGAGCAGCAGGCCACCGACGACACACCCGTCAAGGAACAGCTCCTCGAGCTGCAGCTGGAGCTGGAAGAGGGTCGCGTCAGCGAGGAGGAGTACGCGGAGCGGGAGGCCGTGCTCCTGGCCCGCTTGCGCGAGATACGCGAGGAGCGAAGGCGTCTGGAGCGCGAGGCCGCGGAGGCCTCGGCTCCCGCCGATGGCGAGAAGCGCGCGGTCGTCATCGAGGTGCCCGAGGAGCTCGAGTGACCGACGAGCTCCGTTACCTCTACGCGGTCGCGGATTCGAACGCAGAGGCTGCGATCGTCGAGGCGAATCTTCGCGGTATCGATGGCGGCCGGGTCGAGGTGATCGTGGAAGGTCGCCTTCTCGGTGCGACGAGCTCCGTGCCGGCCGCCGATTACGAGGAGGAGCCGCTCAACCAGCGGCTTCAAGATCTGGACTGGCTCGCCCCGCGAGCGGCCTTGCACCAGGAAGTGAACGGCAAACTCCTCGAGCTCGCACGTGCGGTCATCCCGCTCACGTTCGGCGCGATCTATCGAGGCACCGATGGCGTCCGCGATCTTCTTCGCTCACGCGCGGAGGATCTGGCGGATCGGCTGCGCGCGGTCGAGGGGCGTGCGGAGTGGATCGTCTCGATCGAGCGTGAGGGGATCGACGCGCCGCTCGGCGACGCCGTCCGCGCGCTCGACGCGGAGATCGCCGCCGCACCCCCCGGTCGAGCCTTTCTTCTCGGCAAGCGGCGCGACGAGGTCATCCGCGAAGAGCGACGGACGCGTGATGCGGCGGTCGCGGAGGAGACTTGGGCGGCGGTCGAGGCGATCGCCGAACGCGTCTACCGCGAGCAGTTGATCGACGATCCGACGGCGACCGCGATCGCGCGCTTCAGCGTCCTCGCGCACCGCGATCGAGAGGTCGAGCTCGGCGATGTCGTTCGGCGGCTGAGCGCGACCGGGACGTCGGAGGGCTATCGGGTGCGGCTGTCCGGTCCGTGGCCGGCCTACCGCTTCGGCGGACTTCCGAGCGAGCGCCTCACCTCCGCATGAAGGAGCTCACCGCGCAGGACGCGTCGCTCCTCGAGCTCGTGGACCGTCTTCTGAACAAGGGAGTCGTCCTCGCGGGTGAGGCGACGATCTCGGTCGCGGGGATCGACCTCATCTATCTCGGGCTAAATGTCGTGCTTGCCGCGGTGGAGAAAATCGAGAAGGCTCAGGAACGACGCGCCTCGTGACGCTCCTCGCACATGCAATAGCGGCAGCACCGCCGGCGTCGCTCTCTCCCGAAGGTCTTCGCGGCCGCCCGCTCGCGTGGTCGGAGACAGCCGGTCTCGGCCTCTGGAGCACCGAGTGGGCACCGGACATCAGGCTCGAGCGCTCGGACGCGCTCGAGCACCACCGGCTCGTCGAGCGGATCTGCGCCGTCCAGCCCTGCCTTCCTGTTCGCTTCGGGACGGCTTTCGCGACGTCCGAGGAGGCGCGCGCGTCCCTGGACAAGCGTGCTTCGGCGTTGCGCGCGGCGCTGACACGCGTCTCCGGCAAGAGCGAGCTCGCGCTGACGCTGCTCTGGCGAGACCCCTCCGTGCCGCCGGCGACCCGGTCCGCGGAGGGTCCGGGGCGTCGCTACATGGAGCGGCGCCGCGCTGAGTACGTCGCGCGAGAAGCTAGGCGGGCACGTGCAGAATCATTGGTCGAACGAGTGATCACCGAGCTTGCGATCGAGCGGCCTCTTGTCTGGCACGAGACCTGCACCAGCGACAACGTGGCCGCGTCGCTGGCCGTCCTCGTGCCGACCGAGCGGGCGCTCGAGCGAAAGGCCGAGCTCGAGGACGTCGCCACACAGTTCACGGACGTGATCCCGGTCGTCAACGGACCATGGCCACCGTATACGTTCGCGAGGACGGAATGAGCATCGACGCCGAACTCGACGATCTTCGCCGCGAAGTGGAGCGACTTCGTGGCATCCTGCCGGAACGTGTGGATGTGGACCCCGAAGGAGTGGAGCATGGGCTCGCCAAGCTCGTGCTCGCGCTCGTTGAGTTCCTGCGACAGCTACTTGAACGGCAAGCCGTGCGACGCATGGAAGGAGGCACGTTGAGCGACGAAGAGGTGGAGCGCATGGGCCTGGCGCTGATGCGGCTCGAACAGAAGGTCCACGAGATGGCGCGGGCCTTCGGACTCGACCCGTCCGATCTGAATCTCGGACTCGGCCCGCTGGGGAGGCTCGTATGAGCATGCAGGGAAGGGGAGTCGCCGTCCCGCGCGAGACGACGACTCTGGCGGATCTTCTCGATCGCGTACTGGACAAGGGTCTCGTCGTGGCAGGAGACATCTCAGTCTCTCTCGCGAACGTCGAGCTCCTGACCATCCGGATCCGTTTGCTGGTCTGCTCGATCGACAAGGCCGAGCAGATCGGATTGAACTGGTGGAAGTACGACCGCCAACTCACGCGGCGCGACGGGGACGACCAGACAGCGATCGGCCGCTTGGAAAAGCGCATCACCGAGCTCGAGCACGAGCTCGAGCGATCACGGAAGCCAGGGAGGTAATTCATGCCAGTCGAACGTGCACCAGGCGGGACAAGCCTCATCGATGTCCTCGACCGGATCCTCGACAAGGGCATCGTCATCGACGCCTGGGTCCGGATCTCTCTCGTGGGCATCGACCTTATTACCGTCGAGGCGCGAGTGATTGTGGCCTCCATCGACACGTACCTCCGCTACGCCGACGCGCTGGGCATCACCGCGCAGCGCGGAGGCAGCCTCGGCCCCGGAGCTGGGTCGACGGAAACGCCCGCCCGTTCACGTTCGTCGGAGCGCGCCTAACGGACGGCGTGAGCGCGCATGGCTGACCTCCTTGACCGTCAAGTGCGCGCGGCGCCGCTCCGGCGCGCCCCGCGGGAGACGCTCGAGCCGCTGATCGACGAGCTCATGCGGTCTCTCGGATTCGAGAGAGCGGTCGTCCTTCTGTACGACGACGAGCGCGCCGCGCTCGCGGGAAGCTTCGGAATCGGCGTCGCCGACGGGATCGCGCGGGAACTTGTGATCCCGCTCAACCTCCCGGACGACCCGATCGTCGCGACGCTCCGCGGCGGCCTCCCGCAGCGCATCCGCGATGCGACGACCGACGAGCGGATCTCCTCGGGCGTCCGCAGTACGCTCGCCAAGGCCAGGCTTGGACCGCTCGTGGCCGCACCGCTCCAAAGCACGACCGAACGGGGCGTCGCCAGTCAGGATCGCAAGGTCACGGCGTCGCCCGGGTGGGAAGCTCGCGGCGAGTGGGCTGGGGTTGTCCTCCTCTCTCGCGCATCTGGCGTCACGCAGAGCGATGTCGACGCGCTCGTTCCGTTCGCTCGGCAAGCGGAGGAAGCCCTCACTCTGCAGCGCGACGTCGACGTTCTTCGCGACACGAGCGAAGCGCACGCAATCGAGAAGGAATGGCTCTGGTGGATGGTGAATGGCGTCGGCGATGCCGTCCTGGTGACGGACTCGAACAACGACATGGTCCTCCGGAACCGTCGCGCCGAGCTCCTGTTCCGCGCGAGCGAGGAGGACAGCGCGGGCAAGCGCCGCGCCGTCTGGATGAACAACTTCCTTTTCACCGCCGCGCTTTCGACCTGGAACCTGGAGCGTCTCGGGGCGACCACCAGCCGCGAGGTCACTCTCGTGGACCCGATCGAGGGCGAGGAGCTCATCTACGAGGTCATCACGACCCCCGCCACGAACTATCGGGTCGGGATTCGGGGAACCGTCTCGGTGCTGAAGAACGTCACCGACATCCGGCACATCGGCGAAGAGCTGGCGCGCGGTCGGGAACGGCTGCAGTCTGCCGAGGAGGAAATCCACATCGAGCGCGACCGCCTCGACCTCGTTCTTCGAAACGTGCCAAACCCGATCATCGTGGTCGATAACGACAATCAGATCATCTCGATGAATCCCGCCGCGGAGCGTCTCTTCAAGCCGGCATCCGCGACGTCGCGGGCGACCCATACGGCGCTCGCGAACGATGCGCGGTTCACCTCGTTCCTTGCTGGTCTTCGGCTCGATCCGGCGATGTCCAAGCGGGGAGAGATCGCGCTCGCCGACCCGACGACCGACGATCGTCTCGAGATGGAGGTGAGCGCGACCGAGATTCGCGACGCGCGTGGCGCGGTGATTGCGATCGTGTCCGTCATGCAGGACATCGGACGCCTCCGGGAGCTGGAGCGCCGACGGCTCGAGCAGGTCCTCTTCGACTCGGAGAAGCTGGCCGCGACCGGACGCCTCGCCGCGTCGATCGCGCACGAAATCAACAATCCGCTCGAAGCGGTGCAGAACGCTCTCTACCTGCTCCAAAAAGAGTTCGGCGAGGATGCCACGAAGCGCCCCTATCTCGACATCGCCTCTCGGGAGACCCAGCGGATGTCGCGGATCCTCCGCCAGATGCTCGGGTTCTACCGTCAGCAGGAAGCGATGGCCGAGACCGATCTCAACGCGCTCGTGGAAGAGGCCGGCGGTCTTGTCGCGAAGCGGCTCCGCGAGCGCGGGGTGCAGATCGCGAAACAGCTCGACCCTGGTCTGCCGCGCATCCGCGCGTCCGCGGACCAGCTCAAACAGGTCGTTCTCAACCTTGTGCTCAACGCGGCGGACTCGATGCCGAAGGGTGGGACGATCACGGTGGCGACCCAGGCGGGGGCAGGCGCCGAGACGGAGCTCTTCGGCCGGGACGCCGTCCAGATCCAGGTACGCGACACCGGCGACGGGATCCCCGACGACCTCCTCGGTCAGATCTTCGAGCCATTCTTTTCGACCAAACCAGGAAAGGGGACCGGGCTCGGGCTCTGGGTGTCCCAGAGCATCGTCCAGAACCACGGCGGCACGATGCGCGTGCGCAGCCGCGTGGGTCGCGGGACGACGTTCGTGATCACGTTGCCAGTCCAGGGACCGCCGAACGATGCGCGAGCAGCCTAAGGTTCTCGTCGTCGACGACGAAGAGAGCGTCGTCGTCACGATCAAGGCCATCCTCCAGCTCGACGGCTACGAGGTCGCGACGACGACGAGCGGGGCTCAAGCTCGCGCGATGGTCCGCGACGTCGAATACGACCTCGTGCTCACCGATCTGCGGCTCGAGGATGGCGACGGCCTGGATGTCCTGAAAGCCGTCCGCGAGCGCTACCCCGAGACCGTGACGATCATGCTGACGGGTTACGCATCGCTCGAATCGGCGATCCAAGCGCTCCGTGCCGGGGCGTACGACTACCTCGTCAAGCCGAGCGAGGTCGAGGAGCTGCGCGCCACCGTCGCGCGGGGCATCGAGCGCCGCCGGCTCGGGCAGGAGCTGCGCCTGCGCGTGGCCGAGCTCGAGCGAGCGAACCGCGAGATCGCGGACCTCAACCTCTCGCTGCAGCGGCGGATCGACGAGGCGACCGCCGAGCTGAAAGAGCGGTACGAGCAGCTCAAGGAGCTCGACCGCATGAAGTCGCAGTTCCTTTCGATCGCGTCGCACGAGCTCAAGACGCCCATCACCGCGATGTCGGGATTCCTGCAGGTCGCGCTTCGGCGCGTACGCCGGCTGAGCGGGGGAGAGGCGGCACCGTTGGTCGCGGAGGGGCTGCGCGCGATCACCGAGCAGCTCGAGGTCGTCTATCGGCAGACCGGAAAGCTCGCGCGGCTGGTCGATGAGCTCCTCGACGTTTCGCGCATCCAGACCGGACGCATCGAGTTCCGCTACGGCGACGTCGACATGGGCGAGCTCGCCAACGAGGTCGCGACCCGGATGCAGCTCACGACGACCACGCACGAGATCTCTGTCCGTCGAGACTCGCAGAACGTCGTGACCGCGGATCGCGATCATCTCGAGCAGGTGCTGAACAACCTCGTCACGAACGCGATCAAGTACTCGCCGACTGGCGGTCCGATCACGATCGAGGTGCGCCCCGATGACGGTGCTGTGCGGCTCTCGGTAACCGACGAGGGGATCGGAATCCCCGAGGAGGAGCTCGAGGCGATATTCGGTCTCTTCTACCGATCACCGGATCGCGCGGCCCGCGACGCCGCGGGCATGGGCCTAGGGCTCTATATCAGCAAGGAGATCGTCGTCCGCCACGGGGGACGCATCTGGGCGGAGCGCGCGGCAGAGAAGGGCAGCACGCTGAATGTCGTGATCCCACGCATGCCTATCGGCGCGACGAAACCGGATGTGGCGCAGCCCGGCGCGGCCCGCCGCTAGACTTCGAGCCGCAGCTTCTGTTTTCCGGGGTGTGGCGCAGCCTGGTAGCGTGCCTGAATGGGGTTCAGGAGGTCCCGGGTTCGAATCCCGGCACCCCGACCGCGAACGAAACTGATGAGGACCGCTTCCATATAGTCCGCGCGTGAGATCGCTGCGCTGGACGCTCGCGACGGCGGGCGGCTTCGCGCTCGGCGGCTTTGCGTTTCATTCCCCAGGCGCGTCGGCCGTCGGTGCGTTCTATCTCGACTGGGACGTCTCAGCCGCCGCTTTTGGAGCCATTCTCGGCAGCATCGTGGGTCTCATCACCGCGCTGCTCCAGATGCTCGCGCTCGGCGTCCGCAACTGGCGTCTGGTCGCCGCATCCGTCGTCGCGGTTGCGGTCGCGCACGCGCTCGCGGATGGCGCACCCGCGGGGTGGGGCGTCGGCGGAGTCGCCGCGATAAGCGGTGTGTCTGCCGCGGTCGTGCTCGCGTGGGCGCTTCGCACGCGCGCGTGGCGTTGGATCATCGCGAGCGCGTTCGCGTGGTGGGCGGGTTGGTTGCTGGGCGTCGCCATCGCCGTTGGCCTCGGGCTCAGCGGCGGGACGACGCCAGACAAATGGGTGACCGAGCATGTCGTCATCGCGGGCATCCTCGGACTCGCATGGGGC
>JALYSZ010000157.1 GCA_030854525.1 Chloroflexota bacterium | reverse complement strand
AGCACCGCCTTCGCGATGCGCTCGAGATCCGCGGTCGGGGGGCTCGCCGGATCAGCGCGCAGCACTTGAAGGCACACATGGTCAGCGCCGCGCTTCCTGTGCTCGGCGATGCGCGACTTGATCGCAGCGGCGCCGCCCCATGCGACGATCGCGTCCACGAGCTTGTCGCTCCCGCCTCCTCCGAGGTCGGCGTCGCCCCAGCCGAGACGTCGCAGATTGTTCGTGTAATTGTCGAGATCGAGATAGCGCTTCATGTGGCGGCGTGCGGTCGCGCGCGCGGCGGCTGGATCGTCGCCCAGCGCCGCGGCCTGCTCCACGGCGAGGAGCGGACCCGCTCCTAGCTCCTTGCGCGCGACGGTGGTGTGCTCCAATGGAACGAAGTACGGATGCGCGCCGAGGGCACGTTCGGCCGAGAGGCGGAGCATTTGCGGTCCGAGCGCCGCAAGGACCCGAGGCGCCTCGACCTTGGGTCCGACGTAAGGCGCGGCGTCGATCGCTTCGAGGTAGCGGCGCATGTACTCGAGGGGACGGGCGTAGCTCTGCCCTCGAGTCTTGACGGCCGGTGCGTGACTGACGCCCAGTCCCAGTAGGAAACGGTCCGGGTAGGCGTCGACCAAGGTGCGGGCGCCGTTCGCCATCGCGACGGCGTCGCGCGCCCAGATGTTCGCGATACCGGTCGCCACGACGAGCGTCTTCGTTGCGGCCAGCAGGAGGCTCGCGTGCGCGAATGCCTCCTTACTGCCGAGGCTCTCGGGGATCCACAGTGTGCCGAACCCGAGCGACTCCACCGCGCGTGCGTAGTCGCGCTCGCTGGCGGCGGGCATGCGCTCGGCTTCGAATGTCCAGACGCCGACGGTGCCGAGTCGGTTGGCCCAGTCGCGTGCCCCTTCGGTCACCGCGCGAAGCGTACCCGCGGCGCCTCTTCAAGGTCGAACTCGCCCATCCGCTCGGGACCAAGAGCGAGAAGTTTCTCGCGCGCTCCCGTCGCGTCCGCGATGAGCGCGGCGACGTCGACGGTCTGGCACGTTGGCGTGAACGGCCGCAGTCGGTCGATGCCTTCTTCGAGAAGAACCGACGCACCGTGAAAGTTTCCGCGACGCCAGTGGTGAAAGCCAACGCCGACCTGGAGGATGCCGTGATAGAGACCGCGCACGGGTGCGGTCGTGTCGCGCCACAACAGCTCGAGCGTCTCGTGCTGTTCGAAGAACTCGCCGGCGTTCAACTGCTCGATGCCGCGGAGAAGGGCTTCAGGCGGCGGGTCGGGGCAGCGCGCGCGGGCGGGCTCGTGGGGTGCGCCGGGGGGCTCGCGCTTGGGCGGGCGCGCCGATTTACGCGAGCGGCTACTGGGCTCGGGCGTGCTCGGATCCGATGATCTTGCGGTAACGGAGCTCGTCTTCGACGAACTCCCGAACGAGATCGTTGTCGAACGCTTTTGGAAGATCCTCCGGTGTGTCGGCGTAGGCGACCTTGATGCCTTCGTGCAGATCATGCGCTGCGACGAGGTAGCCCTTCGGGAGCTCGTATAGCCGCGTGTATTGGAAATGCCAGACGGGTCCCGTCTGACCGATCGGCCTGCCGGCGAAACGGACGACGCGCGGTTCGTCGCCAATGATCTTGGTGTACCTGCCGATCTCGCGCTTGGCTGTCGCGCGTTCTTCCTCTGTCACGTCGGCTGGCAGCGGGAACTCCGCGATTTCACCACTCACGTCGCGCGATGATAGGCTGAGACTTCAACGCACGGTTTGCAAGTTGTACGGGACGGGAGAACGAATCACAGATGGCCTACGTGATCACGGAACCATGCATTGACCTGAAGGACGCGTCCTGTGTAGATGTCTGTCCAGTTGACTGCATTTATACAACTGATGCAGACAACATGTACTACATCCATCCTGATGAATGCATCGACTGCGGTGCGTGCGAGTCGGTGTGTCCGGTGAGCGCGATCTTCCCGGAAGATGCGGTGCCCGACAAGTGGAAGCACTTCATCGAGAGCAACAAGGCATACTTCAACAAGTAACCTAGTAGGACACCTTACAAGAAAGCGGCGCCCTCAAGGACGTCGGTGTTTGTTTCTCTTCGCCTGGGCATCCTCGCGCATGCATGCAAGGCATTGCCGTAGCTGGATCATCGGGTCTTCGTCATTCTTACCTCGTCCTTTGAACGGTCTGATGCGTGCGTTCCATTTGTCGTGTCCGCGTAGGCAATACCGTGCGCCAGCAACGCCAAAAGCCGGATTGCCGCGTGGCAGGTCCTGCTGCGAGTGCATGACCTTCATCACATATCGCGCTTGAGCTCGCTTCACGTCGCCGATGAATGGCCAGAGGAGATGAATCGCTAACTGCACCTTTTGCAGCGTGTAGATGCGCAGCCGTCGGTATGGCTTGTTCGGAGGCTTCGGGCGTCGGACCCCCGAAATGTTGCCGACTCCAATGGCGTCGCGAAAGCGGAGAAGCTCAGGTGCGATGCCAATCTCTGCTGCCTGAGGGACATAGATCACCGGAGCGAAGAAGCTTTCATGAGTTCGGTGCTTGTCGAGGCATGTCGAACCCTCGCCATCGAATAACCCGCCGGCCCAAGCGAGCTCCTCGCTCATCGAACCAGGCCAGACCAGCGGCGAGAGCCGCACCTTCAGGGTCCGCTCGAATTCAGCTCGCTTGACCGGGCAGAGCCAAGGCGCGATCCGCTCCGCGACTTGCAAGAGGTCGGGTCGCGATGTTGCTTCCCAGTGATAAAGCGGCTGCCGACCTTCGAGGACTACCGGCCCCTGAATACGGCCAACTCCGACGATTCGCTGGAATTTGGTAAGGACGTCCGGCACGCCATCCAGCCCAGCCTGGTTGATCCGCGTCTGGACGCCACGGCCGCTCCGGTTCGCCCAGCCCTCCCCGTCAAAGAATCCCGCGGCCCAGGCGACGTCGTGGCTCTCCAACCACGAGATTTAGACAGAAACATGCGTGCCTGTATGTCCCCTAAACGTGCAAAGACGTCGTCAAAATGTGCGAACGCTGTCGCACAAATGTGCGACGGCTAGTCTTCGATGAGCTTGCGGCCCGCGAATCCCGATTCGATGGAATGCCAGTAGCTGAT
>JALYSZ010000138.1 GCA_030854525.1 Chloroflexota bacterium | reverse complement strand
CGACCCTGAACGAGCCCTGCTTCACCGTCGACTCGGACAGGCCGCCGGGGAAGTACTCGCTGCCGGTGATCCCGGTCATGACCTCCGCCGCCGCGCGACTGAAGGTGCTGTGCCCCGACACGTAGCCTTGGAACGACGGCGTCACGAACGTCGGCAGCTGGTACGGGACCCACGCGGTGCCGAGGATCCACGTCACCGGCGAGGCCTCTGTCTTCGGATCTGCGGGATTCCCTTGCCACGCGCGGACCGCGATCTCACCCTCATGGCCAGCGAGCGCCGCCATCGTTCCCCCGGACGCGGTCGCTTCCTTTGCGATGAGCTCGACGAGCCCTGGCACGAGCGGCAATCCCTCCTTGTTGTATGCGGGAAGGCTTCGATCGCTCGACTGCCCGAGGCTCGCCAGGTAGCGGATCATCGATATCGGACGGATGCCGTCGTACCGGCCCTTGAGGCCCCACGCCGCGATCGCCGCATCGTGGACCGCGCCATTCAGGGCGAAGTAGAGCTTCACGTCCCATTGCAATCGGTCGAGCGTCGGACCGTTCCCGCCGACCCTAAGGTTTGGGGCGAGCTCGTCCGACACGACATTCGCGAGGACGTTCCAGTGGCCGGGTGGGGTCTCAGACGCGGGGCCGTCCGCCCAGAACTCCACCATCGCCCGGTAGAAATCGCCCTGCCGCACGATGTTTGACGCGTACGGCTTAGCGGCGACCGGGTTCTGAGAGTGACCGCGCCCGTCGTTCGATCCGAGACCGTTGCCGCCCATCGTGCGCGGCGAGATGTCCATCGTCACGCCGCTCGATGCATCGAGGAGGCTGCTGTCGCGAATCACCTCGACGGCTTGTGCGCGATACACCGCGTCGGTCGCGGGGTCGCCAAGGCGAGGCTGCGGTCCCGGATCCATGGGAGTGCCGGATGCGCCGCCCGCGGGAATGGCGAAGGGAGTTACATGGCCCCAGTGCGGCGCGACGGCCTGCTGAACGCCGTTCGTGATCGCGATTCCGTTCTGGCTGATCATCCGCTCGATCTGGAGCGGCTGCCAGCGGTTCGGGTCGACCAGACTGATCCCCGGCTTCGCCACGACGAGCGGTGGGTTAACGGGCGCATAGCCCGGAGCCGCGTACCCGTTCAGCTCGTTCGAGCCGTCCGACTTTCCGTAGTCGAGCACGATTTTCGCGATTCTGTTTCCGACCGCCGCGCCTCCGGCGCCGTCCGTCCCTGTGTTGGTGATCGGTAGACACAGCGCGTCCATGAGGTCGGCGAACTCCGCGAGTGAGCGGTCCGCGCCGACCGCTTTGATGAAGCGCGCCGAGAGGACGCGGTACGCCGCGTAGCTGATCGCCTCGTTCCGTGCGGCGGGCACGTCCGCCGCGCTGATCCTTTCTTTGGAGAGATAGCCCGAGGCCGTCGTGCCGTACGCAGCCCACGCGTCCCACATCGCGACGGAAACGTGGAAGAGATTGCGCGCATGCACGGGCGGATTCGGGAGCGCGCGTCGGATCGCATCGAGCAGTGCCTCGTCCCAACGTCGCGCGACGGACCACGTCGGATGGTCGGCGATCGGCGGACACGTCGATCCCCGCTCCCACGGACGCGTCACTCCGAGGACCGCCCCGCTCACCACGACGATGGCCACGAGCAGCGCAACGGCGACCCGGATGCTGATGTTCACCTGCGATGGCAATCTAGGTCAGCTTCCGGCCGGCGACCAACGGCGCGTCTCGGCGACGCCTCTTTGCACCACTGCGAACTCGTTCGCAGCCACATGAAGCCACGAGCCGGTCTCGCCGCCTGGCCATAGAACGCGAACGTCCGCTCCGGCCGCATCGCCCAGCCCGAAGTGGACCCAGCCCAGCCGACCTCCGGCGTGGCCGCCGCCGATGGTGAGTTCGCGTCGCGTGATCCGGTCGCCGACACGCAGCTCGACCCACGCGCCGATAGCGTTCGCGTTCGGTCCCGGCTGTACGACGCTGAGCGCGAGCCAGTTGCCCATCGCGCGAGGACGCGATGCGTCGCCGGCGCCGACGTTGCGCCAGAGCCGGACCGGCGCGCCGTAATTGACCTGCACAAGATCGAGCATCCCGTCGAGGTTGAAGTCAGCGAGCGCCGCCCCTCGCCCGCGATCGAAGGTCACGATCCCGGCCGCATCGGCGGCCTCGCGGAAGGTCCCGTCCCGCTGTCCGAGCAGGAGGTTGCTGGGGTCCTTCTGCGCGTACTCGATCTGGTTGGTCACGTTGCCCTTCGCGATGAAGAGATCCACGAACCCGTCGTTGTTCACGTCGGCGAACTCGTCGTGCCAGGCGGTCGACGGCCGCGTATCGCCGCCGGTGAACGGCTGCGCGGCGTTCACGCCACGCCTCTCGCCGATGTCGCGATAGGTCGGCTGCGACGGACCCGCGGTGAGCGTCTGCAGGCGATTGTCGGCTTGGCTCGTGAGAAACACCTCCGGATAGCCGTCTCCGGTGAGGTCGTAGCTAGCGATCCCCATTCCTTGCACCTGGACGCGCACCCAGCCCTCGTCCGCCGTAAAGAGCGACGGCGGCTGGCCACCCGCGATGCGCCAGAGCTGCTCCTCGCCTTCGGTCGGGAGGTAGTAGTGCTCGTCGTTGCTCACGCGGAGATCCATTCGGCCGGAGCGGCTCCAATCGCTGAAGAGCATCGAGAGGGCGCACCAGCTCGGGGTGAGTGGGATCGGTTGCGCGTACGTCGCTGCCGTGCCCGCCGGCCGTAGCAGCACGTTGTCGAAGCAGAGATGGTGCGGATCGTTGCTGGCGGGATCGACGTAGTTCCCGAAGGCCAGCGTCGGTAACGTTGCCGCGGCCTCCCAGGTCGCGCTGAACGCTGTAGTGGCGGAGGTCGGCAGACTGAAACCCCATCTCTCGTTCGCGCGTTCAAAGCGGCAGCCACCCAGGCCGCGGAGGAGGACGTTCTCACCATTCCGAAGGACGACAAGATCCGTCATCCCATCACCATCGATGTCGATGGGATAGGCGCCGTTGGCGCCGGCGACGTCCGTCGCCGAATCGCGGATCCGGGTGAAGTGGAGTGCCCCGCCGACGGGGCTGTCGTTCCGATACAGCGCTGCGGGATCGCTCCCGCCGGCGAGGTATAGGTCGGATCTTTCGTCACCGTTGCAGTCGAAGGCGGCGACACCCCCGCCGACGGCGTACTCGAAGCCTTCCTTGTAAACGTGGTCGAGGCCGGCGCTTGACGTCTCCTCGACGAAGCGGGGTGCTCCAAGGGCGACCATCGGCGTCCGTCGCGAGAGCGGCCCGCTCGCCGCAATGTCCGGGATGAGCGCAACGCACGCCACCGCCAGGGCGGCAACGCCGATGGCGAACTCACGACGGCGCCGCACGATCGGCGCCAGGTCGAGATGCACAGTCATGCGGAGATGGTCGCGCGGAACAGGCATCGCCGTCCCGGTCTGACCACAATTTCTTAGGGTGTGGTGATAGCGTGAACGCGCAACGCGTTCAGCGGAGCCGCACTAAAGGGGAGGATGGTCCATGCGCAGTCGTCTAGCTGTGCTCGCGGTCGGGTTCACTTTGCTCGTTTCAGCGTGCGGTGGGAGTGGCGGCGGAGCCGCGAGCGGTTCGGCCGCAGCGGCGTGCACCGTCGGAGTTTCATGGAACAACTATCAGGAAGAGCGTTGGGCCAAGTGGGACGAGCCGGCGATGAAGGATGCGATCGCGAAGGGTGGCGGGAAGTACATCTCGAACGACGCGAAGTCGTCGGCGGAGACTCAGGCAAGCAACGTCGACAACCTGATCTCGCAAGGCGCGAAGGTCGTCGTCATCCTTGCTCAGGACGGCACCGCTATCAAGCCAGCGGTCGCGAAGGCGATCCAGAACGGCGTTCCAGCGATCGCATACGACCGGCTCATCGAGGACCCGAAGGCCCTCTACATCACCTTCGACAACGTCCTCGTGGGCAAGCTCGAGGCTGAAGCCGTCTTCAAGGTGAAGCCGACGGGCAACTACGCGATCATCAAAGGCAACAAGGCTGACGCGAATGCCGACTTCCTGCGTGCTGGCATGGAGCAGGTCATCGGCGCCGCGGTGAATTTTGTTTATTTTAAGTTGTTCTGCGAGATCTACACCGACAACTGGGACCCATCGAAAGCCCAGACCAACATGGAGCAGATCCTCACGGCGAACCAGGACAAGGTCGATGCCGTGCTCTCGGAGAACGATGGCATGGCCGGTGGCGTGATCGCCGCCCTCACTGCTCGGGGCCTCGCGGGTAAGGTGCCGGTGTCCGGCCAGGACGGCGACAAGGCCGCCCTGAACCGCGTCGCGCTCGGCACGCAGACGGTCGACGTCTGGAAGGATGCGCGGTTGCTCGGCAAGACCGCCGGCGACGCTGCGATCCAGCTGTGCAAGAACTCCGATCCGAGCAAGGTCACCGGTACGGCTAAGTTCACGACTCCGGGAAACAACAGCCTGAGCTCGATCCTTCTGACGCCGAACCCGATCACCCAGGCCAATCTGAAGGAAGTTCTCGACGCAGGCTGGGTCACCAAGGCCGATCTCTGCCAGGGAGTCCCGGCAGGCAAAGTGTCCGTCTGCGGTTGATGCGTTCGCACTTCGCGTAATGGAGCGCCCTGCCCCAGCTGACGCAGGGCAGGGCGCTTCTTTTCTCACATCGCAGGTGGAGGCAGCGAGCTGATGGGCGTTTCCGCTCCAGGCGAGGCGACTATGGAAGGCCAACCCGCCGGCCCCATCCGCTCACTCGCGAACGCGGTCGGTGCGGCGTTCTCGCCGATCAGCGACAGGCTGCGCTCCCTCGAGATCGACACGCGCATGCTCGGGATGGTCGGGGCGCTGGTAGTTATCTGGGTCGCCTTCAACATCATCTCGGGCGGTACGTTCCTCAGCGCGCGCAACCTCTGGAACCTCTCGGTTCAGAGCGCTTCGATCGCGATCATGGCTACGGGGATGGTCCTGATCATCGTGTCACGCAACATCGACCTCTCCGTAGGCTCGATGCTCGGCTTTCTCGGGTACACGATGGCCATGGTCCAGGCCGTTTGGATTCCGAACACCCTCGGCCTCGGGTTCGGGCAGCCCTACACGTGGGTCGTAACGCTCATCCTCGGCATCACACTCGGTGCGCTCATCGGCGGACTTCAGGGATTCGTAGTCGCGTATGGCGGGGTGCCGTCGTTTATCGTCACTCTTGGCGGCCTCTTGGTCTGGCGCGGCCTGATCTTCCGCTACGCGCAGGGGCAGACCATCGCGCCGGTCGATACGACCTTCCAGATGCTCGGAGGAGGCATTGTCGGAACAAGGGTCGGCGCGCTGGGGGAGTGGCCAAGCTGGGGGCTCGGTGTCGTCTTATGCGTTGCCATCGTCTACGCGCAGATCACGTCGCGCCGCCGCAAGCGGCGCTATGGCTTCCCCGTCCGGCCGATGTGGGCTGAGATCCTCGTCGGGGCGGTTAGTTGCGGCATCGTGCTGGGCACGGTTTGGGTCGCCAACAGCTACCCGCTGCCCCCCAACGTCGCGGAGCAGGTGGCGCAGGAGCGTGAGATCCCCGTGCCGCCCGGAGGCTTCCCGACCGGAGTGGCTTTCCCGGTCGTGATCATGCTCATCGTGACTCTCGTTGTGACCTTTCTCGCAACGCGACGGCGGTTCGGACGCTACGTCTACGCGATCGGCGGCAATCCCGAGGCCGCGGCTCTCGCAGGCATCAACGTGCGTCGCACGATCATGCTGGCGTTCGCCCTGATGGGCAGCCTGGCGGCGATCAGCGCCGCGGTGCAGACCGCGCGCTTGAACGCCGCCGTGACGAACCTCGGAGTACAAAACGAGCTCGACGTGATCTCCGCCGCGGTCATCGGCGGAACGTCGTTCTCAGGCGGAATTGGCACGGTCCCCGGCGCCATCCTCGGCGCGGTCGTCATGCAGTCGCTCCGCTCAGGCATGGTGCTTCTTCTCGTGGACTCGCCCACCCAGGACATCGTCGTCGGGATCGTCCTTGTCGCCGCGGTCGGGCTCGATACTGTGGTACGGCGGAGGTCGAGGTGATGAAGCGATGGCGGTGAGCCCCCTGACGGCGACGCCGGCCCCGGTCGCGCAGCGCATCCCGCTCGTGGAGCTGCGGAGCATCCGCGTTTCGTTCGGCGGTGTTCGCGCCGTCGATGGCGTCACGATCGACGTCCACGCGGGTGAGGTCGTCGGCGTGGTCGGCGGCAACGGCGCCGGGAAGACGACGCTCATGAGGACGCTGTCGGGTGCCCGGCCGCCGGACTCGGGGCAGATCTTCGTCAACGGGCAGCCGGTCACGATCGGCAATCCCCGCGAAGCGAAAGCGCTCGGGATCGAGACGATCTACCAGACGCTCGCGCTCGCCGACAACCTCGATGCGCCCGCGAATGTCTTCCTCGGGCGAGAGTTGAGCGGAGCCGGGTCGCTCAACGACGCGGCGATGGAGTCGGCCACGCGGAAGGTCATCGGTCGGCTGAACCCAAACTTCAAGAACTTCAAGTCGCCGGTCCTCCGACTCTCGGGCGGACAGCGCCAGGCGGTCGCGATCGCCCGGGCAATCCACTTCAACGCCCGCGCGCTGATCATGGACGAGCCGACGGCCGCTCTTGGGCCTGCCGAGACCGCGCAGGTGCACAGCCTCATCCGACAGCTCAAGAGCGAGGGGATCGGGATCTTCCTCGTCAGCCATGACATCCATGACGTGTTCGACTTGTCCGAGCGGATCAGCGTCATGTACCACGGCAAGCTCGTCGGGACCGTCAACAAGAACGACGTGACGACCGACGAGGTCCTCGGGATGATCATCTTGGGTAAGCCGCCGACGAAGCTCACGAGCCAGGAGCTGGCCGAGCTACACGGCTAAGGCTTCCGCGACCGGTCGACCGCCCAGATGCGGCGGTTGACCGAGCCTTCGAGAAGCTCCTGCTGCCCCGACCTCGGTCGCGGATCGATCTCGCCTGACGCGACTCGGCGCTCGAGGTCGGCGAGCGTCAGCGAGCCAGAGAGGATCGATTTGCCGAGCTCCTTTGACCAATCGGCGTACCGCTCTTTGCGTGGCGCCGCGAGCGTTGCGTGCTCCACCATGTCGGCGGCCGCGAGCAGCGCCCGCGCGAGCGTATCGATGCCGCCGATGTGTGCGTGGAACAGGTCGGTCCGGCTCATGCTCTGACGCCGAAGCTTCGCGTCGAAGTTGAATCCGCCGGTGGTGAAGCCTCGGGCCGCAAGTATTTCGTAGAGGGCGAGGGCGAGCTCGTCGACCGAGTTCGGGAACTGATCGGTGTCCCAACCGTTCTGGTAGTCGCCGCGGTTGACGTCGATGCTGCCGAAGGCGCCGAGCGCGAGCGCGCTCGCGACCTCGTGATGAAAGCTGTGACCCGCGAGGGTCGCGTGGTTGGCCTCGAGGTTGAGGCGGTACTCGTCGGCGAGATCGTGACGCTGAAGGAATCCGACGACGGTCGCCGCGTCGTAGTCGTACTGGTGCTTCGTTGGCTCCTGCGGTTTCGGCTCGATGAGCAGCGTGCCTTTGAAGCCGATGCGCTTCTTGTGGTCCGCGACCAGGGCGAGGAAGCGCGCGAACTGGGCCTCTTCTCGGGCCAGATCGGTGTTGAGCAGTGTCTCGTAGCCCTCGCGTCCGCCCCACAACACGTAGTTCTCGCCGCCGAGGCGATGGGTGACCTCGAGCATTGTTTTGACCTGTGCGGCGGCGTACGCGAACACATCGGGGTCGGGATTCGTGGCAGCGCCCGCGGCGTAGCGCGGGTGTCCGAACAGATTCGCGGTACCCCACAGCAGCCGCGCTCCGGTGCGTGACATGTGTCGTTCGATCCGGTCGACGCTCGAATCGAGGTTCGCGCGCGTCTCGGTGTACGTGCCGCCCTCGGGAGCGACATCCCGATCGTGAAACGTGAAGAACGGGACGCCGAGCTTTTCAATGAACTCGAACGCCGCATCGATCTTGGCATGCGAAGCGGTCCTTGGTTCCGCGCCGGGCGCGAGCCAGGGGCGATCGAATGTGCCGACACCGAAGACGTCGGAGCCTGGCCAGTTGAACGAGTGCCAGAGGCAGACCGCGATGCGGAGGTGATCCTCCATCCGCTTCCCAAGCACTTCTCGGTCGGGCTGATAAATGGCGTAGGCGAGTGGATCGGTGGACTCGGGCCCGCCGTACCCGATTCGCCCCGGCACCGCAGCAAAGAAGTCGCCACTCATCCCGATCCTCCCGCTGCACGATTCTGCGCTCGTCGGACGGGAGGCTCGGTTGAGCCCCCCGTCCCAGGGACTACTGGATTCCTTCGAACTGGGTGTCAGCGTTGACCCCATCGACATCCGCGTAGCCGCCGCCCGGCAGCGCCGGCTCGTTTGGCTCGGCCTGTTCAGGAGCGGTCGTCTCGGCAGCTTCCGCCGCCGCCGTCGCGGGCGGCGTTGTGTCGGCATACACCGACATGCTGCCGATGGCACCGACCGCGAGCATCGCGGCGGTGACCGGTACAAGGAGCCACTTCTTTTTGGTCTTCATCTTGGTCGCCTCCTTTCTTTGATCGTTCGGGCTCAAAGGTGACGACTCGGCGTGAAGCCAAGATGAAGGCTGGGCTTCATGTTCCCTTCATGTGACTTCCGCACCCTGACAACACGCGAACCGAAATCACATGGAGGCACATATTGAACAAGCGAACTCTCGCGACTCTCGGCGCGGCTGCGGCTCTCACGCTCGGCGTGATCGGCTCAGTCGCACGTGCCGAAACACCACCGCCGTCGGCGAGGCCCGGCGCGCCGCAGGCCCCGAAGACCGGAACAACGGGAGCGACTGAGACCCAGGAGCCCTCGTACACGGGTTCTGTCCAAGCGCCGAAGGACACGGGCAATGAGCAGAGTGAAGCAGCCGAGTCGGCCGCCCTCGCCGCGCTCGCCAAGATCTCCGAGGCGGACGCCCGGAACGCGGCGCTCGCGAAGTTCCCCGGAGCGACGATCCAGAACGCAAGGCTCGAGGACGAGAACGGAAGCGTCGTCTGGGCGGTCGAGCTGACCGACGCGAACAACGCCGCGCAAGAGGTGAAGGTCGACGCCGGTAACGCTGCCATCCTCGCCGTCGAGTCCGGCGGAGAGGACAACGAGAAGTCCGGAGACAACGACTGATCCCGCTTCCCTCTCCGAGCAGCGAGCCGGGCTCATACCCGGCTCGCTGCTGTCTCCTAACTGACGAGCGAAAGGGCGTGCCGGGTGACTGGCCGCCGTACGATCGATCCGATGCGACTGCTGCTCGTTGAGGACGAGGCCCGCCTAGCGGAGGTCGTCCGCCGCGGGCTGATTGAGCACTCGTACGCGGTCGACCTCGCCGGTACCACCGCACAGGCTCTGGACCTTGCGGCGACGAACGAGTACGACGCGATCATCCTCGACCGACGGCTGCCCGACGGCGACGGTGCCCAGGTCGCGGCGGAGCTACGCCGCAACGGGACGCGAACACCCGTCCTCATGCTGACCGCCCGCGACACGATCGAGGACCGGGTCGAAGGACTTGACCTCGGGGCGGACGACTATCTGGTGAAGCCGTTCGCGTTCCTGGAGCTCGCGGCACGCGTGCGCGCTCTCGTGCGACGCCAAATGCCCGAGCGTCAACCGATCCTCAGTTCAGGAAAGATCACGCTCGACCCTGCGAGCCACACAGCGACGTACGCCGACGGGCCGATCAAGCTCGCCCCCCGCGAATTCGCGATCCTCGAGTACCTCCTGCGCCGCAAAGGCGATGTAGTCACCCGCGGCGCGATCGAGGAGCACTGCTGGGACGGCGACTACGACAGCCTCTCGAACGTGATCGATGTATACGTCGCGCGCCTCCGGCAGCTGACCGGAGGCCGGCGGAGTCCGATCGAGACAGTCCGCGGGGTGGGCTACCGGCTCCGCAACGGGTAGGTTTTGTCAGTGAGCATCCGACTCCGCCTGACCGCCTGGTACGTGCTGACCCTGGCGATCGCCCTAGGCGCCGTCGCCTTTGCCCTGATCTTCGTTTTCCGGACCGCGATGGAGCGGCAACTGGACGACGAGCTCGCGGCGCGGGCCGCGCAGGTCGTGTCGACCATACAGTCGGAGGGATCCGCCCTAGCGCTCCAGCGCCAAGACGGGGAAGATTCGCTTGTCGTCGGCGGCGAGTTTGTCGGCCTGTACGACCCGTCGGGGAAACTCGTCGATTCATCCGTTGCTGCGCCCCAAGCCGGCGCCGCGATCGCGTCGTTCGCCGCCGGTTCGCCGACGACCCGCTCAGAGACATTGACCGTCGGCGCCGAGCACCTGAGAGTGCGGGCGGTGCCGGTCGCGGATCGCGGCCAGCGCGTCGGGACCGTCGCGATCGTTCGGTCGCTCACTCCGATCGACGCCGCGGAGCGCCAGCTCCTCGGCATTCTGGGTCTGGCGGTCCCGCTCGCGATCGTGATCGCCGCTGTCGGTGGATATCTCCTCGCCTATCGCGCGCTCCGTCCGGTCGAGCAGCTGCGTCGTGCGGCGGAGGACTACGGCGCGACCGATCTCACCCGGCGACTCGCCCCGCGGGAGGTGCGCGACGACGAGCTCGGCCGGCTCGCCCGCACGCTGGATGAGATGCTGGACCGCGTTGCCGTGGCGGTCGAGCAGCGGCAACGCTTTACCGGCGACGCGTCACACGAGCTGCGCACCCCAATCGCGACGATCCTCGCCGACGCGAGCCTAAGCCTTGAACGACCGCGCACCGCGGAGGACTACCACGCGACGATCGCCCGCATCGCGTCCGAGACGGCGCGGATGGCGCGCATCGTTGAGGGCCTTCTCGTGCTCGCGCGAGCGGACGCGCGGAGTGCTCCGGCCCATTCCGAGGATGTGGACCTGGCCGAGTTGCTTGGCGAATCGGTCCGCCGCGCCGCGCCGGGGGCGACGGAACGGGGGGTAGAGATCGCGAGCCGTATCCAGCCTGGACTCGTCGTGACCGACCACGACGGCGGGCTCGAGCGTGTCTTCGACAATCTGCTCGAGAACGCGGTCCGCTCCGCGCCGGGCGGGACCTTGATCGAGATCGCGGGCGAGGCACATGACGGCATGACGCGCGTCAGCGTGAGTGACCACGGCCCCGGCATTCCGCCGGAGGAGAGGAGCCGGGTATTCGAGCGATTCCACCGCACCGCGGGTTCCTCTGGCAGCGGCGCGGGTCTGGGCCTCGCTATCGCGCGCGAGATCATGGAGGCGCACAAAGGCGCGATCGGCGTAAAAGCGACACCCGGCGGCGGAGCGACATTCGTCGTCGAACTGCCAGCCTCGTCTCGCCGACCGTAGTGGCGCGATTGGGGCGACGGACCATCGACCAGGTCCTCTCCGAGGCACAGGCCAGGCTGCACCGATTCACGCCGGCCGAGGCCGCGGCCGCGATGCGCGACGGGGCGACGCTGATCGACACGCGTGACGGAGACCTTCGCTCGCGGGACGGTCACATCCCCGGCTCGATACACATACCGCTCAGCGTTCTCGAATGGCGGGTCGATCCGACATCGGGGCATCAGAGCCCGGCCCTCGCGGGACGCGAAGACAGGCTCATCCTCATCTGCCACGAGGGGTATTCGTCGAGCCTCGCCGCCGTGCGGCTACACGACTTGGGCTTCGGCAACACCACGGATGTCATCGGTGGGTTTGTAGCGTGGATCGAAGCGGGGCTTCCCGTCGACCGTGCCGACGCACCGGAAGGGCCTGTCAGTTCCGAACGCTCGCCTCGATCGTGACCGCATTCTTGGCGAACACGAGCAATCCGCAGACATCCGCTTCGCGTTGGACGGGCTCGACCCGTACATCGAGATAGACCACTTGAGTGTGGTCGCCGCGACGATGCCTTAACCGGACCTGTTTAGCGATGCTCACGTCGCCGGTCCGGAAGCTCTCTTCGACAAGCTGCAGAAACTCCGGGCATTCGATACCGGACAGCGCCGCTCGCAGCGCGGTGCCGACGAGCGGGAGCTCCGGTCGAGCCGGGATCGTGGCGAGCGCCGCGCGGTTTGCGAAGCACGGGACGTGGTCGGGCCCGAGCGTCGCCAGGATCGCGAGCGGTGCCTCATCAAAGAGACTCAGAAAGTCGAGGTCGAAGCCGCAGGAGTCAGGACTGCCTGGCAACGCCGCTTGCGCGAGAGCGGTCCGGTTTGGCGCGTCGAAGAGCGCCAGCAGTCGCGAGACGATGCGCTTGACATCATCGGTCCCAACGCCCAGCTCGTAGGCGATCTCTTTGTTAGCGAGCCCGCGCCGTACACCGCCGAGCACTTCGCGCTGCCGAGGCGTCAGCTCCCGACGACCCTGATCGCTATTCACATCTCACTCCGACCTCTTAGGCCCTCTCCGGCCTAATGGCCACCACGCTTGGTGAGCCGCGTCGAATCGCGCCCGCCCCGCGTGTCAACTTCCACGTCTGAAGGTGTACTTGCCTCCTTGCAACCTCGAATTAACTTTTCGGCCAGTGAATCACCACTGGTGAGTGGGAACGTCGCTTCCGGGTCTCATGTGAAGAGCCGTAATGAGTTCACTTCATGCACAAAGCCTTAGCCGCTGGGGAGACCTCGCAGCGGATCACTCTCCAGCGTCGAAGGAGGAGCGAATGGGCAAACGACGGTACATGTGCGAAACGGAATTCGGATTCAGGACCGTGCTCGCGTGAGCGACCGGCGACGCCAGCCGGAACAGACGCGAGCCCGGCTCGTCGATGCCGCGGCGCGCGCCTTCGCCGAACGTGGTTATGCGGTCACTACGGTCCAGCAGATCTGCCAGCTCGCTGGGGTGAGCGTCGGCGCGTTCTATTACCACTTCCAGGACAAGCCGGGCATCACCGTCGGAGTCTTGGAGCGCGAGCAGGACCGCTATCTCGCGCGTCTTGGCGCGATCGATCTGCGTCGTCCCGCCACCATGGAGACGGCTCTCGCCGAGATGCTCCATGGACCCAGCGCTCCGCTCTATCGAGCGATGCGCGAGGCCGCCGAGGTCGAGCCGACGGTGCGCGAGGCCGACCGGTATCTGCGCCAGGTCGCGCGTCAACAGCTCATCGCGGCGGTCAAACGTAGTCGGCAGACCCCGAGCGTCGGTGGCTTCCTGTTCGACGCAAGCTCGGTGGCGTGGACGCTGCTCGCGCTCCTTCGCGAGGCAATCGCCGGTGAAGCCGGACCCGAGGAACCCGTGGCTCGAGCCATTGCGAAGGTGATCAGCCATTCCGCTTTCGCGCGCGTCGTCAACGAACACTGAGCTACGGCAAGAACCGATGTCGACCTCGAATTCGGTAGAGCTCGCTAACTACGATCGCCGATCCGTGGACCGCTTGGAAGTTTCCTCACCAGCACCGAGAGCGGCCCTCGCACCGCGTACAAGGCTTGATGTGCTGAGCGTCGCAGACGAGCCGCGATTCGGCGAGCGTATCCGCCGGGTGCTCGAGGCCGAGGGGTTCGCGCTCGCGATCGCTCGCGTGCAGTCGCTTGCCGAACTCGAGCGGGCTCTCGATCGTCAGACCTGGAATCTGGTGTTCTCCGACCACAGCATGCCCGGCTTCAATGCGGAGGAAGCCCTCGATCTGATCAAAAGCCGAGGACTCGATCTGCCTTTCATCGTGGTCTCCGGCTACACCGGGGCGGCGGGTGCCGCGCTTCGCGCTCGCGCGCATGACTATGTGATCAAGACGAGCCTAAATCGGGTAGGCGTCGTGGTGCGGACTGCGCTCAAGGACGCGGCCGAGCGTGCGAGCCTCCGGCAACGTGAGCGCGATCTCCTTCTCGGGACGACGGTTGCGCCGGCGGCCGAGATCAACCTGCTGGCGGCGGCACAGCATGCCGCGCGCTCCGACGCGCTCACCGGGCTTCCCAATCGGCTGATGTTGACCGAGCGCCTCACCGGATTGATCGTGGAGTGCGCTCGAGCCGACAAGACCTTCGCGCTTGTGTACGCGGACCTGGACGATTTCCGCGCGGTCAACGATGCGTTCGGCCACGAGGCCGGCAACGCCGTCTTGCGTGAACTGGGCCGACGACTTGGGCGCGTCAGTGCGTCGACCGATGCTGTGACACGATTTGCGGCGGACCAGTTCGGCATCGTGTTTCCGGCGGGCACCGGCCGGAGGGAAGCCGTCGCTGCCAGCGAGCGCATCATCGGTTTCCTCAAACAACCATTCCCAGTCGGCCTGCAGACCGTGCACCTCGATCTCAGCATGGGCATCGCGATCTTTCCCGATCACGGCCGCGAGGCGGAGGCCCTCCTCGAGCATGCGGAGCTGGCGATGTTCGCCGCCAAACGGTCACAGACGCGCTACCGGACGTACGGTGCCGAGCTCGACATGCACAGTCAGAAGCGCATCGCGCTCGCCGCGGACCTGCGTCACGCATTGGCCGCCGACCAGCTGGTGCTCTACTACCAGCCGCAGGTCGACCTCGTCAGCGGCGCCGTCGTTGGCGCCGAAGCGCTTCTTCGCTGGCGGGATCCAGAGCGCGGGCTCGTGCCGCCGATGCACTTCATCCCGCTCGCCGAGCAGACCGGCCTGATCCTCGAAATCACGCCGTGGGTCGTCAAGGACGCCCTTCGGCAGGTACAGGCCTGGCGTCGCGAGAACCTCGACATGCGTGTCTCGGTCAACGTGGCCATGCGCAACCTGCACGATCCACAGTTCTTGGACGACATCGAGGCCTTGGTCGGAGCGTCCGGCGTTCCCGCGCAAGCGCTCACCCTGGAGATCGCCGAGGGAACGATGATGCTCGAAGCCGAGCGCATCCTCGATGTGCTGCACCGGTTCCGCAAGATGGGGATCGGGATCGCGATAGACGACTTCGGCACGGGGTATTCCTCACTGAGCGAACTGAGCCGACTTCCGGTGGACGAGATCAAGATCGACAAATCGTTCGTTATGGCGCTCGGCGAGCGTGGCAATCGCGCGATCGTGGAGTCGGTCATCGAGCTTGGGCGCGCGTTTGATTTGCGGGTTGTGGCCGAGGGCTTGAAGAACGAGGCCACGCTGGATGCGATGGCGAAGCTCAAGTGTCCGGTGGCTCAGGGTTTCCACTTCAGCGCGCCGATGCCGGCTGACTCCTTTAGAGAGTGGACGCAGGCTTGGGCCCGCGCCTGAGTACGGCGGAGGTAACGCGCGCGGAACGTCCGCAGTTCTGGGAGCCGCTCACCTCGGACGGAATCGCGAGGATCAGGTATGAGGCCGGCGACATCGTCGCCGAGGATCTGGCACGGGCCACGATCGTTGAGCTCAAGGCACTCACCAGCGGCAAGCGACTCCCGGTCCTGGTCGACATACGGAAGATGAAGTCGGTCACCCGTGAGGCACGAGTGGTCTTCGGCAATGCTGCGGATGCGTTCTCGGCGCTCGCCCTCCTCGCCGGCTCGCCCCGGACGCAGCTGATAGCCAACTTCTTCATCGGCCTGAGCCGTCCAAAGGTGCCGACGCAGATGTTCACAGACGAAGAGAAGGCGCTCACCTGGCTGCGCCGCCACGCGGTGTGAGTGACAGCGACGACCGCCTCGGGCCAGTGGTCGGCATCATTACGAGCCTCGCCCAGGGCGACCTTCGTCCCGAATTTCCAGATATCGCGAATGACCCGGAACTCGAGGCGATCGTCCAAGGTCTTCAGATGCTGGCCGAGGAACTCCTCGCGTCTCGCGCAGAGATCGAGGGGCGCACCGCCGAGCTGGAGACGCTGAGCAACGGCCTCGTTGAGCTGGCCAATCTCAGTAACCTGCTGCTCTCCTGCGATACCAGCAGCGAGGCCTACGCGGTGCTTGGCCGAGCGGCCCGAGAGATGTACGGCCAGCTGTCGGGGGCCGTGTACCTCTACGGCGCGTCGCGCAACGTGGTCGAGCTAGTCACGAGCTGGGGCGATCTTCCTGTGGCAAAGACCTTTCCGCCGGCGGACTGCTGGGCGCTTCGCCGCGGACGCGCCCACCATGTAAGCGTGTCGGGGGCGGAGCCCGCATGCCGGCACACCGGTGAAGGGACCCTCACTAGCGCGATGTGTGTCCCGATGCTTGCTCAGGGCGAGGCACTCGGCGTCTTGCATCTCATTGGCGCGCCAGATCTCGGTGATCGAGTATTCAGCCCGGTCGCCCAGCGGCTCGCTATCGCGGCGGCGGAGGCGTGTGCCCTCGCGCTGGCGAGCATCCGCCTGCGCGAGAAGCTGGCCGACCAGTCATTGCGTGATTCACTCACCGGGCTGTACAACCGCCGCTATGCCGAGGAGACCCTCGAGCGAGAGATAGCCCGCGCGAAACGCGAAGGGGCGGCGCTCAGCGTGTTGATGCTCGATCTCGACCATTTCAAACGAGTGAACGATGAGTTCGGGCATGACGCCGGAGACACCGCTCTGCGCGAGGCAGCGACGGTCTTCGTCGAAAGCGTCCGCACAAGCGACGTGGTGAGCCGTGTGGGAGGCGAAGAATTCCTCTTGCTCCTACCCGGCGCTCCGCTCGAGGCGACACTCCAAAAGAGCGACGCCATGCGGGAAAGGCTGAAGGGGCTTGAACTCTTCCACCGTGGTCGCCGGATGCCGCCACTCACGTTTTCTGCCGGCGCCGCCGCGTTTCCCGCAAACGGCGAAACGCCCGAGGCACTCCTGCGCGCGGCAGATGGGGCGCTTTACGAGGCGAAGCACGCCGGTCGTGACCGAACTGTCCGGGCCGGCCCAAAAGCGGCAGGCTTAGCCGTCGCCTGAGGCGAGCTCAGGCTTTTCCGCCGCCGCGGCGTGGGGGCGAGAATCCCTCCGCGGTTGTCGATTTCGGCCGTCCCTCGTTCGACGTGTCAGTAGAGCCGAGAGGTTTGGCCGCGCATCGAGAAGGTCCGGAACACCCGGCTCAAAAGAAAAAGGGAGGCCCCAATGCGGTTCCTGCTTTACACGGTCGGTGGCGACGCGCAGCCGAGCACACCCCCAAGCCAGCAGATGATGGACGAGTTGGCAAAGCTCACCGAAGAGACCACGCGATCCGGCGTCCTGCTTGCGACGGGTGGGCTCGGACCAGGGGGGACGCGTGTCCGCAATTCCGGGGGAAAGCTTGCCGTGACCGACGGGCCGTTCACCGAGACAAAGGAGCTGACCGGCGGGTTCGCTCTGATCGAGGTGAAGTCGAAAGAAGAGGCGATCGAGTGGGCCAAGCGCTTCCGGAAGATCGTCGGGGACGGCGATTCCTTGGTTCAAGAAGTATTCGGGGGTTAGATGCTTGAATCGGCCCTCATGACAGGTGCCGATACCCATCGCGCGATCGACGCGGTGTGGAGGATCGAGGCCCCCAAGCTCATAGCCGGCCTCACGCGGATCGTCCGTGACGTCGGTCTCGCCGAAGATCTCGCGCAGGATGCTCTCGTCGCCGCGCTCGAACAGTGGCCGGAGTCAGGCGTCCCGGATAACCCGGGCGCCTGGCTCATGGCTACCGCGAAACATCGTGCGATCGATCGCCTCCGCCGCAACGAGCGGCTCGAACGCAAACATGAGGAGCTCGGCCGCGAGCTCGCAGCCCAGCAGGAGATGATCGTGGCAAATCTCAACACTCCGACAGACGATTACGTGGGCGACGATCTCCTGCGGCTCATGTTCATCTCCTGCCATCCGATCCTCGCGCCCGAAGCGCGTGTTGCGCTCACGCTGCGCCTGCTCGCGAGTCTCACGACAGAGGAAATCGCGCGGGCTTACCTCGTCCCGGTCGCGACGATCGCGCAGCGCATCGTCCGTGCGAAGCGAACCCTCAGCGAGGCGCGCGTTCCCTTCGAGGTGCCCAGAGGGGCGGAGCTCGACGAGCGTCTGTCGTCGGTGCTGCAGGTCATCTACCTTGTTTTCAACGAGGGCTACTCGGCGACCGCCGGTGACGACCTTATCCGCGCCGGGCTCTGCGAGGACGCGCTGCGTCTCGGACGCATCCTGGCCGGGCTCGCACCGAAGGAGCCGGAAGTGCATGGCCTCGTCGCGCTGATGGAGATTCAGGCGTCGCGGTCGCGTGCGCGGGTGGGACCGGCGGGACAGATCGTCCTCCTGCTCGATCAGAACCGCAGCCGCTGGGACGCTCTCCATATCAGTCGCGGCCTGGCCGCGCTGGAGCGCGCGGAGAAATTCGGCGGGGCCCTCGGGCCGTATGCGCTGCAGGCCGCGATCGCCGCGTGCCACGCGCGCGCGCGGACGGCCGCGGACACCGACTGGGCACGGATCGCCGCGCTTTACGACGCGCTCGCTCAGCTCACGCCATCACCTGTCGTGGAGCTCAATCGTGCGGTTGCAGTCGGGATGGCGTTCGGTCCCGCAGCGGGCCTCGAGCTTGTCGACGCGCTCGTCTCCGAGCCCTCGCTCAGGGCGTACCACCTCCTGCCGAGCGCGCGCGGCGACTTGCTCGAAAAGCTCGGCCGTCTCGACGAAGCGCGCGCGGAGTTCGAGCGCGCGGCCTCGCTTACACAGAACTCACGCGAGCGCGACCTACTCCTCGAACGCGCCGCCGTGTGCGCGCGCGGGACAACGTGATTCGACCAGCGGTCTGCGGCGTTATCGCCCTGCTCTTGACTGCGTGTTCTGTTTCGCGTGGCACGCCCGCCGAGTCGGTCTCGGCAGTGCCCATTGTTTCGACGGAAGCGTCCGCCCCGGTCGTTGTCGCGACCGTGACACCGAGTGCGGAGCCGACCGGGACGCCGCGTCCCGACCCACCGGTCGTGGCTTCGGACCCCGATGGGCTCGCGTTACAAATGGCGGCCGCCGAGCGTGCCGTTCGAGATCACAACGTCACCGGCGCAGACCTCGCGTGGTTCGGCCACCTGCAGCAGCTCACCTATCGACGACTCGCCGGTACGCCGGGGTGGCGCGATACCGTTCTATCCGCGCTGCCTGCAGCTCTGATCACGGCCGCGACGGCGAACGCGGATGCGACGGCGGACCTGCGCGCGACGGTCGTGCCCGGTCCCGATCTTCCCACGGCGTGGCGCATCGTCGAACCGGCGCCTCTAGACGACCTCGCGCGTTACTACCGCGAAGCGGAGGCCGAGTTCGGTGTTCAGTGGTCCTACCTGGCCGCGATCCACCTGGTCGAGACCCGCATGGGTCGGATACGCGGGACCTCGACGGCGGGGGCGCAAGGGCCGATGCAGTTCATCCCCGCGACCTGGGAGAGGTACGGCGAGGGCGACATCAACTCTGACCGCGATGCCATTCGTGCTGCCGCCCGTTATCTGCGGGCGAATGGCGCCCCCGGCAACATGGCCAACGCTCTGTTCCGCTACAACCAATCGCAGCGCTACGTCCGGGCAGTTACGGCATATGCCGAGGTGATGCGTGCCGACCCCGACGCCTACCGCGGGTATTACCACTGGCAGGTTTACTACCTTACGACCCGCGGCGACATCCTCCTACCGGTCGGGTACGGTCGCTGATCGGCTAGCCGCCGATCATAGAAAGCGGATCGATCAGCTCGCCATTTCGCCAGACGCTCCAGTGCAGGTGCGCACCGGTCGTGATCCCCGTAAGGCCGACGTTACCGATCGGGTCGCCCGACTGGACCGTATCCCCGGCCTTCACCGGCACAGGGAACACGCGGTTCTCGAGATGTGCGTACATGGAGACGACTCCGCCATCGTGCGCGATGACGACGACCTCGGCGCCATCGCCCATCGGGCCGGCGAACACCACGATGCCACGCGCCGGCGCGACGACGGGCGTCCCCCATGCGGCGCCAATGTCAGTCCCGGCGTGAAAGTGTCGGTAGTAGACACCCTGGTAGACCTGTGCCGGCTCGAACCAGTAGGGGGTCGGACCAAAGTCCTGCGTGTTCTCCCCGAGGAGCGGCATGCCCCAGGTGGCTGCCGACAATACGACCGCTCCGTCTGCTTCCAGCTGTCGCATGGTCCGGGCATCGTTGGCAAGCTGCGTTTGGAGACTCTGAAGGCTCGCGTGGTCGATCAGGTCGGTCCGGAACCGGAACAGACCCCCGCGGACGAGCGGGTTGAAGACCGCGGCAAGTGCCGCCCTAGTCTCCTCTTCGCGCACTTTGAGCGCGGCGAGATGATCGTTCGACGCTTGCTGCGTCGTGGCGAGCGAGCTCGCGTACTCGACGAGGGCGTCATACGTCCCGAAGCTGCGTGGGTAGGAGCGAGCGGCGGGCGCAGTGCGTTGCGCTGTGCTCGCGGCCGAGACCACAACGGCCGTCGGCGCGGAGTCCGTCTGCGGGGACGGTCGATCGACCGACACTTCCGCGGTTGTAGCGATCGAGCTCGCGAACTGGACGAAAACCTCGTAAGTCGAGAGCGTCCGGGCGGGAGTAGCAGGCCCCGCGTGCGGGGCCGGAGTCACCGTCGGCACCTCGTCGGCAGCCGCGGGCGCGACCATACCCATGGCGCAGAGCGCCACGGTCATGCACAGGCGGATGAGCGACAAGGTTTCTCCATGCGGTCAAGAGTCGCCGTGAACGTCCGGCCGCAGTAGCGACCGCTGCAGGGTGGCGCTACCCCGTGGTTGCGGTGGTCCGGGTTACCTTCCGCATGGGATGCCCGTCCTCGGACGCAACCCGATGTGATCCCTTCCTCTGCGCATCGTCGTCGTGACCGCTCGGTTATCCGTCAGTTGGGCACCTCCCGCCCCACAAATCAGGTGGTGGATCGGCTTGTGGACGACCGAGCGTGCCGATTTCCATATTGGCGGGCTTTGCGCGAACAGACCCTCCCCCAGATGGGTGCTGTTCATCGACCGAACACGATCCGGCGAACTCCTCGCGGAAACGAGATTCATCACGCAGGGCAATAAAGGGAGGGGTGGTCCCTCACTTGCTGCGCCAATGGCGAACAAGAGCTCCGAGTAGAAGGAGGCCTTATGAGGCTCGATCCCGTTCGCGGCAAGACCATTCAGTGGACCTACGACGACGGCCCGATGGCCGGCAA
>JALYSZ010000133.1 GCA_030854525.1 Chloroflexota bacterium | reverse complement strand
TGATCGTTCTCCGCCGCCCGATCGTGAACCTGCTGTTCCAGTACGGCAGCTTCGGGCCGGAAGCTCGCGAGGCGACGCAGGCCGCGTTCCTCTTCTACTCGCTCGGCCTCGCCGGGCACGCGCTCGTGCAGATCCTCGCGCGGGTCTACTTCGCGTCGCGCGACACGACGACCCCACTCGCGCTCACGCTCATCTCGATCGGCTCGAACATCGTCCTGAGCGTGACGCTCGCGCCGGTCCTCGGGATCAACGGCCTTGCGCTCGCGAACTCGATCGCGACACTCCTCGAAGCCGTTCTCCTGTTCATCTTGCTGGCGTCGCGCGCTCGGCTGCGGCTCGTCGGCCTCGGTGTTTCAACGCTCAAACAGTTGAGCGCGAGCCTTCTCATGGGGGTCGCGATGTTCGGCTTTATCCGTGCGACGAACCTTCCGTTCGACCTCTTCGTCGATCCGCCCAAGCTCGTGCTGGCGCTACAGACGATCCTCGCCGCCGCGGTTGGCGGTTTCGTCTATCTGGCGGCCGCCTATCTCCTGCGGATCGGCGAGCTGCAGGAAATCGTCGCGGTCGTGCGCGCCCGAGTCATGCATAGGCCAGGTCCGAAGCTGGGCGGGTAGGCTCGCGCGCTGCCGGTTGGCTCTCGGGCTGTTACCGAATGTTCACCAAGTATCGATAGTCAATGCCGCGTAGGGTATTTGTCATGACCACGACCGAAGCCGAGCTCGCCACACTCGTCGCGCGAGTGCGCGAGCTCACGGCTAGTTCGCCGGACGGGTGGGGGGACGTCGATCTCACTTTCACGCAACTGCGCGCGCTGTTCGTGCTAGCTACCGCGCAGCAGCCCGTGCGGGTGAGCGACCTCGCCAGAGCCTTGAAGATGAGCCTCGCGAGCGCTTCGGCGCTGAGCGACCGGCTCGTGCGGGTCGGCTACGTTGGCCGCCGTTCCGATCCCGCCGACCGCCGCGCCGTCCTCCTCGAGCTGGCCGCGAAAGGGTCTCGGCTCCTTTCGCGCCTCGAGCGCCGATCGAACGCACACCTGCGACATGCATTGCGTCGGATGAGCCGGCACGAGCGTGAGGCGCTGGCGACGTCGCTGCGCGCGTTCGTCCGCGTTCTTTCGCCCGTGGTTCGGCCCGCGACTCGGTCCGTGATGAAGAGGTCGGCGTGACGACGCAGAACGAGCACGTGATCGAGACCACCGAGCTCACGAAGCGGTACGGCGATGTCATCGCGGTCGACCATCTGACCCTTCGGGTGACGCGGGGCGGCGTCTTCGGATTTCTCGGACCCAACGGGTCCGGCAAGACGACGACGATGGGCATGCTCCTCGGGCTCGTTCACCCGACCTCCGGAGACGCGCGCATCTTCGGGGATCCCGCCCGCCATCCGGAGACGCTCCGGCGAGTAGGCGCCATGGTCGAGACACCGACGTTCTATCCATACCTATCGGGAAGGGCGAACCTGCTCTACTTCCAGGGCATCGGGCAGCGCGGCGTCCCGGCCGACGTCGATCGTCTACTCGAGCTCGTCGACCTCGGAAAGCGTGCCGGCCACAAGTACGCGACGTACTCGCTCGGGATGAAGCAGCGCCTGGGGATCGCGTGCGCGCTCCTCGGCGACCCCGAGCTCGTCTTCCTCGATGAACCGACCAACGGGCTGGATCCGGCGGGGGTCGTGGAAGTACGCGAGCTCATCCGCGATCTCGGGAAAGGTGGACGGACCGTCGTCCTCTCGAGCCATCTACTAGCGGAGACGGAGCTCGTGTGCGACAACGTCGCCGTCCTTTCGCGCGGGAAACTCATCGCGCAGGGCTCGATCCAGGACCTGCTCCGACAGCACGACGGAGTTCGCCTTCGCACGACCGACGACGCCAAGGCCCGAGCCGCACTCGCCGACATGCGGTGGGTGGAGCACGTTGATCAGCAGGACGGTGCCCTCGTCGTCACCGCGCCCCAGGCCCGCGCGTGGGAGATCTCTCGCGCTCTGGCCCTGCGCGAGGTCTACGTCAACGAGCTCACGCCGGTGCACCGCTCGCTCGAGGAGTTCTTCATGGACATCACCGGAACCGATCCGGCCACCGGAAAGGAGCGGTCGTGATCGCGAACGTCGCGAATCTGTCCCGTTGGGAGTGGTTCAAGCTCCGCAGACGCTGGATGCTGTGGATCCTGCTCGTGTTCGCGATCCTCTTCGCGCAGCTCGCCGTGTGGGGTCAGTTTTTCTCGTACCGGGGTCTCCAGACGACCGGCGGAGAGCTCACCGTTCCCGCGTCCCTGCAGCAACAGCAGGGACGGGCGCCCCGCACCGTTGCCTGCAACGATCTCCTCTCCGGCGACGCGGCGCGGCAGCCGGCGGATCTAGACGCCCAGGTCGTCGCGGGGCTCGCGGCGCAGTGCCGCCAGCAGGCGGCCACATTACCGGCTCGCCTCGCGCGCGCCTACCAGGCCTTCACCCTGTCTGGCAGCGTGAATACGGCGCTCGGCATCGTCCAGACGCTCGCCCTCATCCTCGTCGCGATCCTTACAGCGTCGGCGATCGGGATCGACTACGGAGCGGGCACGCTGCGATCGGTGCTCACGCAGGGCGTGGGGCGCTGGCCGTACTTGACCGCGAAGATCATCACGCTCGCCGTCGTCGCGTTGCTCGGCCTCGTCGCAGCGCTCGCGACCGTTGCGATAAGCAGCCTTATCGCGATGGCCATCGCTGGTGCCCCGCCTGATGGCGCGACGACGGCTAGATGGTCCGACGCGGGGATCGCTCTCTGGAAGGCATGGCTCTCGACCTTTCCGTACCTTGCGCTGACGACCTTCGTCACCGTGTTCGCGAGGTCCTCCGCCGCGGGTATGGCGATCGGACTGGGCTACTACTTCGCGGAACAGCTCATCGTCGCGCTCTTCTCGAGCCTGTTCAGCTGGTTCCAGAACGTCGCCGATTTCTTCCTCGTGCGGAACATCTCAGGATGGACCGGCGGCTCGGGTGGCCTCGCCGGCGGCACATTGCCGGACCAGACTCATGCGCTCGTCGTCCTCGCCGTCTACACCCTCGTCCTTGGCGGCATCGCCTTCTGGCTCTTCGAGCGGCGCGACGTCCAAGGCGCCACCGGCGGAGGGTGATCGCGCGCGACTAACCCTAGTCTGAGTCGCGATGGCCGAGCTCGCCCGCATCCGCAACTTCTGCGTCATCGCGCACGTGGACCACGGCAAGACGACCCTGTCCGATCGCCTCCTCGAGACGACTGGCACGGTGCCGCTCCGCGAGATGCGCGACCAGATGCTCGACTCGATGGAGCTCGAGCGGGAGCACGGGATCACTATCAAGGCGCGCGCCGTCCGCATGGCGTGGCGCGACCACGAGCTCAACCTCATCGACACCCCCGGCCACGTCGACTTCACCTACGAGGTCAGCCGCTCACTCGCGGCGTGCGAGGGCGCGGTCCTCCTCGTCGACGCCTCGCAGGGCATCGAGGCGCAGACCCTCGCGAACGCCTACCTCGCGGTCGAGCAGGGCCTCGAGGTGATCCCGGTCATCAACAAGATCGACCTTCCAAACATCGACATCGCCGTGATCCGCGAAGAGCTCCGGACGACGCTCGGCTTCCGCGACGACGAGATCCTCCTCGTCTCCGGGAAGACCGGCGCGGGTGTCACCGAACTGCTCGACGCGATCGTCGCACGGGTGCCGCCTCCGGTGGGCGACGTGGACGCGCCGCTCCGCGCGCTCATCTTCGACTCGCATTACGACGCGTACAAGGGCGTCGTCGCGCACGTCCGCGTGGTCGATGGCTCGCTCGGCGATCACGACCGCATCCGGCTCATCGCGACGGAGCGCGAGAGCGAGCTCCTCGAACTCGGCGTGTTCGTGCCCGACCCCCGCCCCATCGCGCGTCTCGAGACGGGCGAGACCGGCTACGTCGCGACCGGCCTGAAGGCCGTCGCCGATTGCCGCGTCGGCGACACGCTCACCCTGGCCTCGCGGCCGGCGACCGCGCCCCTTCCGGGCTACCGCCCCGCGAAGCCGATGGTCTTCGCGGGGTTCTACCCCTCCAACGCGCAGGACTATCCGCTCCTGAAGGACGCGATGGAGAAGCTCCGTCTGAACGACGCGTCGCTGATCTACGAGCCGGAGACTTCGCAGGCACTGGGCTTCGGATTCCGCGCCGGCTTTCTCGGCCTCCTCCACCTCGAGATCGTGCAGGAGCGCCTCGAGCGCGAGTACGACCTCGACCTGATCGCCACGTCGCCCTCGGTCGAGTACCGGGTGATCACGCAGAAGGGCGCCGAGGTCGCCATCGACAACCCGGCCCTTCTCCCCGACCCGGGGACGATTGTCGAGATCCGCGAGCCCTGGATGAAGGTGACGCTCATCGTGCCGACCGCGCACGTCGGTCCGGTGATGGAGCTCGCGCAGACCAAACGCGGGTCGCTCGCCGACATGAGCTACGTCGATCCGACGCGCGCGATGCTGAAATACGACATGCCGCTGTCCGAGGTGATCGTCGACTTCTACGACCAGCTGAAGTCGAGCTCTCGCGGTTACGCCTCGCTCGATTACGAGTTCGCGGAGTACCGCGCGGCGGACCTCGTGCGTCTGGACATCCTGGTATCGGGCACGCTCGTCGACGCGCTCTCGATCATCACCCACCGCGAGCGTGCGCAGCAGTCCGGCCGCATCCTCGTGAACAAGCTGCGTGCCCTCATCCCCAAGCAGATGTTCGACGTGCGCATCCAGGCGGCGATCGGCGGGAAGATCATCGCGAGCGAGACCGTGAAAGCAAAACGCAAGGATGTGCTCGCGAAGTGTTACGGCGGGGACATCACCCGCAAGCGGAAGCTCCTCGAAAAGCAGAAGGAAGGCAAGAAGCGCATGAAGATGGTGGGATCGGTCGAGATCCCGCAAGAGGCCTTCCTCGCGGTCCTCCGGATCGGCGACGACACGTGAAGTCACCGAAGATCCAGTACGAGCACCCGACGCAGATCGCGGCGTCGACCTTCCTGCGCGCAGCGTCGGAAAACGACGCGGCTGCGATGTGGGAGAAGCTGTCGCGCGAGACGCGCGGTCTCCTCGAGGGCCTCTACGCGGCGCGCTCCGCGGTGGCGCTTCAGCACGCCGCTGGTGTTGAGCCGACCGGCGAGGACGCGCGCCTCGGCGAGGTCGTCGCGCCGCTTCGCGTCTCCGTCGTCGCGGCCCTGGGTGGCGCGGAGCGTATGGGCGGGTTCGGCGTTTCCGGAGCGCGCATCGTCGACCGCGTCACGGCCTACGTCCTGCTGCTGCCCGATTTCGGCGAAGAGCGGATCGTCACGGCGAGCGACTGGAAACCCAGCCACCTGCTCGCCTTCGTCTACGAGTCGCGCGAATGGCTCATCGATCTCGGGCGAACCGCCGCGCTCTCGTCCGATGCCGAGCTGCCCGACCCCCTCGGGGTGATCCGGCGATGACCCGAGGGATCGGTCTCTACGTTCACATTCCCTTCTGCGCGTCGCGCTGTCCCTACTGCGACTTCGCGACGGCGCCGGCCACGACGACGCTCCGCGGTCGCTATATCGAGGCGCTCGGCCGCGAGATCGCGCGCGAGGGCGATCTCCTCGGCCGGCCCCGGGTGCGCACCTTGTTCTTCGGCGGAGGCACGCCGAGCCTGCTCGAGCCGGCGGAGATTCTCGCCCTCGGCCAGGCCCTCCGTCGCGCGTTCGTCCTTCGCCCGCGCGAGGTAACCCTCGAGGCGAACCCCGCGACGCTCGACCGGGCGCGTCTTGAAGCCTGGCTCGCGCTCGGCCTCACGCGGCTCTCGATCGGCGCCCAGAGCTTCGACGAAAGCGGCCTGCGGGCGCTCGGCCGGACCCACCAGCCCGAGGACAGCGCCGCCGCGGCAAGGGTGGCTCATGACGCCGGGCTGGACGTCAACCTCGACCTCATCTTTGGCTGGCCCGGGCAGACGATCGCGGACTGGGAGCGCGATCTCGCCCGCGCCGTGACCTTCGCGCCCGAACACCTCTCCTGCTACCCGCTCGAGCTGCGGCTCGACCCCGACGGGTCGATCCCCAATTGGCCGGGGGGCGGGTGGCCGGTACTCGAGCGCTGGCGCCGTGCGGCGGCCGCGGCCCAGCCCGACGACGCCGGTATCGCCCGGATGTACCGAATCGCGGAGCGCTCGCTCGGTCGCGCCGGCTATCGCCATTACGAGATCGCGAACTGGGCACGCCCGGGAAAGCGTTCGCTGCACAACCTCGGGTACTGGCGTGACCGCGACTGGCTAGGCGTCGGCGCCGGCGCGCACACCCATCTGGCCGGCGCGCGCTCTGCGAACCCTGCCGATCTGCGCGCGTATCTCTCCCGCGTCGAGTCCGGCGCCCTGCGGGCGATCGACGACGAGGCCGATCCGTCGAGCGAAGCCGCGATGCTGGCGCTCCGACTCGACTCGGGCTTGGACCTCGTCCGCTACGCGGCGCGCTTCGGGAACATCGCGGCAACTCGTGTGCGGAGCGCGCTGCGCGAGGTCGAGCCTGCGCGGCTCGTCCAGGTAAGGGGTCGTCAGGCGCGGCTCACCGCACGTGGCCGGTTGCTGGCGAGCGAGGTCTTCGTCCGCCTGCTTCCGTAGCGCGTGTTCTCCCGGATTCGAACATCCCGCGCTTGCTATGCCAACCGGAATTCGATATGCATCACCCGAACGCTCCACTGATTTTTGGGGAGGAACCATGCAGGAAGACGAAGGCACCGATTGGTCCGCACAGAAGGAGCCCGGGTCGGTCTGGCCCACGCCGTTGCCATCGAGCCCCACGCCACCTCCGCCCTCGCCGATGAGTGGCTCAACGTCCGGCGGCGGCGGTCGCAAGACGACCCGGCGCCGTGCGGCCGCGAGCGCAGGCGGACGGAAGACCACCGCGAAGCGCTCGACGACCCGACGGAAGGCGACCGCGAAGCGCAGCACGGCTAAGCGGAAGACCGCGAAACGGACCACCGCGAAACGGAGCACCGCGAAGCGCGCGGGCCGCAAGGCCGTGACGCGCCGTAAGAGCGCCGGCCGCTCGACCGCGAAGCGCACCACGCGCCGCAGCTCCTCGACCCGCAAGAAGCGCCGCTAGGTTAGGCCGAGGTTCAGAGAGAGGGAGGGCACGCCTTGTGGCGTGCCCTCCCTAGTTGCGCTTTCCGCGGCCCATTCCGGGCTTGCGCCCGTGGTTCGCCTTCTTGCTCCGCCAGCCCAGCTTTCCGATGGTCTTTTGCTTCTTCTGTCCCTTGCCCATTTCTTCCTACCTATCCAGTTGTCGCGGGGCGGCGGTGGCTCGCCCCGTTAGTGGCGAGCCTTCGTCACGCCAAAGAGATGGAGCTGCAGCGCGCGCGTCGGCGGCGCGATGAGCTCGGTCACGAGCCATTGTGCGACCGAGTCCGGCGCCGCGTCCTCGGGAAGTCCAACTCGAACGCGGGCGGTGGCGACATGGCGGCGGACCGTACGCGGGTCGATCCCAAGGGTTGTCGCCGCATCGGCGGCCGAGCGCTCGAGGACGTCCCGCAGCACGAACGCGCCGAGGTCGGCCGCCCGCAACGCATAGCGGCCAACGAGGTCGCGGAGGCCGGCCGCGAAGAGCCGGCCGCTTTGGACGGCGTCCCGGATCGCGGTCGCCGTCTGGCCGTCGAGCTCTCCGATCCGCAGGAGCGCGGTGACCTCGGCGGCCGGAAGCCGGCGCGCGTGTTCGAGGCTCGCGATGAACCGCTGCACGACGACATCGTCGGCCACGATCGGGCGAGCCCCGGCGCGCGTCACAGACCTGACCGCCGCGAGCGCGGCCGAGAGCGAGCGTCGCAGACCGTCGAGGTCCGCGAACTTGACCACTTCGACGACCGCCGGATTTCCGAGCAAGAGACGCGAGATCGGGCGATCGCGCTCCGCGACGATGATCACCGGCACGGCGTGCTCGCGCGCGAGCTCGACCTCGATGCCGACGCCGAAGGAGGGAACGCCCGCGTAGGCGATGAGGACGGCGGCGCTGGTGACATGCGCGCGATCGATCTCGTACACCGCGCGCGGATCCACGTGCGCAGCCGCCACCGGGTCGCTCACGCGGTGAGGGAGATAGGCGCGCAGGCCCGCGGCTTCGGCGATTTCGGCGAGGACTTCGTAGAACAGCTTGGTCCGCGCCGCATCCTCGAGCGCCGTTAACGCGCCCGAGATGTACGCGTCGCCGGCCGCGACCGGTGTCTTTTCCCTCGCTTCGTCCATGGGCCGAACATGATGCTCGGTGCGTCAAGTTGCGCACGTAGAATCCGGCGGATGCCCGAGCAGCGCGTGTCCGAGCACCTCCGACGGCTTCCGCTCTTCTCGCGACTCCCTGAGAGCGAGCTCGCGGAGCTCGCCGACCGCGTTCGCACGAAAAGCTTCCGGCGCGGGGAGATGATCTTCCGTAAGGACGATCCCGGGACGCACCTGTACATGGTTCTCGAGGGAGGGGTAAAGATCGCGCTGCCCGGCGAGTTCGGCCAAGAGGCCCTCGTCGCGATCATGCGGCCGGGTGAGTTCTTCGGCGAGCTCGCGCTCCTCGATCGCAGCCCGCGCTCGGCGAGTGCGACCGCGCTCGAGGACACGCGGGCCGCGCTCCTCGCCGGTGACGACTTCCTTGCCTACCTCGAATCACACCCGGCATCGTTTCGGGTTGTCCTGGAGACCCTTGCTCGGACGATCCGCCGGCTCTCCGACAGGGTGGAGGACCTCATCTTCCTGGACGTTCCCAGTCGGGTCGCCAAATACCTGCTCGACCTGGTGCGCTCGAGCGGCAACGGGAACGAGCTGACCCTAACGCAGGACGAGCTTGCTGCGTTCATCGGCGCATCTAGGGTGTCGGTCAACCGCGTGCTTGGCGATCTCGAGCGCCGGGAGATCATCACGATCCGCCGCCGCCGCATCGCGATCAAAGACGCCGATCGCCTCGCCAAGGAGGTCAGGTTCTAGGTGGTACCGCCGCGGAAGCGTCCGCTCGTGCTCGTGGTGGAGGACGATCCCGCACTCGGCGACGTGATGCTGACCGCGCTCAAGGATGAAGGCCTCGACGCGAAGCTCGCCCACGACGGCGACGAGGCGATGCGTGATGTCGACGACCTCTCGCCCTCTGTGATGGTGCTGGACCTCATGATGCCGAAGCGCGACGGCTTCTCCGTCCTGCGTGAGCTTCGCGCGGACGGCCGCATCTCGAACCTCCCGGTGATCGTCGTAACCGCGATCTTCGGCATGTCCGAGCGGCTTTACGCAACGGAGCTTGGCGCGGCGGACTACGTCACCAAGCCCTTCGAGCTCGATGACCTCATCGGCCGCGTGCGCGCCCTTATCGCCCCGACGACGATCTGACTACGCGCGCACGGCAATGTCGCTCGTGCAGTGCGGGCACCGCGTCGCGGCCATCGGGAGATCATCGGCCGCGCAGCGTGGGCAGACCTTCGTCGGAACGGGCTTCATGAAGGTCCGTGCGATCAGGAACACGACGAACGCGACGATGATGAACGTGATCACGGTGTTCAGGAATAGCCCGGAGTTGATCGTCGCGAGACCCGCGTCCTGGGCCGCCTTCAGGCTCGCGGGATGCTTACCTGAAAGGTCGATAAAGAGGTTGTCGAAATCGACCCCGCCGAAGAGCAGTCCGACCGGCGGCAAGAGGATGTCCTTGACGAGGGAGTTGACGACGGCCGCCAGAGCCACGCCGAGAATGAACGCGAGAGCCAACGCGAGAACGTTCGCCTTGAGTAGGAATTGCTTGAACTCGGACAACATCGGAAAGGCCTCCTGCGCCAGATGAAGCGGCGTCAGCGCAGAGCCCGTGCCAGCCTTCTTGCCGGGCAAGCGGGGTCTATCGGTCTTGACGCCCGCTGAACGGCCCTGGTAGGCTCTTAGCACTCTCGATAGGAGAGTGCTAATTGACTCTAAAACCCGATTCGTCTGACTTCCTTGAGCTTGATCCGCGCGCCCGACAGGTGCTTGGCGCGGTCATACGCGAGTACATCGCGACGGCCGAGCCGGTCGCCTCGACGCAGCTCGTCCGCGGGTACAAGCTCGATGTCTCGCCGGCCACGGTGCGGAACGAGCTTGCCGCTCTTGAGGAGGCGGGACTCCTCACGCACCCGCACACCTCGGCAGGCAGGGTACCGACGGATCTTGGCTACCGGTATTTCATCGAGACGCTCATGCCGAGCCCGTCGCTTCGCCCGGACGAGCAGGTCACCGTCTCGCACCAGTTCCAGCAGGCGCTTCAGGACACCGCGGCGTGGCTGCGCGTCGCCGCGTCGAGCCTCGCGCGTCTCACCGCCGAAGCCTCGATCGTCACACCGCCCGCGAGCAAGCGCACGACGCTCCGTCACGTCGAGGTCGTACCTATCCACGAGCGGCGCGTCCTGCTAGTCGCCGTCGTCGATGGGGGCGGCGTCCGCCAGCAGGTTCTGGAGCTCGGGACCGGCACGACGGCCGAGCAGCTTCGAGCGCTTTCGACTCGGCTGACTGAGTCGCTCGGCGGCGCGACCGCCGGCAAGGTGCAGGAGGCGGTCGCCGCGGAGAAGGGCGCGGACGCGGACATCGCGAGAGCCCTGGCCCGGATCCTCGAGGAGTACGACACGTCTCGCGCTCACGAGGTCTACGTCGACGGCTTTCAGAACATCCTGGCCCAGCCTGAGTTCGCCGAAAGCGACCGCAGCCGGGCGATGCTGAGCCTCTTCGAAGACCACACCCGGCTTTCGGAGATCCTCCCGCTCGACCTCGGGGATGGCGAGGTCCACATCACCATCGGGCGCGAGCACCACCACGAGTCCCTTCGAGACTGCAGCCTCGTCATCGGCCGCTACGGCGCGACCGGCGACGTCGTCGGTTTCGTGGGCGTGGTCGGGCCGACGCGGATGGACTACGCGCGCTCGATCGGCGCGGTCCGCTACGTGGGGTCGCTGATGAGCGACCTCGTTCGAGTCATGGAGGGACGCTGATGGACGACAAGATTCGCCGCGCGGAGGAGCTCCTCGAGCAGCGCGCGCGCGAGCGCGGTGGGAATGGCCACGCGAACGTAGACACCGAGGGCGGGGCCGCGGAGCCGCAGGCGGCCGCGACACCCGGCGACCAAAGAGCGGAAGAGCTAACGAACGATCTGAAGCGCATGGCGGCGGACTTCGCCAACTACCGCAAGCGCAATGAGGCTGAGCGCACCGAGTTCGCGAAGTTCGCGAAGTCCGATCTCATCTCGAAGATCCTGGACGTGCTCGATGGATTCGATCGCGCGCTCGCGACGATCCCCGAGGAGCTCAAGGGGACGCCGTGGGTCGAGGGGATGTGGCTTCTCGAGCGAAAGCTGCGCGGGATCCTCGAAGTCGAGGGCCTCAAGCCGGTCGACTCGATCGGCATGCAGTTCGACCCATACCAGCACGAGGCAGTCGCGCACGTCCCTTCGGACAGGCCGGAGGGCACAGTCATCGCAGAGCATCAAAAGGCATACCGGCTACACGACAAGCTAATTCGCCCAGCGCTCGTCACCGTCTCAAGTGGGAGCGAAGGCAAGGAGAAGAACTGATATGGCAAAAGTCATCGGCATCGATCTAGGAACCACGAACTCGGCCGTCGCTTACATGGAAGGCGGCGAGCCGACGATCATCGCGAACGCGGAGGGCAGACGGATCACGCCGTCGGTCGTAGCGTTCACCAAGAGCGGGGAGCGTCTCGTCGGCCAGGTCGCGAAGCGGCAGGCGATCACAAACCCCGAGAACACGATCTACTCGGTCAAGCGCCTCATGGGACGGCGTTTCACCGATCCCGAGGTCCAGCGGACCATGAAGATGGTCTCGTACAAGATCGAACCCGCTCCGAACGGCGGCGTCCTCATCGTCGTCAGCAACGGCAAGAAGCTCACGCCGGCCGAGGTCTCCGCGATGATCCTGCAGAAGCTCAAGACCGACTCCGAGGCGTACCTCGGGGAGAAGGTCACACAGGCGGTCATCACCGTCCCGGCGTACTTCGACGACCAGCAGCGGCAGGCCACCAAGGACGCGGGACAGATCGCGGGTCTCGAGGTCCTCCGGATCATCAACGAGCCCACCGCCGCCGCGCTGGCCTACGGTCTCGACAAGAAGAAGGACGAGCTCGTCGCGGTGTACGACCTCGGCGGCGGCACGTTCGACATCTCGGTCCTGCAGCTCGGAGAAGGAGTCTTCGAGGTCAAGGCCACGAACGGTGATACGCACCTCGGTGGCGACGACTTCGATCAGCGGATCATGGACTGGCTCGTCGAGGAGTTCAAAAAGGACCAGGGCATCGATCTGAAGAACGACCGCATGGCGCTCCAGCGTCTGAAGGAGTCCGCGGAGAAGGCGAAGATCGAGCTCTCGTCCACGCAGCAGACCGAGATCAACCTCCCGTTCGTTACCGCGGACCAGTCGGGTCCGAAGCACCTCGTCATCACCCTGACGCGCTCGAAGCTCGAGCAGCTCGTCGGCGATCTGGTCGAGAAGACCACTGCGCCGGTGAAGCAGGCGCTGAAGGACGCCGGGGTCACTCCCGATCAGATCAACGAGGTCGTCCTCGTTGGCGGCCAGACGCGCATGCCGCTCGTGGTCGAGACGGTGAAAAAGCTCTTTGGCGGCAAGCAGCCGAACCAGAGCGTGAACCCGGACGAGGTCGTCGCCGTTGGAGCGGCCATCCAGGCCGGCGTGCTCAAGGGCGAGGTCAAGGACGTTCTTCTCCTCGACGTCACGCCGCTCTCGCTCGGTATCGAGACGCTCGGTGGCGTCGCCACCAAGCTGATCGAGCGGAACACGACGATTCCGACCTCCAAGTCGCAGGTCTTCACCACGGCGTCCGACGCGCAGACGCAGGTGGAGATTCATGTCACGCAAGGCGAGCGCGAGCTCGCGGCGGACAACAAGAGCCTCGCGCGTTTCATCCTCGACGGGCTCGCGCCCGCACCCCGGGGCATTCCGCAGATCGAGGTGACGTTCGACATCGACGCGAACGGCATCGTCAACGTCAAGGCCCGCGACAAGGCGACCGGCCGCGAGCAGCACGTCACCATCACCGCGTCCAGCGGTCTCTCGAAGGACGAAGTCCAACGTCTGGTGAAGGATGCTGAGGCGCACGCCGAAGAGGACCGGCGGAACCGCGAGAAGATCGAAGCCCGGAACCAGGGCGACACGCTGGCCTACTCCATCGAGAAGACGCTCAAGGATCTCGGCGACAAGGTCCCCGCGGATACGAAGAAGGACGTCGAAGAGAAGCTCGCGGCGCTACGCGATGCCCTCAAGACGGACGACGTCGAGCGGATCAAGTCGGCCACGGAGGCACTGCGGACATCCTCGACGAAGATCGGCGAGATCATGTACCAGCAGGAGCAGGCCAAGCAGCAGGCCGAGCAGCAGCCGGGTCAGCCCGGTGCCGAGGCGGAGGGCGAGCCTGCCGGCGCTGGCGCAAAGCGCGA
>JALYSZ010000114.1 GCA_030854525.1 Chloroflexota bacterium | reverse complement strand
CTGCTCGGCTTCCTCGCGCTGGCCCAGACTGCGCACCTCTTCGAACACGTCGCCCAGATGGTCCAGATGCACGTGCAACACCTTACGGGCGCTAGCGCTCAGGGGATCGTCGGGCAGCTCAACATCGAGTGGGTCCACTTCATCTGGAACGCGCTGGTCCTCGTCGCGCTCCTCGTCCTACTGCCGCGGTTTCGGACGAATCCATGGCTCATAGCGGTCACGCCGCTCGCGGGCTGGCATTTCGTCGAGCATTCAATAATGATCGCGACGTACATCCAAACTGGGGTCTCAGGGAGTCCCGGCCTGCTGTCGTCAGGCGGTCTGCTGTTCGGTGGTCTTCCGATCGCGCGACCCGACCTGCACTTCCTCTACAACCTCGTCGAGACAATTCCGCTGCTCTGGGCGTGGCTGGTGGAGCTCCGCAAGGCCTAGCGGCGCCGGCCTCCGCGCGAGAGGAAGAGCGAGAGCAGGACGAGGAAACCGATCGCAATCAGCATCGCGTAGAGCAGGAAATTCGTCCCGTTGTCGCCCGCGGCCGGCGGCGGACTTGCGGCGGCGGCCGGCGACCGGGTCGCGGTGGCCGGGACGGTCGTTGCGCTCTGCGTTGGGACTGCGGTCGGTGAGACGGTCTGACTCGGAGTCAACGACCGCGTCGCGGTGGGCGCAGGCGTTGTTGCCGAGGGCGCCGCGGTTGTCGTGCTCGTCGGCGCGGGTGACGCCGTCGCGCTCGACGTCGGCGAGGCACCGCCGAGCGTCGCGCACGCGTTCGTGTCCTGCGATTCGACCGACAGGCAGACCGACCTCGCGGTGGGAAGCCAAGCCGTGCCGTCCGCCGCGGTCCGCGAGACAGCGATGAGGATGAACGGGTAGTGGGCCGTGCTCGGCGCGCCGCAGGTGCCGGCCTGCCACGACGCCGTCGCGGCAAGGGTGTCGCCCGAGAAGCCGGCGGCGATCTGTGTTCCGATGCAGCGCCCACCGGTGTCGTTGCCCCGCGTGTACAGCGCGAGGATGTCCCTGTCGAAGCTCATGAATAGCCCGCTGACCGGCGGGAACACGTTCGCGTCGCCGAGGCTGTTGCGGTACGTGTCGTACTCGGACTGCGTCACGAAGACACGCATCGTCGGGCGCTCGCCGAGCTCCGGCAGGTGCCCGCGGAGCTGGTATCTCGCCGGGACCGGCCCGGCGGCACCGGCCGGTTCTGCCAGGAGCGCTACCGAAATCGTGATCAGACCGAGGACCGCCAGCGCTTTTTTCATCGGTGACGCGCAGGATATGCGGCCGCGACCCGTTGCGAAGCCCTCAGGATGTCGTTAGATATCGCCGTGAAACATGCGCTGCTGCGGATTGGCACTGTCGCAGTCGCGAGCGGAATCTCGGCGGTGGTGCTCTTCGGGGTCGGGCGACTCATCTTCGTTGGAAATCTCGGCCTCGCGCTGCCCTCGACCTCGGAGTCCAGTCCACCGGCGAACGCGCCGCCGAGCCCGACCACCTCACCCGCGGTGCCCAGCGATGTCCCTACCCCGAATCCCTCTCCCACGACGACCCCGACACCTGAGCCTTCGGCCACAGAGACGGCCACGCCGACGCCGTCACCACTTGCGCTCACCTCCTTTCGCTTCGGGGGACGAAGTTACGTAGGGATCGTCGTGCCCGACGTCGGCCGCACGTTCGTTGCGCCCTTCGCGGGGACAGTGGAGGTTCTCACCTATCAGTTCATCGACGGCGAGGTGCGCGTCGGCTCGAACGTCGCGACGCTTCCCTTCTTCCCGTACGTCTCGGTCGTCGCCTCCGACCGGAAGATCACCTACCGTCCGGGAACGCTCGGCGCGGTGACCGACGTGCTCGCGCGCAACGGCAACACGATCGCCGCCGGCGATCCTCTCTTTCGTTTGATCGCGCCCGGCCGTTCATCCTGGGCGACCTTCTACAACTCGAGCGCGCCGTACCAGGTCGTCGTATCGCTGCAGGCCGTGCCGAGCGGAAGGGATCTCGACGCGACGCCGTATCTCACCGGGAGCTAGCTACGGAACGAAGGTGTTCGGCGTCGCGATGAAGTAGACGACCCCGCCCGAGCCGCCGATCCACGCACGCTCGAATGCCTCGCGCCCGTAGACCCGTCGCACCGTCGTGTTGCTCAACGCGGCCGGATCGTTTGCGATGACATCACCTGACGCACTGAACCCGATGATCACCAGCAGATGTCCGTTCGTTCCGTCGTTATTCAGGAAGCCGGGAAGCGCGCCTCGCGCATGCGAGATCGACGCGACCAGCGGAACTCCGGCGGCGATGTAGCGCTCCGCATCGTTCAGCGATCCGAGCTGCAGCACCCGTGCGGCGAGGCCAAAGCGTGACGCGTAGGCCGTGTTGAAGGGCCAGTTCCCGGTGCCTCCGTACGCGGCGTCGTACGTGAACCGCGCCGCGTAATCAACCTGCGGGTCAGCGTGAGGACCGACCCAGGCCAGCTCAGCGGACGTGGGCCGTTTGTTCCAGTACTCGACCACCATCTCGGTCGAGGTCGGGCTGCACCACGCTTCGCCGCCGCCGTCGTATTCGGGGAATTCGCCCGCGTGGATCTCCTGCGAGTACCGGGGAACGGAAAGCTCCATCGCGCGGTCCGTGTAGCGAGGGCTTGGATAGCGCGGGATGTAGCTGCGCGTATCCGACACGACCGCATAGATTCGCCGCAGCACCGGCGACGCCGACGCGGTCGCCGTCCGCGAGAGCGTCACGCGAGCGCGGTAGGCGGTCATCTTCTCGGCGCGCGTCTTGAAGGTGTCGGTCTCGACGACACCGTCGGCGTCGGCTTGGCCGTTGATCGACGTCCGGCGGATCGTCTCGTCGCCATATGCCCAGACGCCCACGCGCCACCAGCGGGTCTCACGCCCGGCCGCGGTGCGGGTCTGGATCTCTACCTCGATCCAGCTTTCCGTTGGCGTGTCCGCGCTCCAGGAGGGGATGAGTTGCGAGAAAGGAAAGCGCGTCTGCACCCACGTGGAGGTCCAGGTGCCCTTGGTACCTCCGCTCAGAACGATCCCACTCTCTGGCGGTTGCGCCGATCCGACATTGTCGAACTGGGCCGGCGCCAGCGCCGGCGACGTGTCCTCGATCGGCGCCGGCACGCGGGAACTGACGCGGCCGGCCGGCGGCGTCCCGTCGGGATTGAGGACGGTGACCTGCCAGTACACGCCCACGTCTTCCATCCACGTCGCGCCCTCGACGAGAGGCCTGATATAGAGGCGGTAGAACCCGGGTCGGTCCGGCGCCTGGATCGCGAACTGGAACCAGGCGACCTGACCGGGACCGACGTACTCGTGCGGTTGCAACGCGACGCGGTTGAACCGCGGCCATCCCGTTTGCGGGGAGCCCATCTCGCCGTTGCCGCCGAGGACGGTCGGCTCGTCCTGCCCGGGATCGCCGTTCCAGGTCCCGAGGTACGCGACCTCGCCCATGCGACCGCTGACCCAGCCGCGCGAACCCGAGTTGTGGAAAGCGACGACCGCGCTGGACCGCTCGCCCGGACAGAGCGTCGGGTAACCGCTCTGCCCGTACCACGCCGCGTGGAAGCCGGGGATGCCGGTGGAGACACGGGCGGGCGGCGCGATGCCGGGCCCAACACTCGAGCCTGTGCACACGGCGGCCGATGGCTCCATCTGCGGAGACGCGACCGCGGCCCGAACGTCGACCGCGGCGCCCGCGACCAGCGCAAGAGCGACCAGCAGACCCCTCACGCGGATGAGAACTGCGTCCGGTGCCCTGTGGTTACGGCTACGGCTGAATCGCACTTCAGGAGGCTAACGGTCTCGTACTCATCCGGCGGCGGTGCCGTCGAGCTGCGGACCAAGCGCGCGGAGCGGATGGTCACGCTGACTATCCGCGACCATGGGATGGGAATCGCAGCGGAGCAGCTCGAAGACATCTTCGAGCGGTACTCAAGGGTTCAGACGACACCGACCCGCAGCATCCAGGGAACCGGTCTCGGGCTTCCGATCGTGCGCCAGATCGTCCAGCTCAGCGGAGGAAAAGTCTGGGCTACCAGCGAATCGGGAGAGGGCTCGGTGCTCCACGCCTGCACGCTGCTCCTTGATGAAGTGTCTGAGCCCCTGGGGCGCTAGCCTGAACAAACGAAGGGGCTAGAGCCGGCGACCGTGGCTACTTCGAAGATCCGCGCGGGAGGTCACATGACACGCTTGCTCGGCTCACTCGCCCTCGCCATCGGAGGCGTCGCCTGGGTCGGTTACGCGCTGGCGCTTTCAGGAGAGCGCTACGGAGATGCGGCGGGGGTCCGGCTTTTAAGGCCAGCGGAGTCCCTTTCCTCCACCTACCGCGGCGGGGCGGATGCTGCGCCGTACCTGGCGGCAGCGGTCGTCCTAACCCTCGTGGGCTTCGCGCTCCTCTACGGCCGCGCGGCATGGCTCGCGGGGTCATGGGGTAAGGCTTCGGTGGTCATGCTCGCGCTCGGTGCGTTGGTGCTCGTGATGTTGCTCGTGCCGTCGGTGCCGCTCTTCGTCGGTTGGCCCTTCTACCTCCTGGGGATGCTCGCGCTCGGGATCGCCTCCCTACGGACCGGCGTGCTTCCTCGATCGGCGGCCTGGATGCTGATCGGCGCGGCGATTGTTCTGTTCTTCTTCAACACCGAGGATGACCGCGCGCTGCTGGCCATCGCACCCGGCCTCGCCTGGGCCACCCTCGGTGCCCGAAGCCTAATGAGCGCCGCCCGTTGATCTAGCGTCCCATCCCGCCCTCAGGTCTCTAGGAACATCAACCGACCCTCGCGCACGTGCAGCTACCGCTGCTGGAAGCGACCAACCTCGTCCCGCTTGCCGCATAGGCCGGAGGGAACAGCAATGGCACGGATTGTCTTCTGCGAGGATGAAGGGCAGATCAGGAAACTGATCGAAGCGGCGATGCGGGCGACCACTCATACGATCGAGATGACGGTGAACGGCCGAGATGGTCTGGCCGCGATCGAGCGGGAGATGCCGGAGCTCATCGTGACCGATCTCGCCATGCCGGTCATGGGCGGTTTTGCGCTCGCCGATGCCGTGAAGGCTCAGCCATCGCTGCACCACATCCCGATCGTGTTCGTCACCGCTTCCGTTCAACGTGGCGACGTCGCACGGTTCGGCGAGCACGGGGCTGCTGGCTATCTCGCGAAGCCATTCAGCCCGCGCGAGCTGCGGGCAAAGATCGACGAGCTCATCCTCCACGCCAGCTCCGTTCCGGGCCGCGGCTAACGGCGACGAGTCAACGTCCGCTCTCCGACGCGCGCACCAATCCACTGCGGTAGGCGCGGGCGACCGCGTCGAAGCGCGAACGCGCACCGAGCTTGTCCAGCACGGACTGCACGTGGCCGCGAACGGTCGTGTACTCGATGCCGAGGTCAGCTGCGATCGCGCGGTTACTCAGCCCTGTCGCCATGAGCGCCAGCACTTCGAGCTCACGTGGGGTCAGGCGTTCCGTGATGGTCTCCTGGGACATTATCTCGACATCAAGATACTGTACTGTAGGCTCAGGTCAAGAGTCTCGACGTCGAGATACACTGCGACAAACTTTGGACGAGATCGATCGGATCGTGGCTGAGTGGAATCGAGAGCGCCCCGATTTGGACGTCTCGGCCACCCATACCCTTACGCGGATTTTGCGGCTGGCCTTGCTTCAGTCGGCGAGCTTCGCGTCTATCTTCGCGCGCTATGGCTTGTCCCGGGGCGAATACCTCGTGCTCGCCGCGTTACGCCGGGCCGGTGCGCCGTTCCGCATGAACCCGACGACGCTCTTCAGCTCCCTGATCCTGTCGTCCGGCGCGATGACCAACCGACTCGACCGTCTCGAAGAGATGAAGATGATCCGGCGCCTCGCTGATCCGAGCGATCGCCGCGGCCGACTCGTCGAGCTCACCGCGAAGGGCCGACGGCTCGTCGACAAGGCGGTTGTCGATCACGTCGCAGACGAAGAACACCTCCTCGCGGCCTTGAGTCGGTCGGAACGAGGGCGCCTAGCCGAGTTGCTGCGCAAGCTGCTCCGCTCCAAAGCGTTCCGAGCGCTTGATCCCGCCCGCGTGCCCGAGGCGACCGATACCGTGAGCCGACAGCGCCGGAGGCGGTCCGCCTAGATCAGCGGCCCTCGCCCGACTCGCCGCGGAGGGTCATGCATGTACTCATAGCTCGGGCGATGAGTCGTCCTTCCGAGTCGGTCACATCGCACTCTACGAGGCCGACCGTGCGTCCGGTCTTCACCACGTGTCCGGTGGCAACGAGGGTCCCGCTGCGGAACGGCCGCAGGAAGTTGATCTTCAGCTCGAGTGTCGTGAAGGTCTCCCCCTCCCCTAGCGTCGACGCGTACGCAACGCCCATGGCCGCGTCCGCGACGTCGCAGAGGACGCCGCCGTGGAGCGTTCCCATTGGGTTCGCGTGCTGCGGACCCGCCTCGAGCTCGAAGACCGCTTTTCCGGTCTCGACTGAGGTTGGCCGGAAGCCAATGAGCTTGCCCACTGGCGCGACCACTTCGTTCCCCCGCAAGCCAGCCGTTATGCGATCAATGAGCCTGGCCACTGCGCGAGTATGAGGTTCCACGCCGCCTCACTTTCTTCGAGACGAACCCGTCACGAGCGCCCGTAGACTGCGCGCGTGCGGATCGGCGTGATGATCAACACGTACACGCCGACCCGAGAGGACGCGATCGCGGTTCTCAAGAGCGCCGAGCGCCTCGGGTTCGACTCGGTGTGGTCGAACTCGCACGTCGCGATCCCAGCCTCGTTCGCACCGCGGTACCCGTACGACGAGACCGGCGTTCCGTCCTGGACCGCCACGACGCCATGGGTCGACGCGATGACGATGATGGCCTTCGCCGCCGGCGTCACGGAACGTGTGCGCCTCGGCATCACCGTCGTGCCCGTCATCACGACCCACGCGCTCACGCTGGCGAAGCAGGCCGCGTCGGTCGACCTCCTGTCGAACGGCCGCTTCGAGCTCGGTCTCGGTGCAGGCTGGCTGCTCGAGGAAGCGGAGGTGCTCGGCCATCCGACCGATCACCGGCAGGCGCGTCTGGAGGAAGTTATTGAGGTGCTGCGACTCGCGTGGACGCGTTCGACCTTCAGTTACGAGGGGCGTTATGTCCGCTTTGGCGAGGTCGGCGCCCACCCGCATCCGCCGCAAGGAGGCGCGCTGCCGCTCTGGATCGGTGGGCAAGGCGAGGGCGTCGTCCGGATCGCAGCCGAACAAGACGCCGGCCTGTTCACCTGGCAGCAGCAGCCCGAGCGCGTCGCCGAGTACGCCAAAAGGCTACGGAGCCGGCGGCCCGCAGCGCCGCTTGCGGCAGCCCTCTACTTCAACGAGATGCGCGGCCCCCGTCGCGCGGTCGTTCGCGAGATGGAGGCCGCCGGTGTCGACCTTCTGGTTATTGGCGGGTCGCGCCTGTACGAGCACCTCGACGAGTTAGAGGCATTCGCGCGGGAAGTGTTCTAGCTAGTCCGAGCCACACGTTACCGGACGCCGGCGGGCTCCATCTGCTCCACCCACTTGCTGCGCCAGGCCGGTGCCTCGAAGGGATTCGCGAAGTAGTCGGTCTGGCGAACGACCTTGCCGTCGGCGCCGGTCTCCATGATCGAAACGGCGCTTACCGGAATGCCGTCACCGTAGTCGATCGTCGCTTCGATAATCCAAGCCTCGCCCGGCTTCAGTACGCGCCGGAGCTCCACCTTTGGTGTGGTGCCAGTGCTTGCCGGATAGTTCTCGTTGATAGCCGCGATGTTCTTCCGGCCGCGGATCCGCTCGCCGGACTGCGGCCATTCCTGGACCATGTCGTCAGCTGCCATCTCGTTCTGGAACTTCGCGAATTTCTCCAGGTCGCCGGACTTGTAGAGCTCGTGGATGCGCTCGGCCATCTGATCGTTGTTCATCTCTGTCCTCCTGCCCCGATGTGCGTCGCGGCGGGCACGCCGCGCGACGGTATGGGCGACGGTATCCCCGCAGCTCCGTTTCCTCATTACGGTTCCGTCATGGGCTTTGTGTTGCTGTGCCGAGGTCCTCTACATCCCGATCGGGTGCCAGACGGTCTTCAGCTCGAGGAACGCGGCGATGTCGTACGGGCTCTGCGTTTTGGCGCTTCCGCGGACGATTCGCTTCACGTTTTCGGCGCCGAGCCTTTCCAACTCCGCGCCGTCGCCGTCGGCGCCAGTGAGATCGAGCGCGGAGACGTCCATGTGCGACGCGAGCACCGGCGAGAGCTCACGACGGAGGCCGGTGAGGATGTTCACGACACCCGGTGGGACGTCCGCCGTCGCAAGGCACTCCGCAAGTTCGATCGCGACGAGCGGATGGGTCTCCGACGCGATGACCACGGCGGTATTCCCGCCGACGATCACCGGCGCGAGCCGAGAGACGAGCCCGAGCAGCGGCGGTTCCGGCGCGATGACTCCCGTGACGCCGGTCGGCTCAGGCACTGTGAAGTTGAAGTACGGGCCGGCGACGGGATTGGCGGAGCCGATGACCTGCGCGAGCTTGTCGGACCAACCGGCGTACCAGACCATCCGGTCGATAGCCCCGGCCACTTCGTTGGGTCCGCCGCAGAGCGCCGCGAGCTCCGCTTCACGCGTCTCCATCATCTCGGCGATGCGATAGAGGACCTGCCCGCGGTTGTATGCGGTCATGGCCCACCACGGGCCGCCCGCCTGGCGCGCGATGCGGACGGCGTCGCGCAGGTCCTTCCGCGACGCGCGCGCGACGTTGGCACCTTCGGCGACGTACGTGCGCCCGGACTCGGAGCGCGGGAAAGCTCCGCCGATAAACAGCTTGTAGGTCTTCTGGACTTGTAGGCGTTGGCTCATGCGTTGTCCAGCACGACGTACGGCTCGAGCCCGTGCCGTCCGCCCTCGCGACCGAAGCCTGACTCCTTGTAGCCGCCGAACGGCGACGCCGGGTCGAAGCGGTTGTACGTGTTGGCCCAGACCACGCCCGCGCGAAGACGCTGCGCCATCGCGAGGATCCGCGAGCCCTTCTCGGTCCACACACCAGCGGAGAGCCCATAGGGCGTGTTGTTCGCCTTCTCGACGGCCTCGTCGGGGGTTCGGAATGTGAGCACCGACAGCACCGGACCGAAGATCTCCTCCTGCGCGATGCGGTACGACTGCGCGACGTTCGTGAAGACCGTTGGGACGAACCAGTACCCACGCTCCGGCAGCTTGCAGGGCGGTTGGAAGATCTCGGCACCTTCGTCGATGCCCGCCTGGACGAGCGAGCCGATCTTCTCGAGCTGCTGCTTGGAGTTGATAGCGCCGACGTCGGTGTTCTTGTCGAGCGGGTCGCCGACACGAAGGGTCGCCATCCGCCGCTTCAGCTTGGCAATGACCGTCTCGTAGATGGATTCCTCGACGAGGAGGCGCGACCCCGCGCAGCACACGTGACCTTGGTTGAAGTAGATCCCGTTGACGATTCCCTCGACCGCCTGGTCGAGCGGCGCGTCGTCGAAGATGATGTTCGCGGCCTTCCCACCAAGCTCGAGGGTGAGCCGCTTCCCGGTACCGGCGAGCGTCTTCTGAATTGCCTTCCCCACCTCGGTCGAGCCGGTGAACGCAATCTTGTTCACGTCGGGATGCGACACGAGCTCCGCACCCGTGCGGCCATCGCCGGTGATGATGTTCACGACGCCGGGCGGAAGCTCCGCCTGCCGGAGCACGTCGCAGAAGAGCAGCGCCGTAAGCGGCGTCGTCTCGGCCGGCTTCAGCACGACGGTGTTCCCGGCCGCGAGCGCCGGCGCGATCTTCCACGCGAGCATCAGCAGCGGGAAGTTCCAGGGGATGATCTGCCCGGCGACGCCGACGGGACGCGGCTTGCGGTTCGGGAACGCGTACTCGAGCTTGTCTGCCCAACCCGCGTAGTAGAAGAAGTGCGCCGCGGCGAGAGGCACGTCGACGTCCCGCGACTCGCGGATGGGCTTGCCTCCGTTGATGGATTCGAGGACCGCGAACTCGCGCGAGCGCTCCTGGAGCAACCGGGCGATGCGGAAGAGGTACTTCGCACGCTCGCTCGGGCGGAGCTTTGACCAGCCATTCGCGAACGCGTCGCGCGCCGCGCGGACCGCGCGGTCGACGTCGGCTTTGCCCGCCTGCGCCACTTCCGCGAGAGGCTCCTCGCGCGCGGGGTCGATCGTCGTGTAGCGCTCGCCGGACTTGGGCTCGACGAACTTCCCCCCGATGAAGAGGCCGTACCGGTCTTTGATCTTGACGATGTCGCGCGCCTCGGGCGCGGGCGCGTAGTCCCATGCGGTGGCGATCGGGGCTTTGTCCTGTCGTCGCGCGATCTCGCGCTTGTCTTTAGTCAACGGTGAAGTAGTCCGGGTTCTGGTACCTGCCGGTGCGCTCCTTGCGGATCTGCATGAGCACGTCGTTCAGCAGCGTGGAAGCCCCGATCCGGTAGCGGTCGGGCGTGAGCCACGCGAGTCCTAGGGTCTCGTGCACCTGAACGAGGTACTGCACCGCCTGCTTCGACTGGCGGATGCCGCCCGCGACTTTCATGCCGACGGCGCGGCCCGTTTCCTCGTGCACGTCGCGGATGACCTCGAGCATGCAGAGGGCGACGGGCAGCGTCGCGTTCGTGGCGGCCTTGCCGGTCGACGTCTTGATGAAGTCGGCGCCGCCAGCGATCGCAAGCAGAGACGCGCGCCGCACGTTGTCGTAGGTGCCAAGCTCGCCGGTCTCGATGATGACCTTGAGGTGCGCCCGCCCCGCGCAGATTTCCTTCACGCGGACGATTTCGTCGTAGACCTTCGCGTACCGTCCGGAGAGGAAGGCGCCGCGATCGATCACCATATCGACCTCGTGCACCCCCGCCTCGACGACCTCATGCACCTCGGCCAGCTTGATCTCGAGCGACGACTGACCCGAAGGAAACGCGGTTGCCACCGAGGCGACCTTCACGTTCGTGCCGCGCGTGCGCTCGAGCGCGTATGGAACGAGGTTGGGATAGATGCAGATCGCCGCGACGGAGGGGATGTTCGGGTCGGAGGGATCGGGGCGGATGCCCTTCGAGGACAACGCCGCGACCTTGCCGGGCGTGTCGGCGCCCTCGAGCGTCGTGAGATCCATCATGCGAATCGCGAGATCGAGCGCGAAAAGCTTCGCTTCGCGCTTGATCGAGCGAGTTGCGAGGGACGCAGCGCGCTCTTCGAGCGCGACGGCGTCAACGGATCCAAGGCGCGGCAGGCGAGGCTCGAGAGGTAGCTCGAATCCGCCCGGGAGCACGGGCGCGGTTGCCATCTATTGAGTCTAGAAGCGGGCGGGCACGATCACGGAGCCTGCGGCGCCGGCTCGTCGAGGAACGGGACGACCGTGGCAGCCAGGGCGGGAGCGTTGAAGATCGTGTAATGCGTCAGGCCTGGCAGGATGGCGAGCCTTGCATTAGGCCGCCCAGAACCGTCCCAACCTCCGTCACGCTTGCCGCCACCGAGAAGCCCAAAGAACTCGACTGCGTGCGCGGGCGGAAAGATGTCGGCATCCCCCGCGACGATCATCGTGGTCGCCTTTATCCCGGCGATCTCCTTGGAGAAGTCGAAGTCGATCTTCATCGCCTCGCCGATCTTGCCGAGAAGTCGGCCCCAGTCTTCGGGCCTCGGCGCGATGCTGGCGTAGAGCTGATACATCGGCGTCTGTTTCATCGCCTCAGCCGCGTCAGGGCCGACCTGGCCTTGCTGCGCGAGGATCTCCGGGTAGTACGCACTGCGTTTGAAGTTGGTCGAGATGATCACGACCTTGCCCACGACCTCGGGGTGCCGGATCGCGGTATGCATCACGACGCCGCCGCCGAGCGAATAGCCCATGAGGTCGGGGCGGCCGAGCTTCAGGTGCTTGATGAGCGCCGCTATGTCGTCGGCCATCAGCGCGGGGCTGAGTGGTCGATCGATGTCGGCCGTCCTACCGTGGCCCTGAAGATCGACGGCGATGACCTGCCGGCCCTTGGCGAGTGCCGGGAGAATCGGGCCGAACATCGAGGTCGCGCCGAGACCGCCGTGCAGGAGGATCAGCGGCCGGCCCGTTCCATGGACCTCGTAATAGAGATTGATTCCGTTGACATCTGCGTACGCGCCGACGCCTTTGCTTTCGCCTCCCCATTCGCCCTGCGCGTCACGCTCGGCTGCTTCGTTCGGAACGGTGACGCCTCTTGAACTACTCACTGCTGTGTCTCCCCTCAGTGCGAATAGACCCCGCCAGCGTACGACCACGGCGGGGCTCGAACTCTCGATGAGGCTACGCCGACCTCTGCGCTATGCGGATACCGTTGCGGCTGTGCAAGACGATCGGTCCTCGGGCGATCATCAGGACCCCGGGCCGAGCGGGCCGCTCACCGGAATCAGAGTCGTCGAGCTGTCGGGGATCGGTCCGGGTCCGTTCTGCGCGATGCTCTTGTCGGACCTGGGGGCGGACGTCCTGCGCATCGAGCGGCCTGAGCCGGTCGACCTCGGCCTACCGACTCCGCGGGAGTTCGATCTTCTGAGTCGAGGTCGGCCCTCGATCGCGCTCGATCTGAAAAAAGCCGCGGGCGTTGCCGCCGTTAAGGAGCTGATTCGGCGAGCCGACGTGTTGATAGAAGGCTTCAGGCCCGGCGTCACCGAGCGGCTCGGCTTGGGACCGGACGACTGCCTCGCGATCAACCCTCGCCTGGTCTACGGTCGCGTTACCGGCTGGGGTCAGCACGGTCCACTCGCGGGTGCGGTCGGCCACGACATCGACTACATCGCACTGACTGGCGTGCTGCACTCCATCGGGCCGAAGCACGGTCCACCGGTGCCACCGCTGAACCTCGTCGGCGATTTCGCGGGGGGCGCTCTCTATCTCGCGTTTGGTCTCGTCTCAGCCTTGCTCGAGCGGGTGCGCTCGGGTAAGGGACAAGTGGTGGACGCGGCGATGGTCGATGGCGCCGCCTCGTTAATGACGAGCGTGTATGGCCGCAAGGCCGCAGGGTCGTGGGCCGACGCCCGTGGAGAGAACGAGCTAGACGGGAGCGCGCCCTGGTACGCCGTGTACGAAACGGCGGATGGCCGGTTCGTGTGCGTCGGTGCCATTGAGGAGCGTTTCTACCGCGAGCTCTTGCGCCGTCTGGAGCTGAACGGTGAGGACCTACCCGACCGACGCGACCGCTCGGGGTGGCCTCGTCTTAGGGAGCGCTTCGCCGAAGTATTCCGCACGAGGACTCGGGATGAGTGGAGTCAGGTCATGGCGGGAAGTGATGCGTGTTTCGCTCCAGTGCTCTCCTTGAGCGAGGCGCCGGAGCACCCGCACAACAAGGTGCGGGCTACGTTCGTCGAGGTCGATGGCGTTGTGCAGCCCGCTGCCGCGCCGCGCTTCAGCCGTACGCCCGGACGGATCCGGCGAGGTCCGGCGGCGGTCGGGCAACGCACCGGCGAGGCTCTTCGCGAGTGGGGCTTTTCCGTCGATGAGATCGCGGCGTTTAGAGAGTCAGGCGCGCTAACGTAGGTTCGTGCGAATCGGAGGGCTGAAATGAAACCGGGCAAAGGTCCCAGCCAGAGCGAGCTCGATCGCCTCACCGCGGATCTTCGGGTGTTCGACGTCAATGGGATCGATCGTGCGGCTTGGGGCTGGGATCGGCATGAACGTCGGGGCGTCGACGCATATCACGACGCCGAGCGCGCCGCGCTCGCAGCGATCGAGCAGCACAACCTCGGTCCGCGCTGGGATGAGTTCCGTCGCGCACTGTTCGGCTTAACCGAGGCCGCGGGCGCACTGGTCAACTGGAAGGCCCGCCACGGTCAACTCGGGCACAAGGCCGAACGCGCGGCGTTCGGTGCGGCGCTCGGGCTTTTCGCCAGAGAGCAGCTCACTCGCGATCAGTACGCCAGCCTGGTCGAGCCGATGGCGGAGGCCCTTCCCTGGCTGCTACCCGACCGCGCACCCGCGCCCCGAACCCCGCACTAGGGCCTTATCGAATAGGTCCCACTTTCACATCGGAGGACGTAGGCGAAAGCGCGTTCTGAGATCCGGTGTGGACCGCGTTTAGAAGACGCGCTCCAGCACTACGATCGGGATGACACGCGTCGTCTTCTTCGGGTAGTCGCGGAACGCCGCGAAGTTAAGACCGTGAGCTTCGTATAGGCGATCGCGCTCGGGTCCTTTCGGGATGGGTGTCGCGCGCACCTTGAACTTCTCGGTCCCAACCTCGATCTCAGCGTCCCGATGCTTCACCAGGTTGTGGTACCAGCTGGGATGCGCTGGCGCGCCGCCCATCGAGGCGGCAATGACGTAGCGGTCGCCATCGCGGTGGTAGACGAGCGGCGTCGTCCGGACCTGCCCACTTCTCGCCCCTCGCGTGGTCAGCAGCAACAGCTTGTCGCCGAAGTGACCTATGCCCTTGCCCCCTTTGGCATAGAACTCATCGATGGTCCCCTTGTTCCAGTCGGCCACGCCTGCTGAACGCGTTCAGGGATCCCTCGTATTCCCAGCACGCCGAGCTCGCGACTCGATCAACACCCGCAGACGTAGTTGCCGTAGATCACATGCCACACGGCGTACGCCGCGACCCGCAACAGGATCGACGCCAGAAAGCCGTATCGGCGGAACAAGATCGCTTGGGCGAAGTTCAAGACGTAGTCGATCACGAACACCGCGCTGGCCGCGGCAACGAGTTCAGACCGCTGGAGCGCAATCAGATCCTGCGTTGCAGGCTCGATCAGCGAGGTGAGCGCCGCGAGCACCAAGAACACCCGATCCTGCGCGCGGCCACGAAGAGCCAGGTTCGAGATGAGCCATAGGAGCAGAGGTATCGGGAGGAGGCGATAGAAAACTTCGACGATGATCGCGCCCCCGCTGTAGAAGAGGAGCGGCCCAGGAAAGGGCCCGAGTGCGTTGAACGATGGCAGCTCTGGGTTGAGCCGCCGGAACGCATCGGTCCAGTGGAACAGGAGGTCATGCGCGACGAGCGCCACGCCGAAGGCCAGCCCGACAAGGATCGGGTAGACGAGTCGCTCGCGATTCGAGATGCGAGAGTCCCACGCGGCGGGGAATCCGGTGCGATGGGAGAGCCACACGCCGACGGCACCGGCCACTCCGAAGATCGCGATGGAGGGCCACGAAAAGAGACCGATGCGCGGATCCTTCTCGAGCCCGCCGCCTACGAACGCGATGTACAGGTTGACGACGGCGAGAAAGGCGACGCACCCAAGCCAGATCCGTGCGGAGTTGACGAGTCGGTCCCTACGGTCCGCCGGCGCCAAACGTGTCCCCGTCACGTCTCGCCGGAGTATAGGCAGGGCGCTCTCGCCAATTTTCGATCGGCCTCTCGAATCCCTAGCGAACGTGCGCGTGATCGCGAAATCCGGAGACGCCGTCATGACTGATTCGGCGCAATGCGAGATCGGAGACAAGGGCGAGAGGGCGGGTGCAAGGAAGCGTCAGCCGGGGATGTACCTCCTGCTCAGTGCCGTGGCGGTGCGGGCTGGGAGGACGTCGGCGTCGAGAAGCTCCTCGACGGTCATCGAGGAGAAGGTCGACTCGTCTCTCAGCAGGCCTCGATAGCGGTTGCAAGCCTCTGCGAAATCCGTGTTGCCGGCAGGGTGGACGATCACAAACCCGTCACTACGACCTACTCGGATCGCGGCAGCGGTCGATCTCGGCTGTGCCGAGCACCCACTCAGTATCGCGCGCGGTGTTGCGGCGATGCGCGCCGCATCGGCGGAGCTCCGCTGGAATCACGGCCACTGGCGTCGATCCAGACGTGCGGTCCGACGAACCCGTCATCGGCGCAGTAACCGCACGTGCCGTGATGCCAAACCAGGGAGCCCGAGCCGCGCGTTGAGCAGTGCGACGCAGTGGCGCAGACGAACTGGATCACCACGGCAGATCCAAGCGAGTCCACGTTGGTAGGCGTGCGCGACGCGGGCGAACTGACGTGGTTAACCATCAAGATGCCTATTTCAACCTCCGGGTCGCAGAGCCTCATCGGCGGAGTGCTGTCGGTCCAGTGCGCGCCTCGACGCCCGGCGAGCACCGCCGGGCGTCAGCTCCTCTCGTGGACGTGAAAGTTAGCGAGCCGCTCCGACGAGCTCGGGCTTCCTCGCGGTCTCGGGCATCGGGACGACGCCGAGCTGCTGCATCAGAGTGAGCTGGTCCCAGAGCGACCAGGTCTCGACGACCTTGCCGTCCTGGAGCTTGCTCGTGATGACACCGGTCACGTTGGTCTTCTTGCCGGTGGCGGGGATGTTGAAGAGCGGGCCCGTGTGCGTGCCACTCGCCCGCAGATGCTGCACGACGTAGTCGCCCTCGGCGATCTCGCGCTCGATGATGATCTTGGAGTCCGGGAACGCCGTCGTGTAGACCTGCATGGACTCCCGCGCGCCCTCAGGACCGCGGCCCAGGTTCGGCTGTGACGGGTCGTGGCTGATGGCGTCCTTCGAGAAGATCTCATCCAGGAACTTCAGGTTGTGCTTGTTGAAGCCCTCGTCGACGAGGCGGCGTACGGTGGACTTGTTCTGGTCTGTGGTCATATGGCCCCCAATTCATTTCGCGGTAACACGATGTGCGAGTGGTTCGCAGGGGGCCTGGTGGGCACCTCGCCGGCACGGGGGCTCGGGCGGTGCGCTGGGTCCGGAGGAACATGCTGAGTCTCGTCTCGATTCTCGCGAACACAATGGCCCAATCGTCATCTTTAGAAATGTCGCGAGGCACTCGCGCGCGCGAGCAAGGGGCAGGAACCATGGACGCGGCGTTGCCCGGGCAAGGGATTAGTCGGCGGCGTCCTTCTTCTGCTGATCCACGGTCCGCTGGAGTTCGTTGCAACTCCGCGCGAATCCCTCGGGAGAGGGCTCGCAGGCACTCGCCAGCGTCCGGACCATGTCGAAGAGCGCATCCTCTCCCGGTGCGGGCAACTCCGCTCCGGGATTTGCGCGGAAGTACCTGCGTGTCAGCGACTGCTCGCGCGATTCGCTCCTGGTAGTCGGGCGGACGCAGGGTGTTGAACTCGCGCGCTAGGCGCAGCAGCCTCTCGCTAGCGGCTTAGGCGCGATCGCGTGCCACACGCGCCCCCTAAACTCTCGGATGTCGAGACGCGGACGCTCAAAAACGTATCGCCGATGGTCGGAGTCGGTGGGCTGAGACTCGCTGGTGCCGCGCCAAGGTGGTTCTCGTCGATGAGCTTCAGGTTGTCGTTGTTCAAGCCCTCATGACGAGGGCCTGGGACAGGCCCGGTTCTGCTTGCTAGACATGACAGCCCCTTTACGGACGAGACTGTTCGCGGGGGGCCTGGGGAGCACCTCGCCGGCACTAGGGCACGGACGGTGCTGCGGGTCCGGAGGAACGTCCTAGGTGTACTCCCGATTCTGACGAACACAAGGGCTTATTCCCGACCGCCGCTCCCTATGCAGATCCGCTCCATAAACCCGCTCATCATCCGCGTTCCAGCGCACTCGGCCCTTCTCGCGATCGTTCTCGAATTCCGGCGTCTTCTGCTCGATCCTGGGAGATAGCGACTGGCCTACGAATGTGGAAGGTGTCGAACTCATTGAATAGGTGCCACTTTCTTGCGCGCCGCTACCTGACGCTGGTGTCTAGATATCGCCCCAAGCCCCGCGTCACGCAGTTCGGGCAAGCGCAGCACTTGTCGTTGCTTCTCGTATGTGGGCGGCTGACGCCGCGTTGATGAATTCGATCGGTCCGCGTGGTCGCGCATAGTGCGGACTACCGAACGGGGCCGGCGGTCCTCGACGTTCCTGCAACCGTGGCACGACTGAAGGTTCTACCGGCTTGCCTAGCCCTGGATCGACTCTTCGGCCCGGGGGCGAAGGTCGTCACTGTCCACGTATTCGCCGCCCTGAGTCGCGTGGTCTTCGATGATTAGCAGTCGGTGTAGTGGCACGGAGAGCATCACGCCAGGCCTCTCGGGATCGGGCCCTCGAATGACGCCGCCCTCTAACCGGAAACGCGAGTCACCTTGGCGAACGACGACCTCACGTCGCTTGTCTTGCTCGTCGAGGTACCAAATGCGCTGCGCGATCGGCTTAGCCATCGACTACCTCCCCAGGTCCTAGGCAAGCACGGTAGCGGGGCAGGGCGTCGTCGATGCCGGCGGGAGCGCAGACGGGATCGTCGCGCCGTGCAGCGACGCTCGACAGCCGCGTGGAACAGAAGTCCTTTGGAGTCGCGCGTCCCTGAGCGACATCGGATCCGCGACGGAGGTCGAGCGGACCTCTGTCTTACGGCGTCGGTATCTTGCGATTTGCACCGAAACTGAGGCGACGGCGGGAATCGAACCCGCGATGAAGGTTTTGCAGGCCTCTCGCTTATTTTTCGGTTCGGCTCGCGAATTCCTTAGCCGCGCTTCCGGGTCCGGGTCGCCTCGCGATCGGTCGTGCGACGATCGCTGCCGAACCCCCACTTGGCCCAACGCGCGCGCAGATCACGCCGGCGCGCGAGTCGGCGAAAGTGTGTCAGACGCGCGGTCGATGACTCGCGCATTAGCTCTCGCACCATCGG
>JALYSZ010000111.1 GCA_030854525.1 Chloroflexota bacterium | reverse complement strand
GAGAGCCCCATTGCTCCTGCGCGAATCGGCGCGTGCGCTCGAGCGCGCTCCACGCGCGAACGTGCGCGGGCTCGCCGGTCCATACGCGAAGATTCGCCTCTATCCAGGAGCCGGTGTGGAGCCGCGGAAGCTCGACCGTGGCCGGTGCCTTCTCGAGGTAGTCGGAGATGCGCACGGTCTCGAAGCGATCGTCCGCTTCGAGCCTGCCGTATAGCGCTCGAAGAAAGTCGTTGCCGTTGTTCGGGTACTGCTCCCAGGCGTTCTCGCCGTCGAGGATGATCGAGGCGAGGTACGGCCCGCCCCCATCAGGCAGCCGGTCCCGCGCGCGCTCGAGCTTCGCGATCATGTCGCCGACGGCATCGTCAGGTTTCATGTCGCCGTACACGAAGCCGATGCGATCGCTCAGCTCGCGGTCGCGGAAGATTACCGTGGCGCCGTTCGCGAGCTTGTATGGCCGGTAGAGAAGCGCGGGCTCGAGGAGCGCGCCGACCTCGTCGCGCCGCAGCTCGACATCGACCGATCGCGCGAGCACGCCCTCGTCGGAGGCGAACCAGGCGAGGCCGGCCTTGCGGATCGCGTCGGCGGCCTCGGGCGAGACGGCGCCTTCCGACGGCCACACGCCGCGGGGCTTCTGGCCGAACGCGCGCTCGTGCGACGCGACCGCCTCCTCGAGCTGGAACGCTGCGTCATCGGGATACGCGAACGGCGTTTCGGGAAGGATCGCCGACGGATCGGAGCGGAGCGCAGACCGGTCGTCGATGATCAGAGGAAGGATCGGGTGGTAGTAGGGCGTGGTCAGGATCTCGACCTGCCCGTCGCGCTCGAGCCGGTGATAGAGGTGCGGCACCCCCGACGCCATGAAGCGCTGTCGCCCGATGACGTAGCGCACGTCCTCACGCGTAAAGCGCGCACCTTTGTCGGCGAGCTCGATGAGCCGCTGGTCCGCGCGGATGTCGTCCGGATCTATCCACGCCAGGTTGAACCAGAGCGCGAGATCGACGAAGTAGTCGTCCGATAGAAGCTCGTGCCGGTCGCCGGTCGCCATCGCCAGTTGAAGGAGACGTCGGTACTCGTGGTACCGGTGGATGACGTTGCCGTGATGGATCGAGAAGAAGCGCCGGAGGATGTGCGCACGCTCCTCACCCGCAAGAATGCCGTCGACCGTGCGCATGGTGAGCCGCGTATCCTCGTCGTCGGCGCCGCGCGCGTAGTCCTCCAGCTGATCGCGCAGGCTCGGCACCATCGTGAAGTTCACCTTTACGCGCGGGAACTCTTGAAGCAACCGCGCCATGTGCAGGTAGTCCTTCGACGCGTGCAGCCGCACCCACGGCAGCACGAACTCGCTCGTCTGCGGGTGCTTGTAGTAGGGCTGATGCATGTGCCAGAGGATCGCGACGGGGAGCTTGCCGTTCACGCGGCACGACCGAGCTCATCGAGGCGGTGACGCACGAAGTCCGGCTCGATCGAGAGGAGGAGCCATCCCGCTCGAGGTCCGTTCGGCTTGCCGAGGAACGCGAGGTAGATCGCCGCGAACGCGTCCTGCGAAGGCTTGCCCTTCGCATCCAGGAGGCCGACGGTCTTCGCCGCCTCGTAGAGCTGGTTCTGCATCTCGCCCGCATCGTGGACCGTGCCGATGAGCGCCCTGATCGCGATCAGGTATCGACGCTGCTCGGGCGAGAGGTCCACCCGCGGCGTCGTCTCCTGCACCTGGAACTTCGCCTCGTCCGGGGCCCACCGCTCCAGCCAGGCGCCGGCGAGCTCGAGACGCCGGTGGAGCTCCCGCAGCTCGGTGTCCGTCAGGCGCGCGCCCTTGTCCCTCTCGGCTTCGGCCTCGGCCTTGATGCTCGGGATCTGGAGCCAGTTCGCGACCGTCGAGAACCGCACGCGGAAGCCGGGCGCGGTGGGCGTCGGCGAGACCTGCGACAGGCGCCACGTCTTCGCGAGATCGCTCTCCGGATCCTCCCGGTACGCGTCCGCCGACCGGTCGTACTCATCCATGAGGCGAGGCAGGGTCATGCCGGCCGGATCGAACTCGAGGTGGCGCTTCGGCGGCGTGCGCAGCATCAGGAAGCGCACGATCTCGGGCGGGTAGACGGC
>JALYSZ010000050.1 GCA_030854525.1 Chloroflexota bacterium | reverse complement strand
AGTCGGCGACGTTGCTCTCGTACGCGTGAGCGAGCTCGGGGAGGCTTCCTGCCTGGATCGACCCCATCAATTTCTGGCCAAGGACGGTGTAGGTCCCTTGGTTGAGGGCCGTGACGGTGATGCCCTTTCCGTTGGTCTCGTTGAATTTCTTGACCATCGCGTCCAGAGCCACCTGCTGGGGACCACTCAGCGCGTGCCACAACGTGATGGCAACGGGACCCGAGAGCGTGATATCCGCTTCCGTCGATTGCTGCGCCGCAGGAGGCGCACCGCTGCAGGCCGCCGTCACCAGCATGATCGCTGCGAGGACCGTTGCCTTCATACGCATGGGTCTTCCCTCCTGACCTCCACCGGCCGCTTCGCTACGTATACGCGCCTGCCTCAACCCCGGATGCCCGTCCGCGCGATGCCCTGCACGAGATAGCGTTGGGCTACCAGGAAGAGAAGCACGATGGGAGCGACCACGAACGTGGACGCCGCCATGAGGAGATGGTAGCTCGACCCCGCTTCCTGACGGAACCCCGAGAGGCCCACCTGGACCGGCCGAAAGTCCGGCCGGGACGTGACGATGAGCGGCCACTGGAAAGCATTCCACGAGCCGAGGAAGGTGATCAGGCCGGCCGTGATCAACGCCGGGATCGACAACGGAAGAACGATGCTCCAAAGGAACCGCAGGTGCCCCGCGCCGTCCATCCGGGCGGCATCGGAGAGCTCGCTCGGGATGGACAGGAAGAACTGGCGCATGAGGAAGATCGAGAACGCGCTCGCGATGAACGGCACGATCTGCACCTGGTAGGTATCGAACCAGCCGAGGCATGGCAAACCGAGGCAGCCGTTCCGGCTCGGGCTCATCAGAACGTAGTTCGGAATGAGCGTTGCCTCGCCGGGGATCATGAGGGTCGCGAGAAAGATCGTGAAGAGCAGGCCCTTTCCGGGGAACCGCATCCGCGCGAAGGCGTAGGCGGCCAGGCATGCCGTCACGAGTTCGAGAACCGTGACCGAGACGGCGACGAAGATCGTGTTGAGGAAGTAGCGGCCCCACGGCGCCCTGTTCCAGGCGTCGACGTAGTTCTCAGGATGTAGCTCCGCTGGGAACAACGTCGGTGGAGTGCGCGTGGCCTCGAGGACGTCCTTCAGTGAACTCGTCAGCATGAAAAAGAACGGGTACGCGACGAGCACGGCAACGACGATCAACACGGCGTGCTTGGCGATCGTGCCGATCCGCGGCCGCGTAGAAAGTCTAGGCAGGCCGCGCTCCATCGGAATCGCCCTAGTCATAGTGCACGCGCCTTCCGAGAACGCGGAACTGAATGAGCGTGAACAGCAGGATGACGATCGTGAGGATGAACGCGAGCGCGGCGCCGAGTCCGAACTGCGCCTGCTGGAACGCGGTTCGGAATACGAGGAGCGTTACTGTGCGCGTCGTGTCAAGCGGTCCGCCGTTGGTGAGGACGTAGACGGAGTCGAACGATCGCAGAACACCGATCGACGCGACCGTGAATACAAAGAAGGTGGTCGGCGACAGAAGTGGGAGCGTGATCTTCGTGAAGATCTGGCGCTCGCTCGCGCCGTCGAGGCGCGCCGCCTCGTAGAACTCCTGCGAAATGTTCGACAGCCCTGCGAGGAAGATGACGACTTGATAGCCCAGGTAGTGCCAGATGGTGACGAGCGAGAGAACCAGCAGCGCAAGGCTCGGTCCGGCCAGCCACGCCGGAAGCGTGATGCCGAAGGCGGACGCGGCGAGCTCGAAGACCCCGCTGGGTTCCTCGAGCCATTTCTGCGGTCCAATACCGACGATTCTGAGAATCTCGTTGACTGGGCCGTACTGGGGATTGAAGACCCACACAAAGACGGCGGCAGCCGCGACGAACGAGGTCACATAGGGGAGGTAATAGAGCGTCCGGTAGAGGCCGCGGGCCCGCATCTTCTGAAACAGGAGGTACGCGAGGATGAGCGCGATCGCCATCTCGAGAGGCACCGTGAAGATCACGTAGGCGAACGTCGTGGACAGGGCGCGCCAGAAGTCCGGACTACGGAGCGCGCTGTCGTAAAGCCAATCGGTGTAGTTGCCAAGGCCGCGGAAGGCCCCCTGGACCACATCCCACTTGAAGAGCGACATGTAGAAGGCCGCAATGGCCGGCGCGACCTTGAAGATCCCGATGATGATCACGGCTGGTAAGAGGAAGACCCAGGCTTGAATCGCCTCGATCGGAAGCCGTCGGCGGGGCGACGCGCGGACGTTCGTCGGGACCACCTCGGCCGCCACCGGCTGCGATGATAGGGGCACCGATGCCCATCTATGACTACCACTGCGATCACTGCGGACATTCCTTCTCACAGGTGCAGTCCTACAAGGACCCGCCTCTCGAGAAGTGCCCGAACTGCGGGAAGAAACCGCGGCGTTTGATCGCCCCGGCCGCCGTCGTCTTCAAGGGATCGGGCTGGTACAAGACGGACAGCCGCCCCGCGGAGAAAACCGAGGCGAAAAGCGAGACCAAAGGCGAGAAATCCGAGACGAAATCCGACGCCAAGTCCGAGACCAAGTCGGAAACGAAAGCGGATGCGAAGACGGACGCGAAGCCGAAGCCCGCGGAGAAGCCATCTCGGAAAAGCGAGGCGTCATCCTAGCCCGCGCTCTGGCGCGCGGCCGAGCCGTCATCGTGAGCTTCGCCGACGACGATTGTCCGTTCCTCGCCGGCGCGGTCGCCTATCAGATCTTCTTCGCGCTCATTCCGCTCCTCGCGTTGCTCGTCGGCGTGCTGGCGTTCGTGTACGGGCCGGACCGGGCCGAACGCGATCTCGTCGAGATCCTTCGCGATGTCTACCCCTCGGCCACCGCGCAGGAAACGCGCATCGCGCACGAGCTCGTGCAGGGCCGTGCGCTCTCGCTGTCGATCGGCGTCATCGGCACGATTTTCTCGACGATGGCGATCCACGGTGCGCTCGATCGCGCGCTCGCCGAGGTCCTCGGTCGTGAGGGCCGCCGGAGCTTCGTACGAGGTCATCTCGAGGCGGCCGGGTTCGTTGCGGTGCTCGCCGTGCTCGCCCTCGTCTCGTTCGGGCTCTCGTTCGGCACCGCCGCGGTTTCCGACGCCCTCGTCGGCGCCGGCTTCGGCGGGGTGGTCGCGGTCGCCCTGCAGCTTCTGTCCCCGTTCGCCGGACTCGCCCTCGGCTTCGTCTTCTTCTTCGTCGTCTACCGCGCGGTCCCACGACGCCGGCCGACGCGGCGCGTTACGGCGGAGGGCGCGTTGGTCTCGGCCGTGCTGTGGGAGGTGGCAAAGCTGGCATTCGGCTACTTCACACGGGCGCTTGCCCTGTTCGCGGCGTACGGGCCGCTCGCGTTCGCCGCGGGGCTTCTTACCTGGATCTACGTCACAGCGGTCATCATCTTGTTCGGGGCGGAGGTCATAAAGACGCGTGGAGCGGCTTGAAGCGTTCGCGAGCCGGTTTATCGAGGGCTGGAGCGCCCGGCTTTTCGGGGCGAAGCTCCAGCCAGTGCAGATCGCCAAGCGCGTGATCCGCGCGATGGAATCGCACCAGACCATCTCGCTGAGCAAGACATTCGTGCCCAACTCCTACGTGGTCTCGCTCTCGCCATCGGACTTCGAGGGGTTCGAGCAGTACCGCCGGAGCCTCGAGCAGGACCTCTCCGAGGCGGTGCTTGGGGCGGCGCGGGACCGCAATTACACGCTGCTCGCCTATCCGACCGTGGAGATCGAGCGCGACGAGGATCTGCCGCCGGGCGACATGCGGGTCTCGTGCGCCCTCGTCGACGCGTCCGGCGACGAGGTATCGCCCGACCCCAAAGCGCTCGGCGCGGTCGAGGCCGGCCACACGATGGTGCTCGACCGCGAAAAGCTCCTGCGGGAGAAACCGCGCGCGCCCAAGGCTGCGATCACGGTACGCGAGGGCGACGAGCGCCGTGACATCGTGCTTGGGTCGGAACCGCTCGCGATCGGCCGCGACCCTCAGAACGACATCACTCTCGACGATCGGCGGGTGTCGCGAAAGCACGCCGAGATCCGTTTGCGCCTCGGCCGCTACACGCTCTACGACCTCCAGAGCACGAACGGCACCTACGTGAACGGTCGGCGTGTCGCTGAGGTCGTGCTCGCCGACGGAGACCGGCTTTCGATCGGCGGTGTCGAGCTGCAGTTCCGCGCAAGCGAATAGCAGGTGGAGATCACGTTCGCGGTGCTCCTCTGGGGAGTCCGGATCGCGTTCCTCGTCCTTCTCTATATCTTCCTGATCCGCGTCTTCAGCTCACTGCAGCGCTCGCTGGCGTCGGAGAACGCGGTGGCTGCCCGGCCGACGGGGCTCGCTCACCTCGTCGTGCAGCGAACGGTTCGCGGCGCGCCCCGGGTCGGCGATCGTCTGCCGCTTCGCGCAGTGAACGCGCTTGGCCGCGACGCCGGGAACGACATCGTCATCAACGACGAGGCCGCCTCGGCCAAGCACGCACTCGTCGAGTTCGCCGATGGAGAGTGGTGGGTCGAGGATGCCGGCAGCACGAACGGCACGGTCGTGAACGGCGAAGTGGTGCGGTCGCGCGAGCGCCTGCATTACGGCGACGAGCTCGCCATCGGTCGCGTCGCACTTAGGCTCGAACAGTGATGCGCGCAGAGGCCGCCGTCCCGCTCGGGCGGGCGCGATTCACCGAGCTATCGCTCCTCCTCTGGGTCGCGACGCTTGCCATCACCGGCTTCGTCGCGGTGCTTGCGACGGAAACGTCGTCGTTCAGGCCGACGGCGGTCGTCGTGCCCGCGGTGTTCCTTGTGCTGATGCTGTCACTCCACGTCTTTCTTGTCAGCATCCGGTTCCGCGGGGACCAGATACTCATGCCGATCGCCGCCGGCCTTACCGCGATCGGACTCGTTCTGGTCCAGCGGCTCGCTTCGGACCTTCTCCTGCAGCAGCTCTCCTGGTCGATCATTGCGGCCGGGGCGTTCGCCGCGACGATCGTGGTGCCACGCGACCTTACCGCGCTCGCCCGGTTCAAGTGGACCTGGGCGCTCCTCGGCCTCCTCCTGCTCATCGCGCCTCTCCTTCCGGTCATCGGCCGCGAGGTCAACGGCGCGCGGATCTGGATCAAGGTCGGGCCTGGGAGCATCGAGCCGTGGGAGGCGGTGAAGATCCTGCTCGTGGTCTTCTTTGCCGCGTACCTGGAGGAATATCGCGAGGTCCTGTCACACTCGCAGCGTCGCATCGGACCGTTCCCCGTACCGCCGGTGCCGTACCTCGTCCCGATCGTCGCCATGTGGCTGATCGCGATGCTCGTGATGATTTTCGAGAAGGACATGGGCGCGACCGTGCTGTTCTTCGGGATTTTTCTGGCGATGCTCTTTCTGGCGACCGGCGAGGCCTTCTACGCGATCATCGGAGTCGGCCTCTTGATCCTCGGCGGCATCGTCGCGTACCAGGTTTTCGGTCACGTGCAGGCGCGGGTCGATACGTGGCTGCGGCCGTTTGACGAGAACATGCGACTCGGCGCCGGTTATCAGCTCGTGCAGGGGCTGTACGCGCTCGCGAACGGGGGACTGCTGGGCGCCGGACTCGGCAACGGCATGCCGGACCGGATCCCAGTTGTGTGGAGCGACTTCGTCTTCGACGCGTTCGCTGAGGAGGCCGGGCTCGCAGGGGCGCTCGCGCTCCTTGCCCTGTATCTCGTCTTCCTCTACCGCGGGATGCTGATCGCGCTTCGCGCGCCGACGATGTTCCTGCAGCTGCTCGCGGGAGGCCTGTCGTTCATCGTCGCGTTGCAGACCCTCGTCATCGTCGGGGGGAATCTCCGGCTCATACCGCTCACCGGCATCACGCTCCCCTTCGTGGCGTACGGCGGTTCCTCGCTCGTGACGAACTGGATGCTCGTGGGAATCCTCCTGCGGGTCTCCCAGGTGTCGAGCCGGATGCGCGGTGGGGGACTCTCGTGACGTCGCCGATCAGCGCGAACATCCGAGCCCTCACGCTGACTCTCGCTCTCGCCTTCCTGGTCACGTCGGTCGGGGCCGCGTACTGGACGGTCCTCGCGTCGGACCAGCTCGCGAGCGATCCGTTCAACCCTCGCCTCATCGCCGCGACGAACAATCGGCCGCGGGGGGCCATCGTGGATCGGAGCGGCGCGCCAGTCGCAACGAGCGAAAAGACCGACGCCGGCTTCGCCCGCTCTTACAAGGAGCGGAGCCTCGCCCAAGTGCTCGGGTACGCCTCCACGAAGTTCGGTCTTTCCGGGATCGAGGCGGCCTATGCCGAGTCGCTCATCGGCCAGGATCCCGCGGACCCGGTCTCCATCTGGCGGGCCCGCTATCTGGGCGATCGGTCCCCCGCGGGGCAGGTGGTACTCGGGATCGATCTCAAGATCCAGAAGGCGGCGGCGGATGCGCTCGGCGGTCGCAAGGGTGCCATCGTGGCCATTGACCCGCGGACCGGCGCGATTCGCGCCTCGGTGAGCGTCCCGAGCTACGACGCAAACCAGATCGTCGACCCGTCCAAACAGGACGCCGCGTTCGACCAGCTCAACCACGACGCGGGCCGCCCGCTCCTAAACCGCGTCGCGCAGGGGCTCTACCCGCCGGGATCGGTCTTCAAGGTGGTTACCGGCGCAGCCGCTCTCGAGGCCGGCTTCGATCCCACGAAAAAGCTACGCGTCGACGACCCGTATCAGGCGGACAAGTCGTGGGGCGACTACTTCGTCCGTTCCTCCTCGCGTGCGCATGGCACCTTTGACATGTCGGATGGCTTCCGGCTCTCGGAGAACATCTACTTCGCCCAGGTCGGCCTTCAGATCGGCGCGGCGAAGCTCACCGACTACGCAAAGCGTTTCGGGATCGGCGCGACGCCGAAGCTTGATCTCGCGGCGGCGAAGGGCCAGCTCTCGGACACTGGATCCATCGATCGCCCGACCCTCCTTGCCGACACGTCCTACGGTCAGGGCGAGCTCCTCGTGTCGCCGCTCCAGATGGCGCTCATCTACGCGACGATCGCGAACGGCGGCGTCATGCCGACAGCGCACTACGCCACGGACGTCCGCGACGCCGAGGGTCATGTCGTGCGTCAGATCGCGCCCGGCCCGGTCGGCCAGGTCATCTCGCCCACCACCGCGAAGACCCTCACGACGATGCTCATCGGCGCGGTGGCCGGCCCGGGCGCTTTCGCATTCGGGGCGAAGATTCCGGGCGTCGACGTGGCGGGAAAGACCGGCACCGCCGAGAACCGCCCAGGCGAGCCCCCTCACGGCTGGTTCGTTGGCTTCGCGCCCGCGGCAGCGCCCACCATCGTGATCGCCGTCATCGTTGAAAACGCGGCGGATGGCGGACTGACTGCAGCCCCACTTGGAGGCCAAGTCATGCGGGCCGCACTGGGCAAGTAGCACTGCTTCGGGAGCGGTAGGCGGCGGGTCCTGTCCCAGGGGCAGGGGGCCCCTGACCGCGTAGCGGGTCGGGGTCACGCGCTCGCCTACCGGTCCGCTCCGCCGCTTCATGTATCCAGTTCTGGCGACGCGGCCGGTCAGCGGCTCGCGCGCAACCCGCTCCCCCGTGCCACCCGCCGCCAGAGACCAACCCTCCGCCCGAAGGGAACTGAATCGGTCGCGGTCCCGTATATGAACTTAAGGTCCTCATACGTTGTTCTGTAGGCAACCCTGATACTTCTTATTGGCGGCCGCGAACTTAACGAAGAGGGGTAAGCAGCACGGTGGAGAAAGCTCTCGCGGCGAAGGTCAACGGCGTGGTGGAGAACGTCGAGCGGGTCATCTTCGGCAAGCACCACGAGATCGAGCTCGCCCTCGTCGCGCTCCTGTGCCGCGGCCACATCCTCGTCGAGGACGTTCCCGGCACCGGGAAGACCGTCCTCGCAAAGGCCCTCGCCCGGTCGCTCGGGTGCTCCTTCCGCCGCATCCAGTTCACCCCAGATCTCCTCCCGTCCGACGTGACGGGCGTGTCGATCTTCAACCAGCGGACGAACACGTTCGAGTTTCGGCCGGGACCGGTCATGAGCCAGGTGGTTCTCGCTGACGAGATCAACCGGGCGACGCCGAAGACCCAGTCGGCGCTGCTCGAATCGATGGACGAGCATCAGGTCACCGTCGACGGCACCACCTATCAGCTTCCGGAGCCGTTCCTCGTCATGGCGACACAGAACCCAATCGAGTACGAGGGCACGTTCCCGCTTCCCGAGGCGCAGCTTGACCGCTTCTTCATGCGTATTCAGCTCGGCTACCCCACGAGCCGCGAGGAGATCGCGATCCTCGACGCGCAGCGGATCATCCATCCCCTCGAGACCATTGATCAGGTGCTGACCTCCGAGGAGCTCCTGCGGGCGCAGTCGGCCTCGCGCGAGATCCACCTCGCCGAGTCCGTGAAGAAGTACGTCGTCGACGTTGTCACGGCGACACGGTCGCATCCCGACGTCTATCTGGGAGCTTCACCTCGCGGCTCGCTCGCGTTGTCGCGGGCGGCGCAGGCGTACGCGTCGATGAACGGTCGCGACTACGTCGTCCCGGATGACGTGAAGGCGCTCGCCGCGCCGACGCTTGCGCATCGCCTCATCCTTCAGCCGCAGGCGCGGCTCAAGGACCTGGCGGCGACCACCGTCATCGCCGAGATTCTGGCCAGCGTCCCGGTGGAGTCGACCTCCGGCCAAGCGCTGCGGGCTTAGGCCCCCTTGAAGCCCTGGCGCTTCGCGGTCCTGTGGCTCGTTCTCTTCATCGTCGCGGTTTCGACGGGAGTCGAGCTGCTTTCGTACCTCTCGTATCTCGTGCTGTTCGTCGCGATCGCGATGTCGATCCTCGCGCGTCTCACGCTGGAAGGTCTCTCGGTGAAGCGATCGCTGGGCCAGTCCTACGCGCACCTTGGCGACACCATCGAGCTCGAGTACGAGCTGACCAACGACCACTCCCTCGGGAAGCTCTGGCTGGAGGTCTTCGAGAAATCGAACTGGCCTGAGCCACTTCCCGGTCGCGTGCTCTCGATCGGCGGCCGTAAGACTCGCAAGTGGAAGGTTCTCGCAAAGGCTCAGCGCCGCGGCCGCTTCCGCCTCGGTCCGATCGTGCTCCGGAGCGGCGATCCCTTCGGGCTCTTCGCCACGGAGGCGCGCGTTCCGTCGGAGGCGCTCCTCCTCGTCTATCCCCGTGTCGTGCAGCTGCCGTTCTGGACGCTCCCGGGATCGTTGCTCGAGGGCAACGTGCTCACGGGTCAGCGCTCGTTGCAGTCGACGTCGATGGTCATGGGCATCCGCGAGTACCGCCCTGGTGACGCGATGAACCGGATCCACTGGCCGTCGTCGGTGCGCCACCGACGTCTGCACGTAAAGGAATTCGAGCTCGACCGCACCGCGGACCTTTGGATCTACCTCGACCTGGACGGACGCTGGCACCACGGCGAGGGTGAGGACTCGACCGAGGAGCGTGCGGTCACCGTGGCGGCCTCGGTCGTGCGCAAAGCGCTCGACGGGCACCGCAATGTTGGCCTCGTCACGAACGGTCACCGTGCCGAGCTGCTCCATCCCGATCGGGGGGCGAAGCAGTTCGGCAAGCTGATGCAGTACCTGGCGGAGGTGCATGCTGGCGGCACGCGGACGCTCCAGGAGACGCTGGTCGAGACGCTCCCGCGTCTCCGACGTGGCGCGTCATGTCTTCTGATCACGCCCTCTCTTGATCGCGCCTGGGTCCGGCCTGCAAGCACGCTGCGCGAGACGGCGATCGCAACGCAGGCCGTCATCGTCAGTCCGCCCTTCGATCTGGACGAGCGCGATCGTGCGCGCCGGAGGGCGATCCTCGGCGAGCTCGCCGTCGCCGGCGTTCCGGCCGCGCACCTCGCGGCCGGCGCCCCGATCGAGGAGATCTTCCACGAACAGACGGCGGCGATCGCATGAACGAGCGGCTGCGCCGGATCCGCAAAGCGCTGTTCCCACGCATCGACGGGAAGAAGCTGCGCTTCCGCGGTGGGTGGTTCGCGCTTCCGATCTACCTCGTGGTGATCTCGATGTATCCGCTGTCGCTGCAGCACGCGGACTGGGTCGAGATCAGCGAGCAGTTCTGGTGGATCGCCCTCTCCGGCGTGCTCGTCGGTACCCTTCTCGGTAACGGGCGGATACGGTTCCCGCGAGCGATCCTGGCGGGCTCCGTTAGCGGCATGCTCACGATCGTCCTCTCGACGACGTTCGCGTCCACGGCCGGACTGACCTTCCGCGACAAGCTCGCGCATCTCGCGATCCTTGTGAACAACTGGATCACGCAGGTGCTCGCCGGCGAGGCCGCGAGCGACCCCACCGTATTCGTGCTCTTCCTCGGGGCCTCGGTGTGGTGCGCCACGTTCGTTGGCTCGTTCGTCCTGGCGCGGAACGGCCGTATCTGGGACGCGGTGATCTTCAACGGCGCGTGCCTGGTCATCAACGTCTCCGTGGCGCTCACGAACCTGTACCCGGATCTCATCGTGTTCACGCTCGCCGTCCTCGTGCTTCTCGTGCGCATCCACATCGTCAACCTGCAGGAACGTTGGATCCGCCAGAACATCGTGCCCTCGGGCGAGATGGACTGGCGCCTCCTTCGCGGCGGGCTCACCTGGACGACGGTGCTCGTGATCCTGTCTCTCGTCACGCCACGCGTGGCGGCCGCGGAAGTGCTGAACGGCGCGTGGAGCACGTTCGAGGGCCCCTATCACAGCGTCGAAGCCGAGTGGCAGCGGTTCTTCGCCGGCGTCTCGGGACCCAGCCGGCTCCGCGGCGTCTCATTCTCCGATTCGATCCGACTCGGGCAGGCCCCGAATCTCGGCGACCGCGTGATCATGACCGTCGACGCGTCCCAACCGCACTTCTGGCGCGCAGTGACGTACGACTTTTACACCGGTGCGGGATGGCGCACGACCGAGAGCGACAAGGCCGACAAGATCACGTTGTCCACGACTGACCGCGAGACGTTCCAAGCTCGGTTCGACATCATCGTGCCGCACTCGAACATCCTGTTCGCCGCGAACGAGCCACAAAAGGTGGATGTCCCTTACCAGTTCTACACGGGCGCGGACAAGACCTATTCGACTTCCCTCCACGCGCTGAACCGGTCGCAAGCGGCAGGCACGTATACGGTGACGAGCCTCGTTTCGGTCGCGGACAAACAGACCCTGCGTAAGGTCACGGGGACGTACAGCGACTACGTCAAGTCGAAATACCTCCAGTTGCCGTCGACCCTGCCGCAGCGCGTGAAGACCCTCGCGCACACGTTGCTCGACAACATCCCGAACGCCTACGACCGCGCCGAAACTCTCGAGACCTACCTGCGCAGCCCGCCCTTCTCCTACTCGCCACAGGTGAAGGCGACGCCTCCGGGCAAGGACCCCGTCGACTACTTCCTCTTCGATTTGAAGCAGGACTTCTGCGAGTACTTCGCCTCCGCGATGGTCGTCATGCTCCGCGAGGTCGGCGTGCCGGCCCGGCTTGTTGAAGGGTTCACGACCGGCACGTTCGACACGCCGAGCAACAGCTACGTGGTCAGGGAGCAGGACGCGCACGCCTGGGTCGAGGTCTACTTCCCGCAATACGGGTGGATCGAGTTCGAGCCGACCCCGTCGCAGCCACCGTTCAACCGTCCCGACGCATCCCAGACGGGCGGAGCCGGTTCGAGCGACGGTTCCGCGAGCGGCGACACAGGTTCCGACCCGAATAACCCCGACGGCCGACCGAACCGCGCCGAGGATGAGCTGAACCTGGACGACGGGTCCGGCGGGTTCACCGGCGACAGCGTCGTGGCCGCGGTGCGTGCCATCGATCCCCGGCCCGCCCTCGTCTTCCTCGGCTTCCTGCTCCTGTTGCTCGCCGCCGCGGTCGCCAGATTCCAGCTGCGCTTCCGCCGGTACGGACCGATCGAGTCGGCCTGGGGAAAGACCAGCCTTCTCGCGAGCTACGTTGGCTATCCGGCGCATCCCTCGCAGACCACGTATGAGTTCGCGACCTCGCTCGGGGCGGCCATACCCGAGACGCACGATCCGGTGCAGAGCCTAGCGAAGGCACGCGTCCTCGAGCAGTACTCGGCGCAGGGAGCGAACGAGGACGACCGCGACGCGGCGGAGACCGCCTGGCACCAGGCCGCGTCGGCCATGCTCACGCTCCTGCCTGGGCGCATCCTCCACTTCATCACGCACCTCTGGCGCTGACCGCGGAGCACCCCAACGTCGCGCGCGTCCGCGGCTACGCGCAGGAGCGCGGCGTCGACCTCGTGGTTCGGCGATTCGTCTCTACGACGCGCACGGCCGAGGACGCCGCACGTGAGATCGGCACGGAAGTGCGCCGCATCGTGAAGTCGCTCGTGTTCATCGCCGACGGACGGCCTCTCCTTGTGCTCTGCTGTGGCGACAACCGTGTGAGCGTCAAACGCCTCGAGGACGTCCGCCGCGCGAGATCGGTCCGCCGAGCCACGGCAGACGAGGCGAAGGCTCACACCGGATTTCCCATCGGCGGCGTGCCGCCGTTCGCTCACGCGCAGGCCCTCGAGGTGATCGCGGATCAAACACTCGAGCGGTTCGAAACGGTCTGGGCCGCCGCTGGTCTGCCAGATGCGGTCTTCGAGATCGCCGTGGGCGACCTCATGCGCCTCTGCTCCGGCCGGTTTGCCGCGATCGCCGCTATTCCCGGGATGGAGTGAGCGGTGCCGGCTACCGCTCGAAGAGATACCGGGTGGTGCTGCGTGGGAACCCGTGCACATCCCAGGCGAGGACCTTGGTCGGCATCAGGACGTAGCCACCCGTGTCCCACTGTTCTGGTTTCGGCCGGTACTTGTACAGCCGACCGTACTTCGCGCCGTACTGCTTGGTGATCCGCTCGGCCGTCGGACGTTGCACCGACGGCACGCGACTCGCGTGCCCTTCGACCATGACCGCCGTCGTCCCGGACTCGGCGCTCATCGCGATCCGGCCGTCGCGCGCAAGATTGCGCGCCCACTTCGTGTCCTCGCCCCCCTCGAAATACCACCGGTCGTCGATCCACGCTCCCCACTGACCGACGAGATGGGGCTTGCCGTCGCGGTCGATGGTCACGAGCCAGTACGAACGGACGCCCTCGAGGATCTTTCGCGTCGCGGCCCATGGCAGCATCCCGCGTTCGGTCTTCGGGACGCCGTAGCCCTTCGGCATGCGTGGTCGCGTCGCGCGCGGGGCCCCTGCCCCGTCAGGGGCCCCTACCCCTGCGCTAGCGCTCTTCTTCGTCCTCGTCGTCGACGGAGTCGTCGGCCTCGAACTCATCTGAGTAGAACCCCAGCTCCTCTGATTTGAATACGGTGACGAGAAAGTCCTCGCGCTCGGGATCGTGTGTCTGCACGAGCTCCTCATCGATCTGATCGATCACCTGCTGCAGCTCGTCGTCGGTGAGCTCGACCTCGAGGAGGAGGGTGCCGTGCACCTCGAAACGACCATAGTGGAGATCGATCCTTCCGACGCGGCGCGCGCCGCCGTATATCGCGAAGATCTCACTCGATTCGGTCCGGACGGTGCGTTCAAAACGTGAGGATTCCACAGGCCGCGAGAGGTTACCTCAAAGTCCGAGCCGCGCCGTGCGCACGGCGTTGATATCCGCGAACGCGCCGATCCGCGCGCGCACCTCGTCGGGCACGGCGTCATCGAGCGTCAGGATCATGAGCGCCTCGCCGCGCGGATGGAGACGGCCGACCTGCATCGAGGAGATATTCACGTTGTGCTCGCCGAGAAGCGTGCCCACGCGCCCGACGAGTCCGGGCTTGTCCTGGTGCTTGGTGAGGAGGAGATGGCCGTCCACCGGGACGTCGACCCAGAAACCGTCGATGAACACGATCCGCGGGTCTCCTTGCACGAGCGTTCCGGCAACCTCAGTCGACCCGACCTTCACCGATAAAAGGGACGCGTAGCGCGCGGGCTCGGTCTCGCGGCGCTCAGCGATGGCGAGGCCGCGCGCGCGCGCAAGGTCGAGAGCGTTCACGAAATTGACTCGCTGCTCGCTGAAAGTCTCGAGGACGCCCTTTACCGCGGCCGCCCGGAGCGGCTCCGGATCCAGCTCGAGGACGGCGCCGCCGTACGCGAGCGCGAGCTGCGCCGGCCGGTCGTCGAGCAGCTGAGCCGCGAGCGATCCGAGACGCTCCGCGAGGCGGAGCCACGCCATCCCGCCGGCTTCCTCCGCCGGCGGGCGCGGCGCGTTGACCGCGTAGCGGGCCGGCTTGCCGTCGAGGACATCGAGGATCTGCTCGACCACGTCGACCGCAACGTTGGTCTGCGCCTCGCTAGTCGATCCCGCGATGTGCGGCGTGAGCACCGTCCGTGGCGCTTTGCGGATCGAGGCGTCGGCGGGGAGCGGCTCCGCCGCGAACACATCGAGTGCTGCGCCTGCGATCGTGCCTTTCTCTAGTGCGATCGCGAGCGCGTCGAGGTCGACGATCTCGCCGCGGGCCGCGTTGACGATCACGGCCGTCGGCTTCATTCGGCCGAGCGACTCCGCACCGATCAGGCCCCGCGTCTTTTCGGTGAGCGGCACGTGCAATGAGATGACATCGGAAGTTCGCAGAAGCTCGTCGAGGTCGACAAGCCGCGCCCCGGCGGCGCGCGCGGACGCCTCCGTCGCGAACGGATCGTGCGCGATGACCGTCATCCCGAAGCCCGAGGCGCGTCGCGCGACCTCGCCGCCGACGCGGCCGACGCCGAGCAGACCAAGTGTTTTCCCGCGGAGCTCGCGGCCGATGAACTTCGACCGCGTCCATTCGCCCGCCCGAACGCTGCGGTCGGCGTCGACGACGCGGCGGAGGAGGGAGAGCGCGAGCGCGATTGTGTGCTCGGCGGCGGCGACGATGTTGCCGAGCGGCGCGTTCACCACGTAGACGCCGCGTGCCGTCGCCGCGGGCACGTCGATGTTGTCGACGCCTACGCCCGCGCGTCCGACGACGACGAGGCGGTCGGCGGCGCCAAGTATTGCCGCGGTGACTTTGGTCTCGCTGCGCACGATGAGGGCATCGATGTCCGCGACGCGCGCGGCGAGGTCGGCCTCCTTCAGGCCCGTGGTCTGGCGGACCTCGCACCGCGCGCGGAGCAGCGCGAGACCCTCTTCGGCAAGAGGGTCCGCGACGTGAACGATGTTGCGGCGGCTAGCGACGAGTCGCGACCGCGTCGTTCGCCGGCCGTGCGGTCGACGAGGCGCGGGCCGAAGGACGCGACGTTTGCTGTTGCTGGCTCTCGGCGTACGCGCGCAGCGCTGCGGTCATGGCGACGCCCGGCTCGACGGGTTGGTTGAGATCGCGGAGCGTGAGCTCGAGCGCGCTGAAGAAAGCGACGATGTCCTGCAGCGTCACGAAACCGAGGTGCGCGACGCGAACGAGCTGACCCTCCATCTTTCCCTGACCACCGGCGACGATCGTGTCGTGGTCGTCCCGCAGGAGGCGGATGAGATTGCGAGCATCGACGCGAGCGGGAGGGCGGAAAGCGGTTACCGCAGGAGATGCGTATCGCTCGTCTGCGAAGATTTGTAAAGAAACGGCGTGGAGACCGCGTCGGGTCGCGCGTGCGAGATCGCGATGGCGGCGGATGATTGCCTCGAGGCCTTCCTCGGCCATGAGGCGGAGCGATTCCTGAAGGGCGATGAAGACGGTCACCGCGGGCGTCGCGGGCGTCTGCGCCTTCTCGAGCGAAGCTTTGTAAGCACCGAGGTCGAAATAAGACTTGGGCAGATTCGACTTCTCGTAGGCCTTCCATGCGCGGGGGTTCATCGTGACCATGGCGACGCCTGGAGGTGCGCCCCATGCTTTCTGCGACGCGGTGATGGAGACGTCGATACCCCACTCGTCGACCTCGAGCTCGGTGCATCCGGCCCCGGACACGCTGTCGACGATGAAGAGCTTTCCGGATTCGCGAACGACCGCCGCGATGTCCTTGATCGGGTTGAGGATCCCCGTCGAGGTCTCGTTGTGCGTGATGAGGACGGCCTTCGCGGCGTCCTTGCCCTTCTCCTTCGCGAGCTCGTCGCGAACGAGGTCGGGCTCGACCGCTCGGCCGTAGGGCACGTCGACGCGCCGGGCGTCCACGCCGTAGGACTTGCAGATCGCGGCGAAGCGCTCGCCGAACGCGCCGCAGCTGAACACGAGCACCTTGTCGCCCGACGAGAGCGTGTTCGCGATCGCGGCCTCCATCCCGCCCGATCCGGACGAGGTGAGGAGCAGCACGTCGTGCTCGGTACGGAGAAAGTCCTGAAGCGCGCGGGTCAGCGCGGCGAGCAACGCGGCGAATTCGGGGCCGCGGTGATTTATCAGGGGTCTCGCCGACGCGGCGAGCACCGCCTGAGGAACGAACGTGGGACCAGGAATGCGGAGGTTCTGCGGACGGTACATTGAGCGCCCTCCCGGTGTTGATGATGCCAGCCGCTCATCGCGGCCACAAGGCGAAAGTCAGGCATGGCTGAACCGAAGTTCGCTCCGTCCATCCTGTCGGCGGACTTCGCCCGGCTCGCCGAGGCTGCCATCGCGGTCGAGCGAGCCGGCGCGGACTGGATCCACGTCGACGTGATGGATGGTCATTTCGTCCCGAACCTCACATTCGGGCCGAAGATGGTCGCCGATCTGCGAAAAGCGACCCGCCTCCCGCTCGACGTCCACCTGATGATCGAGCGGCCTGAGGACTGGGTGGACCGGTACGCCGACGCGGGCGCGACATACCTCACCATCCACGTCGAAGGGTCGCGTGATGTTCGGGGCACACTCGCGGCGATCCGCGCTCGCGGCGTTCGGCCCGGGCTGACCCTCAATCCGGAGACGCCGGTCGAGGCGGTCCTGCCGCATCTCGGCTCGCTCGACCTCGCGCTCGTCATGAGTGTCAACCCCGGTTTTGGCGGGCAGAAGTTCATCGAGAGCGCGCTCGGGAAAGTGAGGGCGATCCGCGAGGCACTGGACGCCCGCAACCTCGCCGCCGAGCTCGAGGTCGACGGCGGGATCAAGCCAGACAACGCGGCCCGGGTCGTCGCCGCAGGCGCCACCGTCCTGGTCGCGGGCTCGGCGATCTTCGAGGATCCGGAGGGTCCCGTTGCGGCCCTGCGAAAGTTCAAGCTAGCGATACGGAGTTAGGTGAAACGAGATTCGGCGCGGCGTCCCGATTCGTGCGTTCATTTCCTGTATGGCAAGGACGGCTCGCGCGGCCGCGGCCGCGCTGATCCGGGAGCGCGCACCGGATGTCTTGCCGCGCCTCGTAGCGGATGCGACCGCCGGTGATACGTCAGAGGGTCTGGCTCTCGACCTGCAGCGGCGCCTGACGACATTTCTTGAGCGACGGATCCCACCCTGGGTCGGCGCACTCGATGCGGACAACAGCGAGCGTCGCGATGCGATCCGCCAGCTGATCCAGACCGACGCCGTTGCGGGGGAGCACACTCCGCCGGTCGTGCTCCTCGGGACCGTGGCGATCGGCTATCGCGTCATCGAGTCCGAAGTACGTTTGAAGGCCGATGCATACGGTTACTCCCCGGATGAGCTGTGGGCCGAGATCGATCTCTTGCGCCGAACGGTTCTCGAAATGAGGCGCGATCTCTCCGGAGGCGGCCTCGTCGCTTAACTAATCGGCGTCGCCGAGACCCAACTCCGAAAGGCGCGCGTCGCTGATGCCGAAGTGGTGCGCGATCTCATGCACCACCGTGTCGCGGACGATCTCGGCCTGCCGCCGAGGCGAAGCGGTCATGCGTTCGATGGGTCCGCGGAAGATGCAGATACGGTCAGGGAGGTATGGCTCCTGCGCGCCGCGCGCCGTTAGCGGAACACCTTCGTAGAGGCCGAGGAGGCTTTCGCCGTGCTGCTGCAGCTCTGGCCCGGGCTCGTCCTCGATCACGATCTCGAGGTTGCGGATGCGCTCGTGGAATTCCGCGGGGAGCCCGTCGAGAGCGTTGCGCACGAGGCGTGCGAACCGCGCGCGGCGCAGATCTGACACGCTCGCACTCTAAGGCTCAGGCCGCGCAGGCCGACCGCATTCGGGCGAGCGCGCGCGCTCGCAACCGGCACACGCCGGACTCCGAGAGGCCGACCTCGCTCCCGATCTCGCGGAGAGTCAGCCCTCGTCCGTACGAAAGCACAAGCACCCGACGCTCGAGCGGACGGAGGTCGCGAAGTGCGCTCGCGACCTGTGGCCAGCGTTCGTCGCGACGTCCGGGAGCCCGCTGCCTCTCGGCGAGGTCGCCGATCCGATCGAGCGACACCTCGACGTACGGCGGGGTCACCGCCGATGCGCTCGCGGCGGAAGGCGCCGCGGAATCTTCGTCCGCCCGCTGTGACGCTCGGAAGGCACGGCGCGCGCTGCGGGTGAGCGGATCACGTTCGCGAAGGGCGTCGAGGATCTGGCCGCGGACGCGCCGCGCGGCGTACGCGCCAAATGAAGCGCCGCGATCGCCGCGATACCGGCGAGCGGCCTGCACTAACCCCACGATTCCCCAAGCGATGAGATCCTCGCGGTCCGCGCCGCGGCAGCGCGGATCGATGGATCGAGAGGCGACTGCTCGTGCGAACTGAAGGTGATCGACGATGCGCGCGTCGACGGAGTTCGGCTCGGGCGGCGCTACCACCGCGCTAACCTTCCGAGCTGGTGATCGCGCTCCAAGCCTCGTCGGTCTTGATGTGGCTGGTCGCCGCCGGCTTTGGGATCCCCGCACCGTTCGTGGCGTCGTACTACTTGCGCGAGCGCACGCTCCCGAGCTTCATGGGCCTCTTTCCGATGTATGGCGGTGGCGTCTTCGACCGCTTTTCGCCCGAGGTATTCGCCGCACTCCTCGGACTCTTCACGGCTCTCTGTGCACTCGAGGCGTACGCCGGATGGCTTCTCTGGAACGGCGAAGAGCTCGGCGCGCGGATCACGCTTGTGCTCTTGCCCATCGAGCTGGTCTTCTGGGCCGGGTTCGCTGTTCCGTTCCCGCCGCTGATCGCGATCGCACGCATCGGCTTGCTCGTGGCTGGCTGGTCGGCCCTGCGTTGAATCGCCGCACCTGACCCTGGCCGAAAACGTCAAACGCGGCCGCGACCACCTCAGCTGCCGCCAGGTGAGGTGCGCGATGATGCGGTCATCTCCAACAGCAAGTGCCGAATTGGCCACGACGCACCTCCCCTGCGGCGCGGACCGTACGCAGGCCTCGTTAGCGTGTCAATAGCGAATTGACGAAGTTGTCCACCAAGGCCGAGGGTTTCTTCAAGCGCTACCGGTATCCCGACTGGCTCGAAACGCACAGCCGGGTGGTCGGCGCCATCGCCGAGGCCCTGGTCGCAGCTCGACGGCCGGGCGCACCAAAGATTGACGCGGACGCCGTTGTCCTCGCTGCGTATCTGCACGACATCGGGCGGAGTCCCTTGCTCGCAGGCGACCCGCGGGATCACAACATCCTCTCGGGGCTAGTGCTCGCAGCCGAGGGCCAGGGCGCCTGCATTGAGCTCGCGCGAAGGCACGCCATCTACACGGTGCTCGACCCGGATCTCGCGCCTCGGACGGCCGAGGAGAAGCTCGTGTACGTTGCCGACCGTCGGGGTGGCCAGAGCGTCGAGCCGCTCACGGTGCGAGCCCAGGACACGGCCAGACGGAATCCCAAGTACGCGGACGAGATTGCGCGCGCGATCCCGCTCGCAAAGGAGATCGAACGCGAGGTGTTCTCCGATGTTTCTTTCGGGCCCGACGAGCTAGCTGGCCGGGTGCGGTGATCGACTCAGGGCGTCTCGAGCGCCGGAGCGGTGAGCTCTCGCGGATCGCCGGACGCGGTACCGCGGTATCGCGCCTCGGACTCTCGGCGGACGAGCAGCAGGCGCGGGACCTCGTCGGCGGCTGGCTCGCGGCCCGGGGCGCGGAGGTCCGGCGCGACGCGGCGGCAAACCTTTACGCCCGCTTCCCGGGCGAAGGCGAAGCCGTCCTCGTCGGGTCCCACCTCGATTCGGTCCCGGAGGGCGGCCGTTTCGACGGGGCGCTCGGCGTGCTGTGCGCGGTCGAGGCGGTCGAGTCGCTCCTGGACGCAAACGTCAAGCTTCGCCGCCCGATCGAGGTCGTGGCGTGGGCCGACGAGGAAGGAGCGCGTTTCGGGGTGGGCCTCTTCGGGTCCACCGCGGCGTTCGGCCGTCTCGCCCGTGGCGTCGGGGACCGCCGCGACCGCGAGGGCGTTTCGATCAGCGAGGCGTTGCGCGCGCTCGGCGAGCAAGGCGATCCTGCCGCGGCGCGACGCGATCCCAAGGACCTGGCCGCGTATCTCGAGCTCCACATCGAACAGGGGCCGCGCCTCGAGACCGCGGGCTTGCCGCTCGGCATCGTCAGCGACATCGTCGGCATCTATCACGCTCGTGTGGCGATCCGCGGCCGCGCCGACCACGCCGGCGCGACGGTGATGACCGCGCGAGCCGATGCGCTCGCAGCGGCGTCGGAGATCGTCCTGGCGGTGGAGCGCATCGCGCGTGCGCGTCCGGATTCGGTCGGGACGGTGGGGGAGATCGCGGTCCGTCCGGGTGCGAAGAACGTGGTGCCCGGTGAGTGCGTTCTCTCGCTCGACCTGCGCGCCGCGCGCGATCACGACGGTCTCGTGCAGGAGGTGCTCGATGAGGTGACGCGCGTCGCGAGCGCGAGGGGGGTCGCGGCGTCAGTCGACGATCTGGCGCGAGTCCGGGTGACGCCCCTCGATCCGACGATCCGCGATGTCCTCAAGCGCGCGACTCGGAGTGTTGGCGTCGACGCGCCCGAGCTGGTCAGCGGGGCTGGCCACGACGCGCAAAATCCGGCACTCTCGGGTGTGCCGACCGGGATGATTTTCGTGCGCTCGACCGGCGGGTCGCACACACCGCGCGAGTTCGCGTCCATCAATGACGCTGCACTCGGCGCACAGGCCCTGGCGAACGCCATAAAGGAGCTTGCAACGTGAGTGAGCCGGCCGCCTGCATCTTTTGCCGCATCCTCGATAATCGCGAAAAGGCGAGCTTTGTGGCGCAGGGAACTGACGCCGTCGCCTTCCTGGATCTTCATCCGATCAACGAGGGCCACACGCTCGTCGTGCCGCGAAAGCACGCGGCGTCCATCGGCGAGGTGGACGAGGTCTCAGCCGTCGCGATGTGGTCGCTCGCGCGGCGCATCGCCGTCGCGCTGCCCGCCTCCGGCTTGCGCTGCGAGGCGGTCAACCTGTTTCTCGCGGACGGCGCCGCCGCGGGCCAGGAGGTCTTTCACTCGCACCTGCATGTGATCCCGCGCTGGGAAGGCGATGGTTTTGGGATCAAGTTCCCGCCGCACTACGGCGCAGCCGCGGATCGGAAAACCCTCGACAACATCGCCGCACGACTGCGGAAGCGGCTATCTGCCAGTTGACGTAAACTGGCGAACGTGGCGACGGCGGCGCTGACTTCGTCGTACCGGATCGGGGAGCTGGCCGCGAAGGTCGGGTTGACCGAGCGGACCATCCGCTACTACGAGGAGCGTGGCCTCCTCGAATCGGTGAAACGACTCGACGGCGGGCAGCGTGTCTATACCGACGACGACATCCGCCGACTCAAGTTCATCCAGAAGCTGAAGGTGCTCGGTCTCTCGCTCGCCGAGATGCAGGAGCTCGAAACGCTCTACGGTCGCCATCACGCCAATGACAAAGTGCTTCCGCGCCTGATCGAGCTCCTCGACGCCCACCTCACCACCGTGAGCGAGCGTCTGCGCGAGCTTGCCGCGCTCCGCGACGAGATCCGGTCGTACCGCCAGCACGTGACGAAGCGCCTGGAAGAAGCGAAATGACCGCCGTGATCCTGGGCGCGGCGCGGACACCGATCGGCGCGTTCCTTGGTGGGCTCGCGCCGCTCTCCGCTCCGAAGCTCGGCGCGATCGCGATCAGGTGCGCGCTCGAGCGCGCCGGCGTGAAGGCCGGTCAGGTCGACGAGGTCTTCATGGGGAACGTCGTCCAGGCGGGCGTCGGTCAGGCGCCGGCGCGGCAGGCCGCCCTCGCGTCCGGGATCCCAAACTCGGTCCCGTGCACGACGATCAACAAGGTCTGCGGCTCCGGTCTGAAGTCGGTGATGCTCGCCGCGACGCAGATCGCGGCTGGCGAGGCGAACCTCATCGTCGCTGGCGGCATGGAGTCGATGTCGAACGCGCCGTATCTGGCTCGCGGCCTCCGCGCGGGCCTTCCGCTCGGCGAGCACAAGCTCGACGACGCGAATCTCATCGACGGTCTCATGGACGCGTACGGCCACGGCCACATGGGTCTGGGCGGCGAGCTCGTAGCTGAGGAATGCGGCCTTAGCCGCGACGACCAGGACCGGTTCGCTCTCGGATCGTACGAGAAGGCGCTCCGCGCGCAGCGGGAAGGCGCGTTCGACGCCGAGATCGTGCCAGTCGAGGTCGCAGGAAAGAAAGGCGCGGTCACGATGGTCAACAAGGACGAGACGCCCCGCGAGACCAGCCTCGATCTGCTCGCGAAGCTTCAGCCCGCGTTCAAGGCGGGCGGGACGATCACAGCGGGCAACGCGTCGAAGCTGAACGATGGGGGTGCCGCGGTCATCGTCGCCTCGGCGGAGCGCGCTCGCGAGCTCGGGGCGAAGCCGCTGGCGCGCATCATCGCGCAGGGGCAGTTCGCTCAGGATCCCCAGCGATTCCTCGCGGCACCTAAGGGCGCGATCGAGCGCTGCCTCAAAAAGGCCGGCTGGTCGGTCGGCGATGTGGACCTCTTCGAGGTGAACGAAGCGTTCAGCGGCATCGAATGCGTGCGCCGCGAGCTCGACATCCCTGAGGCGAAGTTCAACGTCAATGGCGGCGCGGTCGCTCTTGGTCACCCCATCGGCGCGTCCGGCGCGCGCCTTTTGGTCACGCTCCTCTACGCGCTGCGCGCGCGTTCGAAAAGGCGCGGCGTCGCGTCGCTCTGCCTTGGCGGCGGCGAAGCGGTCGCGCTCGCGGTCGAGCTCCTGTAGTGGCGACGACGATGGCCGAGACCGGCTTCGACCTGACACTCACCGAGGAGCAGGAGCTGGCCCAGCGGACGGCGCGCGATTTCGCTACCGACAAGGTCCTTCCGCGCGCAGCCGAGATCGACGAGCAAGGCAAGATCCCGCCCGAGCTTCTCCGCGAGATGGGAGCGCTCGGTTTCATGGGGACCTACGTGCCCGAACGGTACGACGGCTCTGGCCTCGACATCGTTTCCAACGTTCTGATCATCGAGGAGGTCAACCGCGCGTGTGCGTCCACCGGCGTGGCGCTCTGCACGCACATTTCGCTTGCCGTCGACCCCGTCCTGCGTCACGGAAGCGATGCGCAGAAGGAGAAGTACCTTTCGAAGCTCGCTCGCGGCGAGTGGATCGGCTGCTTCGCGCTGTCCGAGCCGGCGGCGGGCAGCGATGCCGCGGCGATGCGCACGACCGCGCGCCGCGACGGCGACGCGTGGATCCTGAACGGCACAAAGAACTTCATCACGAACGGCTCGGTGGCGAACGTCGCGATCGTGTTCGCGCAAACCGACGCGGCGCAGAAGCACAAGGGGATCGCCGCGTTCATCGTCGAGAAGGGCACGCCGGGGTTCTCCGTCGGAAAGCTTGAGAAGAAGCTCGGCATCCGCGGATCAGACACCGCGCAGCTGATTTTTCAGGACGCGCGCGTGCCGGCCGCGAACCTGCTCGGCGAGGTGGGTCAGGGGTTCAAGATCGCGCTCTCGACACTCGACGGTGGGCGCATCTCGATCGCGGCGCAGGCGGTCGGCATCGCGCGCGCGTGCCTCGAAGATTCCCTCGCCTACGCCAAGCAGCGCGAGGCGTTCGGCAAGAAGGTCGCGGACTTTCAGGCGATCCAGTGGATGCTCGCGGATATGGCCACCGAGATCGACGCTGCGCGCCTTTTGACCTGGCGGGCCGCGGCGTTGAAGGACGCCGGCGAAGACCACGTCCTGGCGGCCGCGCAGGCGAAGCTCTTCGCGAGCGACGTCGCGGTCAGGGCCTCGCGCGACTGCGTTCAGATCTTCGGCGGGTACGGATACCTGAAAGACTTCCCGGCTGAGCGTCATTACCGCGACGCGAAGATCACCGAGATCTACGAAGGGACCAGCGAGATCATGAAGCTCGTCATCGCGGAAGAGATCCTCAAGGAGTGATAGCGCCGACGGGCGTGTTCGTTCCGTGGGGCGCCGTGTTGCTGGCGCTCGCCGCGCTCGGCTTCGGTGCTTTTTTTTGGCGTGCCTGGAGCCTCTACCGGTACATGCGACTCGGCCGCGACGAGGCGCGCATCGACCATCCCTGGCGGCGCGTGCGCGACGAGCTCGTTGTGTACCTCGGTCAGCGCAAGCTCCTGAAGCGGCCGTATTACATCCGCGGACTGGCCCACGCCTTCATCTTCTGGGGCTTCATCGTGATCACCCTCGGGACCGTGGATCTCCTCGTAAGCGGAATCGTTGGCTTCCACGTTCCCGGAACCGGGAGCGGGCTCTTCGCGTGGACGATCGACATTTTCGCGATCCTGGTGCTCGCCTCGATCGCGGTCGCGCTCGTGCGTCGGCTCTTCTTTCCGCCGCCGCGGATGCATGTCGCGCTCGACGGGTACGTGATCCTCGGAATGATCGCGGTGCTCATGCTGACGCTCCTCGTGTTCGAGGGCGCCGGGCTCTCGGCGGGTCTGCTGGAGAAGGGTTACACCCCGCCACCCATCGCGAACGCCATCTTGAGATCGATCTTCTCGCGCGAAGTCGGAGGCGTCGTGTTCCCGGTCGCGTGGTGGATGCACGTCGTAACGGTTCTGGCGTTCGCCGCGTACCTCCCGCAGTCCAAGCACCTGCACATCGTCACGACCCTTCCGAACGTCTTCTTCCGCAAGCAGACTCCGCGCGGCGCTCTGTCCCTCATCGAAGACATCGAGAACAAGGAGACCTTTGGCGCGGCCTCCATCCGCGACTTCTCGTGGAAGCAGCTCCTCGACGGCTACACCTGCACGGAGTGCGGGCGCTGCTCGGACAGCTGCCCGGCGCTCGCAACCGGAAAGTTGCTCGATCCGCAGAAGATCGTCCTCGACATCCGCGATCAGCTGCTCGCCGAAGGCCCGGCTCTCGTCAAGGACGCGAAGGCGGAAACGAAGCCGCCTGCGCACTGGCTGGAGTCGAAGCCCGAGGAGCTTTGGGCGTGCACGACCTGTGCGGCGTGCGTCGAAGCGTGTCCGGTCACGATCGAGCACATCGACAAGATCGTCGACATGCGCCGGCATCTCACGCTCATGGAGGGTTCGGCGCCACCCGAGGCGCAGCGCGCCATGACCAACATCGAGCGCGCCGGGAACCCCTGGGGCGAGGCCCGCGAGACGCGTGGTGACTGGGCGAAAGATCTCGGCGTCCCCACGTTCGCCGAGAAGCCCGACGCGGAGTACCTGTACTTCGTCGGCTGCGCCGCGTCGGTCGACCGCCGCAATCAGAAGGTGGCGCGTGCGCTCGTCCAGGTCCTGCGTGCCGCCGGCGTGTCGTTCGCGATCCTCGCGTCGGAGGAAACCTGCAACGGCGACCCGGCGCGGCGGATCGGCAACGAGTACCTCTGGCAGATGCAGGCGCAGCAGAACATCGACACCTTCAAGAAGTACGGCGTGCGGAAGGTCATCGCGAGCTGCCCCCACTGCTTTAACACGATCGCGAACGAATACCCGCAGCTCGGCGGCAACTACGAGGTGACCCACGCCCTGCAGCTCGTCGACCGCCTTATCTCCGAAGGCAAGCTGCGAATCGGACGGGGCATCGCCGAGGCCGTCGCGTACCACGACCCCTGCTACCTGGGGCGGCACAACGGCGTCTACGACCAACCGCGCGCGGTAATGGACGCAATCCCGGGGGTCCAGCGCGTCGAGATCGAGCCGCACAACCGCGAGCGCGGTTTCTGCTGCGGCGCCGGCGGCGGGCGGATGTGGATGGAGGAGAAGGTTGGCCAGCGCGTGAACCACCGCCGGATCGAGCAGCTCCTCGTCCTCAACAGCGGCGCCACGAAGATCGCGAGCGGATGCCCGTTCTGCCTGATCATGCTGGAGGAGGGCGTCGGGGCAAAGGGCGTGCAGGAGCAGATCCAGCCAGTTGACGTCCTCGAGCTCGTCGCGGGGAGGCTCAAAAGTTAAATGGATCTCACCGACGGTCAGACCATCTTCGCGATCGCGCTCACGTTCGTGATGCTGGTCGTCGCATTCGCGGTCGTGGCATTCGCGCTGTGGTACTCGGGGGATCAACAGGAGATTTGAAGATCCTCATTCCGCTGAAGCAGGTGCCCGATTCCACCGTGCGGGTGAAGGTGGCCACGGACGGAAAATCGATCGTCACCGAGGGCATCACCTGGTCGATCTCGCCCTACGACGAATACGCGATCGAAATGGCACTCGAGCGCAAGGACGCGGATCCCTCGACGGTCGTCGCGGTCGTGACGGTCGGCCCGGCGCGTTCGCGCGACGCGCTGCGGCAGGCGCTCGCGATGGGCTGCGACGAGGCGTCGCTGGTCACCGCCGACGCCGCTCCGCCGCTTGCCGTAGCACGAGCTCTCGCGAAGGTCGTAGAGGAAGCGAAACCCGACCTCGTGCTCTGCGGAAAGCAGGCGTCCGACGATGACCAGGGCTTCGTCGGCCCGGCCCTCGCCGAAATACTCGGTTGGCCGCACGTCGCCACGATCACGAAAGTCGCACCGGCGGACGGGGGCGTCGAGCTCTGGCGCGAGGTGGAGGGCGGTCACGAGGTTTGGAAGACGCCGCTGCCCGCGCTCGCGACGGTGCACAAGAGCGAGAAGGAGCCGCGCTATCCCTCGCTCCCCGGGATCATGAAAGCCAAGAAGAAGGAAATACCCGAGCGGGCTCTCAGCGCGCTCGGGATCGACGCCTCGGGCCCGACCTGGACCGTGCTCTCGATGGAGCCACCGCCGGCGCGCGGCGGCGGGAAGATCCTGAAGGACGGCGATCCCAAGCAGATCGCCGAACAGCTCGCGACCGCCTTACGCGACGAGGCCAAGGTCCTGTGAAGACGCTCGTCGTCGCGGAGCGCAAAGGGACCGAGCTCCGCCGGGTCACCATGGAGCTCGCCGCGAAAGCACGTGAGCTCGGAGACGCGACCGTGGTGGAGATCGCCGGCGAGCGCTATTCGCCTCTGCCGTTCGTGTCCGCGCTCGCGAAGAAGGTCGAGTCCGAAAAGCCGGACGTCGTGCTGCTCGGCGCCACGCTCGACGGACGCGATCTTGGCGCTCGGCTGGCCGCGCGGCTCGGTCGCGCCTACGCCGCCGACGTGACCGACGTCCGCCCCGCGGGTAATGCCCTCGAGGTGGACAAGCCGATGTACGCGGGCAAGGTCCGCGCGAAGCTGCGTCTCGACCTGCCCGCGGTCGTTTCGGTGCGACCCGGCGCCATGCCACTGAAGGGCGTCGCTGAGGCGCCGCAGCTGGTGAAGATCGAGGCCGACGCATCCGCCGAGAAGCTGAGCTTCGTGAAGCTCGCTGCGACGGCGACAGCCGCGAAGCGCGTGTCGCTCTCGGAGGCTCGCGTGATCGTGTCCGGCGGCCGCGGCCTCAAAGGTCCCGAGAACTGGCACCTCGTCGAGGAGCTCGCGGACGCGCTCGGCGGGGCGGTCGGTGCGTCTCGTGCCGTGACCGACGCCGGGTGGCGGCCGAACGAGGAGCAGGTCGGGCAGACCGGGAAAACCGTGACACCCGACCTCTACATCGCGCTCGGTATCTCCGGCGCGATCCAGCACCTCGCGGGCATGACCTCGAGCAAGGTGATCGTCGCGGTGAACAAGGACCCCGACGCCGACATCTTCAAGATCGCCGATTACGGGGTCGTCGCGGACGTGTTCGAGTTCGTGCCGGCGTTCACCGAAGCGGTCAAAAGAGCACGAAGTGCAGGGTGAGGGAGGAGCGGCTTTGCCGCGACGACCAAACACGGCCAGCCTTGAGCGTGTCTCCCGGCGAAGCCGGAGATTGAGCAAGGCGCGCGCATCGTGAACCCGTTCGTCGGCCCGACGGAGCGGGATCTCGCGGGCGCCGTGGCCGAGTGGTCGTCGACGTTGACCGAGCGAATCCCCGCCGCGGAGAAAGCAGGGGCGCTCCCGCCCGACCTGATCGCGGAGCTCGGCCGCCTCGGCGTGCTCGGCATGACGATTCCCGAGCCTTACGGCGGCCTCGGCGCTTCCACGGTCGCGTTCGCGCTGGTGCTCGAGGAGCTCTCCGCGGCGTGGCCTTCGCTTGCCGTCGGCGTTGCCGTCAATAGCGGCATCGTCGCTGGCTCGATCGTGCGCTACGGGACCGCGGAGCAGCGCAGGCGCTGGCTGCCCAAGCTCATGGACGGCGCCGGGCTCGGGGCATTCGCGCTGACCGAGCCGACGTCCGGCAGCGACGCCGCATCGCTGCGCACGACGGCGGGGCGCGACGGAAGCGGATGGCGGATCGACGGACGAAAGCAGTTCATCACCAATGCGCGCTACGCGCCATTCGCGATCGTCCTCGCGCGCGTCGGTGAATTCGACCCGAAGCGCACAAGCGCCGGCATCACGGCCTTCGTCGTGCCGCTCGACGCTCGAGGCGTGTCCCTCGGGTCGCCGGAGCGAAAGATGGGCCTACGGGCGTCGGACACGAGCGCGCTCATCCTCGAGGATGCCCGGGTCGGCGACGATGCGGTGCTCGGCGAGGCGGGCAAAGGCTTCGCCATCGCGATGTCCGGGCTCGACGGCGGACGGATCGGCATCGCCGCGCAGTCCGTGGGCATCGCGCGGCGGGCACTCGAGCTCGCGCGCGCGTACTCGAAGGAGCGCAAGCAGTTCGGCCGTCCGATCGCCGACTTCGAAGGACTACGTTTCCGGATCGCAAAAGCCGAGAGCGATCTCGCCGCGGCGCGCCTCCTCGCACTCCGCGCGGCCTGGTTGCGCGACCGCGGCCAGCCGTTCATGCGGGAGGCCGCGATGGCCAAGCTCTACGCGAGCGAGATGGCCCAGCGTGCCACGCACGCCGCGGTGCAAATACTCGGCGGCAACGGATATATGCGGGACTACGCCGTCGAGCGATATGCGCGCGACGGCCGCGCGACGACGATCTACGAAGGGACGAGCGAGATTCAGCGCATCGTGATCGCGCGCTCGCTGCTCGCGGCATGACCATTCAGAAAGCGGGGACCGCAAAGCAGCGGTGGCTCGACGGGATGTACGGACCCGCCGTCAAGAAGCATCCCGAGCGCAAGCGCCGCTTCTCGACACTTTCCGACGAAGTCATCGAGCCGCTGTACACGGCCGACGATCTCGAGGGCTTCGACCCCGACCGGGACCTCGGCTTCCCCGGCGAATTCCCGTACACGCGCGGCGTGCAGCCGTCGATGTACCGCGGCCGTCTCTGGACGATGCGGCAGTTCGCGGGGTTCGGCTCCGCCGAGGATTCGAACGAGCGGTTCCACTATCTGTTGGGGCAGGGCGTCGACGGGCTCTCGGTCGCGTTCGACATGCCGACGCTGATGGGTCGCGACTCCGACGATCCGCTGTCGCGCGGCGAGGTGGGGCGCGAGGGCGTCGCCGTGGACACGCTGCGCGACATGGAGATTCTCTTCGACCGGATCCCGCTCGACCGGGTCACGACGTCGATGACCATCAATGGGCCGGCCTCGATCGTGTGGGCGATGTACCTCGCGGCGGCCGAGAACCGCGGCATTCCGCTCGATCGGCTCGGTGGGACCATCCAGAACGACGCGCTCAAGGAGTACATCGCGCAGCGCGAGTGGATCGTGCCGGTGAAGCCCGCCATGGACTTGGTCGTCGATACCTTCCGCTATGGCTCCCGCGACGTGCCGCGGTGGAACACCATCTCCATCTCCGGCTACCACATCCGGGAAGCGGGCGCGACGGCGTTGCAGGAGCTCGCGTTCACCCTGATAGACGGCCTTGAGTACGTGAAATGGGGCGTCGAAGCCGGTCTCGACGTGAACGACTTCGTGCCGCACCTCTCCTTCTTCTTCGACGTGCACAACGACTTCTTCGAGGAGATCGCGAAGTTCCGCGCGGCCCGGCGGATCTGGGCGCGCGAGATCGAGCGGCGCTACCACCCCAGCAACGAGCGCGCTCTGCTGATGCGCACGCACGCGCAGACCGCCGGTGTATCCCTCACCGCGCAGCAGCCGTACAACAACGTCGTGCGGGTGACGCTTCAGGCGCTCGCCGCCGTGCTCGGCGGGACCCAGTCGCTCCACACGAACTCGCTCGATGAGACGTACGCGCTTCCGACGCAGGAGGCCGTGACGCTGGCGCTGCGCACGCAGCAGGTCATCGCGCACGAGTCCGGCGTCGCGGACACGATCGACCCGCTCGCGGGCTCGTACTACCTCGAGTCGCTCACTCAGCGCATGGAACAAGGCTTCGAGCGTTACCTCGGCGAGATCGAGAAGATGGGCGGCATGGTCGAGGCGGTCGAACGCGGCTATCCCCAGCGCGAGATCACCGAAGCCTCCTTTCACTTCCAGCAGCAGGTCGAGGAGGGGGAGAAGGTCGTCGTCGGGATCAACAAGTACGCGACGAGCGAGGAGGCGCCCCTACCGACCCTCGCGATCGACCCAGATGTCGAGAAAAAGCAGGTCGCGCGACTCGTCGAGACGCGGAAGACCCGCGACCGCGGCCGCTGGAACGAATCAATCGATGCACTAAGGCATGCGGCGAAGAGCGGCGAAGAGCTCATGCCGCGATTCCTTGAGGCTGCGAGAGCGCACGCGAGCGTCGGCGAGCAGGTACTCGTCCTGAAGGAGGTGTTTGGTGAATACCACGATCCGGGGTACTTCTAGGGCCGAGGTGCTCGGGAGGATCTCGCAAGCGCATCGTTCGATGCGAGAGGCGATCGGGGCGCTGCCCGCGCCGCGTTGGGACGAGAAGCTACCCGCGGGGTGGACGCTGAAAGAGATGGTCGGCCACCTCGCGTACTGGGAAAGCACCGTTCCGGCATTCGTCGATTCGCTTCGGACAGACACGCCGCGCGAGGCTGCCGGCGACGTCGACGCCCAGAACGCTCGCGCAGCGGCCGAGGTGCGCGGCCTTTTGCCGGATGAGGTCCTTCGCCGCTGGGATGACGCGCATTCCGAGATGCTCGAGGTCGCGCGCGGTCTGACCGACGCCGAGCTCGCGGACGACGCGTTCATGAAGAAGTTCGAGGACGAGACCTACGGGCATTACCCCGACCACTACGGCGACCTCGCCGCCGCTATCAAGGATGAGGACGACCTCGTCGCGATCGTGCAGACATCCTGGACCGGGTTCCGTCTCGCGATCGGCGCGATCGGCGTTCCCAGTCTCGACGAGAAGACCTCCACTGGCTGGACGTACAAGGACCTCGTCGCGCACGTGGTCGGCTGGATGGGGCAGACCGTCCGCGAGATGCAAACGAAGGAGTTCAGCACCGGCTGGACCCAGTCGACGATCCAGGAGTTCAACGATCGCTCCGTGCGCACGCACGAGCTCGTCGGTCCGGAGGCGATGATCGACGAGCTCGATACGGTCTATCGGCGGCTGGTTGAGACGGTTCGCGGGCTCGCCGAAGGCGACGTCGACGAGAAGATCGCGGGCACGATGCCCTACTACACCTACCTCCACTGGGAGGAGCACTTCGCGGAGCTCGGCATCCCACTGTGAAAAGACCCATCCGCGTCGTCGTCGCAAAAGCCGGCCTCGATGGGCACGATCGAGGCGCGAAGGTCGTGGCGCGAGCGCTGCGCGACGCGGGGATGGAAGTGATCTACACCGGCGTGCACCAGACTCCGGAGCAGGTCGTGGAGACCGCGTTGCAGGAGGACGCCGACGCGATCGGGCTCTCGTTGCTCTCCGGCGCGCACAACTACATCTTTCCGCGCGTCAGCGAGCTCATGAAGGAAAAGGGCCTCGACGATGTGCTCCTGTTCGGCGGGGGAATCATCCCGGAGGCCGACTGGCCCGCGCTCTCCAAGGTGGGTGTCGAGAAAGTCTTTCCTCCGGGGGCTTCACTCGAGGAGATCACGACCTACGTCCGCGAGGCGGTGCCGCGAAAGCGTGGCGCCGCCGCCCGATGACGGATTGAAAGCGGAGCGAATCGCGCGAGAAAAAGGGGGATCGAGATGGCAAAGAAGGACGACAGACCGCTCGATGCAGGGCTGGCGGCGTTAGTCGGCAAGACCGAGCCGGAGCTCATCGATTTCTGGAAACAACGCTTCGGGCTGATCGCGGCAATACCGATGGACACGGCGCGGGTCGGAGCGCTCACTCCGCAGCTTCGGGAGCTCGTGCGCATCGAGAATCGCGAGGAGCGCAAGCGGCTCACCGCGGCACGAATGAAGGCATTCGTTCAGCTGCCTGGAGACGTGCAGGAGCGGATCGTGAAGACACGCGAAGCGGCATACAACGTCGACCGCGGCGTGCTCGAAGAGGACCAGCGCATGGTCGACGAGCTCCTGCCGACAATTCCCGAGGCGAAGGCGTACCAGGACCGCCACCCGACCGCGGCGCGCTGAGCACCGTTTGAACTTCTCGTACCGGGACGATCAGCTCCTCGTCCGCGATACCGTCCGCGACTTCGTGCGGTCGCGGATCGTCCCGAACGCCCGCTCGTGGAACGAGAAGGGCGAATTCCCGCTCGAGCTCCTGCCGGAGCTCGCGGCGCTCGGCCTCACCGGGCTCGCCGTTCCGCACGAGTTCGGTGGCGCCGAGCTCGACGTGTTGACGATCGCGCTCGTGATGGAGGAGCTCGGCGCGGGAGATGGATCGGTCGCGCTCACGATCGCCGCGCACAACTCGCTCTGCATCGGCCACCTGCTGATCGCGGCAAGCGAGGAGCAGAAGGCCCGGTGGCTGCCGCCGCTCGCCCGCGGCGAATGTCTCGGGTGCTGGGCGCTGACCGAGCCGTCATCGGGATCGGACGCGATCAGCGCGCAGAGCCGCACCCGCCGCGACGGCGATCACTACCTCCTCACCGGAACGAAGCAATTCATCACCAACGGGTCCATCGCCGGCTTCTCCGTGATCCTTGTCGGCGCCGGCGAACGCAAGCTCACGGCGTTCGGCGTGCCGCGAGGGACCATCGGCCTTCGTGTGGGCCGTCGCGAAGAAAAGATGGGCCTGCATGCCTCCGACACCGCGCAGCTCGTGCTCGAGGATTGTCGCGTTCCGGCGGCGGACCTGATCGGAGGCGACGGCGAAGCCTTCGAACATGTCAAGCAGGTCCTAGACAAAGGGCGCATCGGCATCGGCGCGCTCGCGATCGGGCTCGGCCGCGCGTCACTGGAGACCGCGATCGGATACGCGAAGGAGCGCAGGCAGTTCGGCAGGCCGATCGCCGAATTCGAGATGATCCAGTGGCGACTCGCGCGCGCCCGCACCGAGCTCGACGCAGCCCGCCTGCTGGTGCACCGCGCCGCGGCCCTCGCCGACGCCGGCCTCCGCTTCACCGATGCCGCATCGAAGGCCAAGCTGTACGCATCGGAGGCCGCGACGCGTGCCGCCGATTCGGCGCTGCAGGTCCTCGGAGGCTACGGCTACCTGCAGGACTTTCCGATCGAGCGGCACCTGCGCGATGTGCGTCTCATGGAGATCGGCGAGGGCACGAGCGAGATCCAGCGGATCGTGATCGCGCGCCAGCTCCTTCGCGTCGACTGATGGCGGCGACAGCAACAAGCGATCTGCTCGCTCGCGCGCGTTCCGGCGACAAGCGGTCGATCGCGCGCCTCGTTTCGGTGCTCGAGAACGACGAGCCCGGCGCGGCCGAAGCCATGCGCGAGCTCTACCCGAAGACCGGCCGCGCGCAGACCGTCGGGATCACCGGCCCGCCCGGCGGCGGCAAATCGACTCTCGTCAATCGGCTCGCCGGCCTGTACCGGGAGCGTGCGGCTCGGGTCGCGATCGTCGCAGTCGATCCGTCGAGCCCGTTCAGCGGCGGCGCCATCCTCGGCGACCGGATCCGCATGCGGGAGCGGTTCCTCGACGAGGGGATCTTCATCCGCTCGATGGCGAGCCGCGGGCACGCCGGTGGTCTAGCGCGCGCGACCGCGCGGGTCGTCAACGTGCTCGACGCGCTCGGGATGGATCTTGTCCTCGTCGAAACCGTCGGTGTTGGCCAGGAAGAGGTCGACGTCATCCGTGTCGTCGACACCGTTTGCCTGGTGACCGTCCCGGGGCTCGGCGACGACATCCAGGCGATCAAGGCGGGCATCATCGAGATCGCCGACGTGCTCGTTGTGAACAAGGCGGACCGCCCCGGAGCGGACGAGACCGCGCGCGATCTGGCGCACATGCTCTCGCTCGCCAAGGACCGACCGTGGAAGACCCCCATCGTGCGCACGTCGGCCCAGTCGGGCGACGGCCTCCCCCAGCTCATCGAGGCGATCGACAAGCACCGCGCCTGGTCGCGCGAGTCCGGCGACTACGTCGAGCGTCGGCGCGCCGCCGCCCGGAGCGAGGTCGAGGCGCTTCTCCAGGAAGCCCTGCTCCGTCAGCTCGAGGGTCGCGTCGGTGAATCGCGTCTCGCGGCCGCGGTGGCGCGCGTCGCGGAGCGCACGCTTGACCCCTACGCGGCGGTCGACGAGCTCCTGCGCGGGTGAACCACGCTCAGCACCAAACGGCGAGCACCTCGCGCCTCGCGTTTCAAGCGACCGTCCATTGCCTCACCGGCTGTGGGATCGGAGAAGTCCTCGGCCTCGCGGGCGGCACGGCCCTCGGGCTGAGCAACGCGTTGACCCTGGTGCTCGCGATCGTCCTCGCATACGCCTTCGGCTATGGACTCACGCTCGTCCCGCTGCTGCGCGCTGGCATGCCGCTCCTTCGCGCGAGCGGGATCACCTTCGCCGCCGAAACTCTTTCGATCACCACGATGGAGATCGTCGACAACCTCGTGGTCGTCGCGATCCCCGGAGCGATGGACGCGGGCCTCGCCGACCTTCTGTTCTGGGCGAGCCTGGCGGTCTCCCTCGCGCTCGCGTTCGTCGCCGCGTTCCCCGTCAACCGATGGCTCATCGCGCGTGGGCTCGGCCACGCGGTCGTGCACGGCGCCCATTCGTGATCGAGCTCACCCTCCTGCGGACCGGTCAGGTGGATCTCCCGCGCTCCACGTTCTTTCCGGATGGCGGGCCCGAGGTCACGCGCATTCCGGTGTGGTCGGGATTACTGAGGACGGGCGAGGGCGTTGTGCTTTTCGATACCGGCCTTCATCCGGTACACATCGACCGCCCCGATGCGACGTACGGGCCGCAGAGCTCGGTCAAGCCGGTGATGAGTCGCGACGACGCGATCGTCCCGCGCCTCGCGAGCATCGGCGTCCGCCCGGACGATGTCGCCATTGTCGTGAACAGCCATCTGCATTTCGATCACGCCGGAAACAACGGCGCCTTCCCGAAGGCCACGTTCATCGTCCAGGGCGACCACCTCGCGTTCGCGAAAGGGAAGCCGAACTTCCCCGGCGTCTACTGGGATATTCCCGAGCTCACGTACCTGCCGGTGTCCGGGCGAACCCGCGTCGCGCGGGGTCTCGAGGTCGTGCCGACGCCGGGACACGCGCCAGGCCATCAGTCGCTGGTCGTCGACCTGCCCGAGACCGGCCGCGTCGTCCTCTCCGGTGACGCGGCATTCACGCGCGAGAACCTGGAGCGCGGTGAGATCCGCGCACCGGACGAGGCGGCGGCAAAGGACTCACTCAGGTTGATCCGATCGCTCGTAAAGGACGATCTCGATCGCGTGTTCACGAGCCACGACGCCGCGAGCTGGCCGCGCTGGCAGCACGCGCCCGAGACGTACCGATGAGGCCGTTCGTTGTCGGCGTCCTTGCCCACGTCAAGTGGTTCACGGACCCGCGTGCGCATCCGACCGAATACGACCTCCTTCTCAGCGGCCCGGTGATCGTCGCGTTCGCCGTCGCGCTCGCGGCCGCGGGCGTCGCGTACCTGATCCAGCACCGCGTGCCGGAGCCCAAGGCGATCCGCTCGCTCGAGCGATATGCCAGGACCGGACCGCTGGCGCTCCGTATCGCGCTCGGGCTCGCGCTCCTCGCGGCAGCCGCGGCCGACTGGCTCTTCGTTCCGTCGCTCGTTCTCGATCACGATCCTGTGGGGCTCGCGCTGCGGGCGGTCGAGGCGCTCTGCGGCCTCCTCCTACTCGCCGGGCTCTTCACGCGTTACGCGGCGCTCGTCCTCGCGGTGCTCGGTGTCGTGGCGATGATGCCGTTCAGCTTCGAGAGCATCCTGGAGCAGGTGCACATCCTCGGGATCGCCGTGTACCTCTTCATCGCTGGACCCGGGCCGGTGTCAGTCGACGCTCGGCGCGACGCCGACCGCTCGCTCGAGCATCGAAAGGCGCCCGCCGCCGCGATCAACCTGCTGCGCTTCGCGATGGGCTTCGGCATCGCGTACGGTGCGCTCACCGAGAAGCTGCTCAACCCGCTCCTCGCCCAAGCGTTGCTCGATCAGAGCCCGTTCCTCAACCTGCTTCGGCCGCTCGGCCTGAGCGACCCCGTGTTCATCTGGCTGGCCGGCCTGACCGAGCTCGCGATCGGCATCGTGATCCTGGCGGGCCAGATCACGCGTCCGGCGATGGCGATCGGGTTCGGGCTGTTCGCGGTGACGCTGATCGTCTTCGGGCTGCCCGAGCTCATTGGGCATCTGCCGTATTACGGGATCATGCTCACGCTCTTCATCGCGCCCGACGCGAACTCGTGGCGGGTCCAGCGGGCGCTGCGGCACGCGGCCTAACCGAACGCGAGCTTCAAATCCTGGCGGTCGTCCTCGACGTCGGGATTGCGCACGAGGTCGAGGAGCCGTGGATCGTTCGGAAGAACGATGCCGGCGAACCCCTGCGCTTCGCGCTCCGAGCGGAGCGTCTTCCACTCGGCGCGCCCGGCCGGCAACTCGCAGATGGACCAGCGCTCCGCGGCACCGTCCGCGTCGGGAACAAGCGTGGCGTCCGCGCTCCGTTCCCCGATCACGATTCGGCCCCGCGAGAGTCGCTCGAGCGTGGCGCGGGTCTGCGTACGGTCGGTCGCGCCGACCACGACGAGGCGGGCACGCCAGGTCGTCGCGGCGAGGGCGGCTGCAAGGATCCAGGGATCCTGGTCGTCACGCGCGAGCACCCAGAGAGAGTCGGCCCCCGCGGCCTCGAGCGCGCGCGCATCGGCGAACAGCTCGCCGACGTCGCCTCCAAGCCTTAGCTCGGCCCCGATCTTCATGGCAAGGCGATGCTAGCGACCGCCTAGCATCGAGCCGTGCCGCGTCCGCAGGCTCCACCGGTCCAGGTCGCGCGCTGGCGCTCGGGTGACTGGCGCGACGATCGCGATCAGGTCGCCGCGGAGGAACCGCTCCAGCTCTCGCTTGATGGCAAGCCTCTCTCGATCGTCATGCGGACACCGGGAAACGACCTCGAGCTCGCTCTCGGACTCCTCTGGGCGGAGCAAGTCATCCGCTCGCTCGATGACGTCGCGCGCGTGCGTATCAGCGCTGAGGCAGAGGAGAACGAGCCGCGCGTGCCTCTCGCGAACGATCTGGTCGAATCGAACCAGGTCGACGTCTATCTCCGCAAGAGCGGCAGCCGCCGCCCGGAGCGCTCGTTCCTTGCCACGTCTGCCTGCGGGGTCTGTGGCGCCACGACGGTCGAGTCGCTCGCGCTCGACTTCCCGCGTCTCGCCCCGGGCCCGGTGGTCGGCCCCGCGATGCTGCCTGGCCTCTCGGATAGCCTCCGCGAGCAGCAGCGCATCTTCGAATCGACGGGTGGCCTTCACGCGGCCGGCCTCTTCGATATTGCCGGCGAGCTCGAGCTTCTCCGCGAGGACATCGGCCGACACAACGCGGTCGACAAGATCGTCGGGCGCGCCCTGCTCGATGGCCGCCTGCCCCTTGCGCGCTCGGTGCTCGCCGTGAGTGGGCGAGCCGGGTACGAAGTGGTGCAGAAAGCGGTCGCGGCGGGCATTCCGATCCTCGCCGCGGTCGGCGCTCCGTCGAGCCTCGCGGTCGCTACCGCCGAGCGCTTCGGGATGACGCTCGTGGGATTCCTCCGCGACGACCGCTTCAACGTCTACACCGCTCCGGAACGAATCGGGAGGTAAGAGATGGTCAAGATCGCTGCGGACAAGCTCCACCCGAAGGCGCGGGCGATCGTCGATCAGTTAGGGGCGCTGCCCCCGCTTCCGACGCTCACCCCGGCGCAGGCGCGCGGCGGCCCGGTGCCGCTGGCGGCGGCGCCCGAGGCGGTCGCGAGCGTGACCGCCCGGACGATTCCCGGTCCCGGTGGCCCGATGGCGATCCGGATCTACCGGCCGAACGACAGCCTTCGCGCCGCGCTCGTCTATTTCCACGGAGGCGGCTGGGTGGTCGGATCCCTCGAAAGCGCGGATGGATCGTGTCGCATCCTCGCGAATCGCTCACGGTGCGTCGTGATCTCGATCGATTACCGGCTCGCCCCGGAAACCAAGTTCCCGGGTGCCGTCGAAGACGCCTACGCCGCGGTCGGCTGGGTGTCTGACCACGCAGCCGATCTGGGGATCGATCCGACGCGGATCGCAGTCGGCGGGGCGAGCGCCGGCGGCAACCTCGCCGCCGCGGCGGCGCTCGTCGCGCGCGATCGCGGGGGTCCGAAGATCGCGTTCCAGCTGCTCACCGTGCCGGTCACGGAGCTCAGCCCGAAAGCGGAGTCGCACCGCGGGTTCGCCGAGGGCTACGGGCTGACGAGCGCGGACATGACGTGGTTCGGCACGCATTACGTGCGGACGCCAACGGACGCGGACGATCCGTATGCGTCTGTTCTGCGGGCCGATTTACACGGGCTGCCGCCCGCGTTTGTGATAACCGCCGAATGTGACCCCTTGCGGGACGACGGCGAGGCCTACGCGGAGAAGCTTCGGAAGCTGGGCATCCGCGCAAGCTACAAGCGCTATGCCGGTACGTTCCACAGCTTCATGTCGTTCCCCGGCACGTTGCCCGAGGCGACCCAGGCCTTCGACGACGCCGGCGCGGCCCTGCGCGAGGCACTCGGCTAGACCGGCGGCTCGCGCTCCAGCTCTTCGCGAACTTGTCGGATAAACGCCGCAATCGCCTCGGCATCGATGCTTTTCGCATCCTGCAACCGTTCGACGGCGACGCCGGCCGTGTACGTGGCAAGCGGCGCGAAGCGGCGCTCCTTGGTGTGGGAGACGACCCGTGCAAGCTCGAGCAGCTCCTCGGCGACTTTCGGGTCCAGTCGCGGCTCCTCGATCTTGGCGCCACGTCGCTCGGCGGCTTTCGTCCAGCGCCTACCGAGCGACTCGAAGTACTCGTTCATCAGGCGAGAACCTTAGCGCCGCGCTTGCGCGTCGGGAAATGCGGGAGTAGAACGGGTCCCGATTCCGATGACGGAAATCACTCGTCGTGAGTTCCTGAAGCTCGGAGCCGCCGGCACCGCCGGCATGGCGCTCGTTCCCCTTGCGAACCCGCTCGGTTTTGACCTCGCCGCCGCGAAAAAGCGGGTACTCGATCTGCGCATCGCCGGCGCCAAGGAAGTCCATTCGGTCTGCCCCTACTGCGCGGTCGGCTGCTCGCTCATCGCGTACACGAGGGAGGTCAACGGGAAGACCCAGCTCCTGCAGGTCGAGGGTGATCCCGACAGCCCGATCAACGAAGGCGCGCTCTGCCCGAAAGGCGCGTCGGCGATGCAGCTTGCGACGAGCTCGCGCCGCGTCAAGCAGCCGCTGTACCGCGCGCCGGGCGGGACGAAGTGGGAAGAGAAGTCCTGGGACTTCATGCTCGACAAGCTCGCAAACAACGTCAAGACGGCCCGCGACAACACCTTCGTCGCTCAGGACGCGAACGGCAACATCGTGAATCGTACCGAGGGGGTCGCCTTCGCCGGCGGCGCCGCATTCAGCACCGAGGAGGGCTACTTCGCCGCCAAGGTGATGCGGACGCTCGGCGTCGTGCATATAGAACAGCAAGCCCGGGTCTGACACGGCCCAACGGTGACCAGTTTGGCCGCCACATTCGGACGAGGAGCGATGACGAACCACTGGCGTGACATCAGGCACGCCGACGTCATCCTCATCAATGGAGCGAACCCGGCCGAAGCGCATCCTGTCGGCTTCCGCTGGTTCATGAAGGCGAAGCTCGATCCGACCAAGGGCCCCGGCGCGGGCGGAGGCGCCAAGATGATCCACGGCGACCCGCGCTTCACGCGGACGTCAGCCGTTTCGGACATCTACCTCCGCATGCGAACCGGCACCGACGTCGCGTACTTCGGAGGCCTCATCAACTACGTCCTCCAGAACAACCTCCACCACGATGAGTACGTCCGGAATTACACGAACGCCTCCTGGATCGTGAAGGAGGGCTTCGACTTCAAGGACGGTCTCTTCTCTGGATACAACGCCCAAGCCCGTTCGTACGACATCTCCACGTGGGCATACGAGAACACGACCCCGCCGGCGCAGGTCGGTGGCGCGGTCGAAGGGCCACAGACCAGCACATCCGGATTCGCGCGACGGGACAGGACCCTGCAAGACCCGCGGTCGGTGTTCCAGCTCCTCAAGAAGCACTACTCGCGCTACACGCCCGAGATGGTCGAGAGCATCACCGGCATCCCGAAGACGCAGTTCCTCGAAGTCGCGAAGATCGTGGGCGAGATGGGCCGCCCCGACAAAGTGATGACCATCGTCTACGCGGTCGGCCTCACGCATCACACGACCGGCGGTCAGCTCATCCGCTCCGGCGCGTTGCTGCAGCTCCTCCTCGGGAACATCGGGCGGCCGGGCGGCGGCATGAACGCCGAGCGTGGCCACGCGAACATCCAGGGCAACACCGACAACGCGATCTCGTGGGAGATCCTCCCGGGGTACCTGCGCATTCCCGCGCCGGGGCAGAAGAACCTCGACGACTACGTCCGGGCGAGCGCGCCGGTCAAGAGCGACGCGAACTCATGGAACTTCTTCGGGCTTAACTACAAGAACTTCATGGTGAGCCTCCTGAAGTCGTGGTACGGATCGGCGGCGACCGCTGCCAACGAGTTCGCGTTCAACTTCATCCCGAAACCGGCGACGAACTCATCGTGGATGTCGATCTTCGACCAGGCCCTCAAGAAGAGGATGGAGGGCGTGATCCTGAGCGGCATGACCGCTACGAGCATCGGTCCCGACTCGAATCAGATCATGCAAGCCCTCTCGAATCTCAAGTGGCTTGTGGTGATGGATCCACTCCCGACGACGAGCTCGGACTTCTGGAAGGCGCCTGGCGTGGACCCAACCCAGATCCAGACCGAGGTCTTCATGCTCCCGACGACGCACTGGATCGAGAAGGACGGCTCGTTCACCAACAGCGGGCGCTGGGCGCAGTGGAAGGACCAGGTCCTCCCGCCGGAGGGCCAGGCCCGTCACGACCACTGGATCATGGCGGAGCTCTTCGATCGCGTGAAGGCGCTCTACCGCCAGCAAGGTGGGAAATTCCCTGATCCGCTCTTAGCGATGACGCTCGACTACAAGGATCCGAAGAAGCCCGAGCTCGACGAGATCGCCAAAGAGATCAACGGCAAGGACCTCGGGACGGGCAACCAGATGGCTAGCTTCGCGCTCCTGAAAGCGGACGGCACGACCGCCGCCGGCAACTGGATCTATACGGGGATGTACCCGGCCGCGGGCAATCTCAGCAAGCGCCGCAAGGGCATCCAGGACGTCAAGGCGAACGACCCCACGGGCATGGGCTACTTCCCCGAATGGGCCTGGAGCTGGCCGCTCAACCGCCGCGTCCTCTACAACCGCGCCTCCGCGGACCTCAAGGGGCAGCCCTGGGACCCCAAGCGTCCCGGCATCCAGTGGAACGGCACTGCGTGGACGGGTGACGTGCCCGATTACCCGGCCACCATGAATCCCGCGGATCCCGCGGCCTGGAACCCGTTCATCATGAACGGCGAAGGCACCGCGAGACTCTTCTCGAGCGCGATGGGCGATGGACCTATCCCCGAGCACTACGAGCCGATCGAGGCGCCCATCCAGAATCCGCTCCACCCGAACCAGTCGGAGGACCCGGTCGCTTTCCTCTACGACCAGGCCGCGGGACGGCCAAACCGCTTCGGGAAGGTCGACAAATACCCGTACATCGCGACGAGCTACCGCCTGACGGAGCACGAGCACTACGTGACTCAGCACGTCCCGCTGCTCGTCGGTCTGCAGCCGCAGGCCTTCGTCGAGATCCCGGTGGAGCTCGCGAAGGAGAAGGGGATCGCCAACGGCGACCGCGTAAAGGTCTTCAGCGAGCGCGGCAAGCTCGAGGTGGTCGCGCTCGTCACCAAGCGCCTTGGGCCGATCAAACTCGCCGGAAGCGACAAGCCGGTCTACCACATCGGGATCCCGATCCACTGGGGCTTCGTGGGCATCTCCGCCGAGGCGAACCGCGATCGCTCGAGGTACTGGCTCGCCAACGCACTCACGCCGTTCGTCGGCGATGTCGGAGCGAGGACGCCTGAGTTCAAGGCGTTCCTCGTGAACATAGAGAAGATCTGATGACGCTCTTGGCCGAGCCGACCACGACCTACGGCGCGCGTCGTGATCGTGCGCGAGCGCTTGGCGCGCGGTTCGACTTCGCGCAGGATCCGCTCCGGCTGTACCTCGCGGTCGTCGATGCGCAAGAACGGATTTTCGAGCGCGCGCGGGTGGACCGGCCGAACGCGAACGAACTCGCGGCCTACGTCGTGCGAGTCGCGCTCCCTGATGTGATGGAGGCGGCGGTGGCCGCAGGAACGGAGACTCTTCGCGAGGCCGTTCTCCTTCGCTTTCATGACGGCGACCTCGAGGGGATCGTCGAGTCCTGGCTTCGTGGTGAGGAAGTGGATGGGACCGACGCGTTCCTCGCGCGCGCGAGCGCTTCCCCAGTGCTCGAGGCGCTGCCCGAGATCGCCGCGACGCTACGCGACATGACCAGCGACGAGCGCCAGTGCCCGCGCTGCGGCGGCCAGCCGCAGCTCGCGGTGTTCGCTGACTCCGGCGAGGCTCTCGTCACGAGCCCGAGAAAGCTCGTCTGCTCGCGGTGCGCGAACGAGTGGGTCATGAGCCGCATGACCTGCGCGTCGTGCGGCGAGACCGCAGGTGGAAAGATGCCGGTCCTGTCGGACGTCGATCAATTCCCTCACTTAAGAATCGACGCGTGCGAGATGTGCCGGCACTACCTGATCACCGTCGATCTGCGCAAGGATCCGCGCGCGGTCCCGCTCGTCGACGAGCTGGCCGCATTGCCGCTCGATCTGGTCGCCGCCGAGCGCGGCTACACCAAGATCGTGCGCAATCTGATGGGGTTTTGATGGCCTTCCAAGAAAAGCCCATGGGGTTCTTCACCGACACGTCGATCTGCATCGGCTGCAAGGCATGCGAGGTCGCGTGCAAGGAGTGGAATCAGCTCGGGGGCGACCCGCCCAAGTTCACGGCGGACTCGTACGACAACACCGGTCAACTCGACGCGCAGAACTGGCGGCACGTGCAATTCATCGAGCAGGTGCCGCCCGACAACAACGGCGTGATCTTCACCCCGACGCCGATCGCCGGCGGTCAGGCGTGGCTGATGATGAGCGACGTCTGCAAGCACTGTAAGAACGCGAGCTGCATGGAAGTCTGCCCGACCAACGCCCTGATGCGGACCGAGTACGACACGGTCTACCTCCAGAAGGACGTCTGCAACGGTTGCCGGAACTGCATCTCGGCCTGCCCGTACGGCGTCATCGGGTTCAACGAGGAGCAGGGTGTCGCTCAGAAGTGCACGCTCTGCTACGACCGTCTGCAGGGCGGTCTCCAGCCTGCGTGCGCGAAGGCGTGCCCGACCGAGTCCATCAAGTTCGGCTACATCGAGGATCTCCACAAGGTCGCGGACGATCGGCTCGCGAACTTGCAGAAGCAGGGCTACGCGAAGGCGCAGCTCTACGGCCGCGACGACAAGGTCTACGGCGGGCTCAATGCGTTCTTCCTTTTGATGGACAAGCCCGAGACCTACAAGCTGCCCAACGCGGAGAACGCGACCCTTCCGAGCCGCAACAACCTGCCGGGCTACGTCGGCGGCGTCGCGACCGCGGTCGTCGGGCTCATCGCCGGACTCCTCGCGTTCCGCAACGGCCGGATGAACGCGAACAACAACCACAACACGCAGCCGCCGCCGTCCTGATGCCGCCAGCTGAGCATTTCGCCGCGGCCCCGCAATGGGAGTGGTGGATCCTCGGGTACTTCTTCTTCGGGGGTATCTCGGGTGGCAGCTACGCGCTCGGCACGCTCCTGCGCCTCGCTGGCGATCCACGGGACCGTTCTGCATCGCAGCTCGCATACGTCGCGAGCTTCGTCGCGCTTCTCCCGTGCCCGATCTTCCTGATCGCCGACCTCGGCCAGCCGCTCCGCTTTATCCACATGCTCGTCGACGCGAGCCCGGGCGGCGGCCTCGCCTTCAGACCGGACTCGCCGATGAGCCTCGGGTCTTGGGCGCTCCTGGCTTTCGGTCTCTTCTCGTTCGTGTCGTTCCTGGGCGCCCTCGCCGAGCGCGGCACGGTCCGCGCGCTCGCGCCGCTGGCGCGCGCGATGCAGGGGCTGCCCGCGACGATCTGGGGCGTGATCGGGACAGGGTTCGGGTTCTTCATCTGCGGGTACACGGGGGTGCTCCTCGCGGTCTCGAACCAGGCCGTATGGAGCGACGCCGGGTGGGCGCTCGGCGGGATGTTCCTCGCGTCCGCCCTCGCGGGTTCGGCCGCGTTGCTCCTTCTCCTGGCTCGCTCGCGCCGCGACGTCGATCCCGACACAGCAACGCGACTGGAGGCGGCGGACCGCTACTTCGTCATCCTCGAGACGATCCTCATAGTCGTTTTCCTGATCACGCTCGCGATCGCCGGCACGATCGGCAAAGTCCTGGGGGTGTGGATTGTGCTCTGGCTGGTGGTCCTCATCGGTCTCGCTGCGCCGATCGCCATGCTGAGGTGGGACGCCGCGCGGCGCTGGCCGCCCGTGGCGGCACCGATCCTCGCGCTCCTCGGCGTGCTCGCGCTGCGCGCCCTCGTCATCTTCAGCGCGCAGATCTAGCGACTGGGTCCCCAGACGTGAAGTGGATCACCCGCGAGCATCCCCGCGTGGACCGCGTGGCCTGCCCGTGGCTTATCGAGAAGTTCGTCGACAAGGACGCCGAGTTCCTTTGCGTGCCGGCCGATCAGGTCATGCCCGAGGCGCGCAGGTCCAACGCGACGCCGTACGACGTGAAGGACGTTGAGCTCGGTCATCGCGGCCCCGAGTGCAGCTTTGACGCGTTCGTGCGGAAGTACGGCTTGGCCAAGGACCCGGCCATGGTCTACATGGCGAAGGTCATTCGCGGGGCCGACACCGCGGACAAGACCATCACGCCGGAATCGGTCGGGGTCGAGGCGCTCCTCGAAGGGGTACGTGTCGCACATCACCCGAACGATCAGCGTCAGCGCGAAGCCTCGCGACCGATCCTCGACGCCCTTTACGCGTACTGCCAGACGAAGGTCGCGGTCGGGATCGTCTAGCTCGCGTTTATCGTCCTGGTGAGGTCTTCGGCATCGGCGTATTCGCGGTCCGGGAGCTTGTTCAGGGCTTCCTCCACCGTCGGACCGAGCCCCGTCTCGCGGGCCGATGTCAGGATCTCTGTCTTGCCGATGGGATAGTCCAGGCCGTTCACGAACTCTTCGGCGGCTTTGCTCGCTCGCATCTCTTGCATGCTGGGAGACAGAGCGAATGCCGTGCCAACGGACGTATCCGCGTCCAGGGCGGCCTCGTGTCCTACTCTCAGCGCCCGATGAGGACGACCGATCGGCTCTCCCAGATGCGGGCCAAAGCCTCCCTCGGCGGGGGCGACCAGAGGATCGCCCAGCAGCATGCGAAGGGGAAGCTGACCGCGCGCGAGCGGATCGATCTCGTGCTGGACGAAGGCTCGTTCACCGAGCTCGACGCTTTCGTCCTGGCGCGCCCGACCGAGCTCATCGCGGACGACGACCGGGTCATGGGGGACGGCGTCGTCACCGGTTTCGGCCGCATCGACGGTCGAGTCGTCTACATCTTCTCGCAGGACTTCACGGTCTTCGGAGGCTCGCTCGCGGAAGCGCATGCCGAGAAGATCTGTAAGGTCATGGACCTCGCGGTGAAAACGGGCGCGCCCGTCATCGGCCTCAACGATTCGGGCGGCGCGCGGATCCAGGAGGGCGTCGTCTCCCTTGGTGGATACGCCGACATCTTCCTTCGCAACGTCCTCGCGTCCGGGGTCGTGCCGCAGATCTCCGCGATCATGGGCCCGTGCGCGGGCGGTGCGGTGTACTCGCCCGCGATCACCGACTTCGTCGTCATGGTGCGCGACACGAGCTACATGTTCGTGACCGGGCCGAACGTGGTGAAGACGGTAACGCACGAGGACGTGACCCTCGATGAGCTCGGTGGCGCGGACGTGCACGCGCACCGCTCCGGTGTCGCGCATTTCGAGGCGGACGACGAGGTGAGCTGCGCGGCTCTCCTTCGCCGGCTGGTCGGCTTCCTACCGTCGAACAATCTCGACGCCTCACCGATCGTCGCGACCGAGGACCCCCCCGATCGGGAGGATCCGTTCCTCGACGGAATCGTCCCGGACGCATCGAACAAGGCATACGACATGAAAGAGGTCATCCGCCGCGTCGTCGATGACGAAGATGTACTCGAGGTGCACGAGGGCTGGGCGCAGAACATCATCTGCGCCTTCGCGCGGCTTGATGGCCGGTCCGTCGGCGTGGTCGCGCAGCAGCCAATGATCCTCGCCGGGGTGCTCGACATCGACGCGTCGGTGAAGGCAGCTCGCTTCGTTCGTTTTTGCGACGCCTTCAACATCCCGCTCGTCACGTTCGTCGACGTGCCCGGCTTCCTTCCGGGCACCGCGCAGGAGCACGCTGGAATCATCCGGAACGGCGCGAAGCTCCTCTACGCGTATGCCGAAGCGACGGTCCCGAAGCTCACCGTCATCACGCGGAAGGCCTACGGCGGCGCGTACGACGTCATGTCGAGCAAACACATTCGCGGCGACTACAACGTGGCCTGGCCGAGCGCGGAGATCGCGGTCATGGGTCCCGAAGGCGCCGTGAACGTCATCTACCGCGAGGAGATCGCGAAGGCGAAGGATCCCGACGAGCGCCGCGCGCAGCTTGTCGCCGAGTACGTCGAGCGGTTCGCGAACCCATACGTCGCGGCGGCACGCGGGTATATCGACGACGTGATCGAACCCCGAGAGACGAGGCCACGGCTCGTGGCCGCGCTACGCTCTCTCGCAAGCAAGCGGGACGCGAACCCGCGTCGCAAGCACGGCAACATCCCGCTTTAGAGGGGGGAACGGCGCTCACCTCCGTCCTCGTCGCCAATCGCGGCGAGATCGCGCTCCGCGTTATCCGCGCCTGCCACGACCTCGGCATCCGCGCGATCGCGGTGTACAGCGACGTCGACCGCGACGCGCTTCATGTGCGCGCCGCCGACGCGGCGTACCCGATCGGCGCCTCAGCGCCGCGGGAGAGCTACCTCAACGCTGCGCGGATCCTCGAGGTGGCGAGGCGCGCCGGCGCGGACGCGATCCATCCCGGTTACGGCTTCCTCTCGGAGAATGCGGACTTCGCGCAGGCGGTCGCCGATGCCGGCCTCGTCTTCGTCGGTCCACCGGCGAAGGTGCAGCGCCTCCTTGGCGAGAAGACCGCGGCTCGCCGTCTCGCGCGAGAGGTCGATGTCCCGGTCGCGGAAGGCACCGAGCCGCTGCGCGACGCCGCCGCGGGCCGTACCGCGGCGAAGAAGATCGGCTATCCCGTGCTGCTGAAGCCAGCGGGCGGCGGCGGGGGCAAGGGGATGCGCATCGTCGGCCGCGATGAGGACTTCGAGGCCGCGTGGCGGGGCGCGACGGGCGAAGCGACCGCCGCCTTCGGAGCGCCCGCCCTCTACCTGGAGCGGCAGATCACGAACGCGCGACACGTCGAGATGCAGATACTCGCGGATGGTCGCGGCAAGGTGGTCTGGCTCGGGGAGCGGGACTGCTCGATCCAACGGCGCCACCAGAAGCTGATCGAGGAGTCTCCCGGGCCCGGCGTCACCGAAGGGCTACGCGCAGAGCTCGGTGGGGCCGCCGTCCGCATCGCCGAGCGCGCGGGCTACGTCAACGCCGGCACGGTCGAGTTCCTGGTGGAGACGAACGGGCGGTTCCACTTCCTCGAGGTCAATACGCGCCTACAGGTCGAGCACCCGGTGACCGAGATGGTCACCGGCCTTGACCTGGTCGCGCTGCAGCTCCGGATCGCGGCGGGCGAGGCGCTGCCGTTCACGCAGGATCAGATCGAACGGCGCGGCGCGGCCATCGAATGCCGCATCACCGCCGAAGACCCGGTCGCGGGATTCGTCCCCGCGAGCGGACGCATCGCTCTCGTGCGCGAACCCGCCGGTCCCGGGATCCGGGTCGACTCGGCGCTCTTCTCCGGGATGACGGTGCCGAGCGAGTACGACTCGCTTCTGGCGAAGGTGATCGCCTACGGGAGCGACCGCGAGGAGGCGATCGGGCGGATGCGCCGAGCGCTCGAGGAGATGCGCGTCGCGGGTATCCCCACGTCGCTCGGCTTTCATCGGGCTGCGCTCTTGGAGCAGGACTTCGTCACGGGCCGTTACGACACGGGATTCGTCGCGAGATGGGACCCGAAGCGCGCTCCGGATCTTGGCGACGGGGCCGCCGCGGCCGCCGCGCTCGCGGCGGTCCTCGCCCAGCGCTCGCGGACGGAGCGGCGGACCGTCCCGACGGCCGAGAACCTGTGGGCGCGCGCCGGGCGTGAGGACGCGCTCCGCTGATGCGATACGAAGTAACGCTCGACGACCGCCGGATCCGCGTCGAGCTCGGCCAGGATGGCCGGTTCACGATCGACGACCGCGTCGTCGCGGCCGACGTTCGCGAGACGGTGCGCGGACGGCAATGGTCGATCACGCTCGACGGCGAGAGCCACGAGATCACCGTGGTCACGCACGACCCGCTGCGTCTCGACGTTGACGGGCACGACGTCCGCGCGACCGTCATCGACGAGCGGGCGCTCCGCGCAAGTCGCGGCGCGGTTGGGACACGCTCGGGCCGCATCGAGCTCCGCGCGCCCATGCCAGGCCTTCTGAAGGCGGTGCACGTGAAGGAGGGCGATCGCGTCGACGTCCGCGCTCCCCTCGCCACGCTCGAGGCGATGAAGATGGAGAACGAGCTGCTGGCGCCATCCGCGGGCCGCATCGCGAAAGTGCGCGCGACCGCGGGCACCAAGGTCGAGGCCGGGGCCGTCCTGATCGTGATCGCGAGTGAGTAGGCGGCGCCGCAGGGCAGGCACGATCGCAGCGGTCATCGCGCTCCTGATGGTCGCGTGCGTCGTGCTGACCGGGCTGATCCTGGTCTATCGGCCGCTCGCCACGATCGACGGCGAGTTCCGTCTCCTCGGGATCGAGCAGCGGGCCGAGGTCCTCCGGGACAGTTACGGAGTTCCGCACATCTACGCGCAGACCGCGCACGACCTCTTCTATCTCCAGGGCTACGTGACCGCGCAGGACCGCCTATTCCAGATGGACCTTTATCGGCGCGCCGCTGCCGGACGGCTGGCGCAGGTGCTCGGCGAGCCGGCGCTCGATTCGGACAAGCAGTTCCGCACCTTCGGTCTCGCGCGCGTCGCGGCTCAGGAGCTCGCGCTTCTTCGCGACGACACCCGCGCGAACCTGAGCGCGTACGCCGACGGCGTGAACAAGTTCCTCGAGCAGCACGGCGACACGATGCCGCTCGAGTTCGTCATCCTCGGCTACCGCCCGGAACGATGGACGACGTTGGATTCGCTCGTGGTCGCGAAGCTTCAGGCGTACGACGCCGCGAACAATCTCGACCAGGAGCTCCTTCGCGCCGGACTCGCATCACGTTTCGGGACGGGCGTGCTCGCGATGCTCATGCCCGATCCCTCCGGTCGCTCGGCCTCCGTCGACGAGGGCGCCTGGTCCGCGGTCGCGCCTTATGTCAGCGCGCGCGCGTCGCTCCCCGGCGCCGTCGCTCTCTCGGCGGTCCTGCCCGGAGCCGGTGATGGCACCGGGTCGAACTGCTGGGCCCTCGCGGGCCATAAGACGGCCACGGGTAAGCCGATCCTCGCGGGCGACCCGCACCTCGCGGTCCGCAACCCGTCGATCTGGTACGAGATCGGTCTCGAGGGAGCTGGCTACAAGCTCGTCGGCTTTTCCTTCGCGGGTATCCCGGGGATCGTCATCGGGCACAACGACCGGATCGCCTGGACCCTCACGTACGCATACACCGACACGCAGGACCTCTTCGTAGAGCGCCAGGACCCCACCGATCCTCGGCGCTATGAATACAAGGGACAGTTCGAGCCGGCGACCTTCGTGCGAGAGTCGATCGACGTGAAGGGCCGCGCGGATCCGGTGATCGTCGATGTCGCGATCACGCGGCACGGACCGATCATCACGCCGGTCCTGCAGGGGCAGACTGCCCCGCTCGCGCTCCGGTGGACCGCGCTCGATCCGGGGCGACTCGTAGACTTCGTCTTCGAAATCGCCCGAGCGAGGAGCTGGCAGGACTTCCGGGCGGCCGCCGCAAACTTCAGAGGCGCGGCCGTGTCCGCCTGCTACGCGGATGTCGACGGGCACATCGGGTATCAGCTCATCGGCCAGCTGCCCGCACGCAAGGGTGACGGGCAGATGCCGGTGCCTGGTTGGACGGGTGAGTACGACTGGACCGGTGTTGTTCCGTTCGACGCGAATACGTCGCTCCTCGATCCGCCGACCGGGATGATCGTGAACGCGAACGACCGGCCCTCTTTGGATCCGCACAGCGTCGGCTATGTCGGCGAGTGGGACCCGGGTTTTCGGGCGACGTACATCGCGCAGCGCCTCGCGAGCCTCGCGAAGGCGGACCTGGCCGCGATGCGCGCGCTCCAGACGGACTACGCCTCGACGCCGGTCGTCCGCTGGCGAGACGCGATACTCGCTGCGCGGCCGCAGAGCGACTTGCAGCGGCGCGCGCAGGCGCTCGTTCGCGACTGGGATGGAACGCTCTCCGCCGAGTCGGGAGGCGCCGCCGTGACCGAGGCGTGGCTCATGCGGATGCTCGCGCGAACCTTCCAGGAGAAGCTCGGCGACAAGCTCTACGCGGACTACATCGGTCACGGGCGCGCCGTATTCGCTCTGTACGTGCTCCTAGGGCGCCCCGACGATCCGTGGTTCAGCATCGCCGCCGATACGTCGGTGCGCGGACGCGACGGTGTGTCCACCATCGCGCTCGATGATGCGACGCGTGAGCTGGTAGCGCGGTCCGGAAACGATCCAGCGAAGTGGCGCTGGGGCGACCTGCACACGATCACGTTCGAGCACCCGCTAGCGATCGGTCCGCTCGGGCTCCTTCTGAATATCGGACCATTCCCGCGCGCTGGCGACGGCTTCTCGGTCAACAACGGCGCGTACGATCCGGCGAAGCCATACAAACAGACGACGAACGCGTCGGAGCGGATGATCGCCGACCTCGCGGACCTAGATAACTCGCTCTCGATCACGCCCGAGGGTGAGTCCGGTCAGCCGGGATCGCGGTACTGGGGCGATCAGGCCGCACTGTGGATTGCCGGCGACTACAAGCCGATGCGATTCTCGAAGGATCGGCTCGGCCGGATCGACGGAATGCTCGTTTTCCGGCCGCGCTAGGTCGGTACCATCGGCTCGTGCCAAAGAAGAGCAAGGGTCGCGCCGAATGGGAACGAACGAAGTACGCGGAGGGCGCCAAGCGCGTGCCCGAGCGCGCGAAGTTCGAGACCACCTACGGCGCGCCAATGCCGCCGATCTTCGATCCCGACGGGGCCGACCCAGGGCTTCCCGGGGAGCCGCCGTTCACGCGTGGCGTGCAGCCGACGATGTACCGCGGACGCCTCTGGACCATGCGGCAGTACGCGGGCTTTGGGACGGCGGAAGAGTCGAACGCGCGATACCGCTACCTCCTCGAGCAAGGGCAGACGGGCCTCTCGGTCGCCTTCGACCTTCCTACGCAGATGGGGTATGACGCCGACGATCCGCGCGTCGCCGGCGAGGTGGGGAAGGTCGGCGTGTCGATCAGCTCGCTCGACGATTTCGCTCGACTCTTCGAAGGCATCCCGATGGGCGACGTGACGACCTCGATGACGATCAACGCAACCGCAGCGATCCTCCTTGCCATGTACGCCGCCATCGCGAAGCGGCAGGGCGTCGCGGCCGATCGCGTCGCAGGCACGACCCAGAACGACATCCTGAAGGAGTACATCGCGCGGGGCACGTACATCTTCCCGCCGCGGCCATCGATGCGCCTCGCGACAGACCTCATCGCATATTGCGCCGAACGGCACCCGCGCTGGAACGCGATATCGATCAGCGGTTATCACATCCGCGAGGCCGGCTCGGACGCCGTTCAGGAGCTCGCTTTCACGTTCGCCGACGCGATCGCGTACGTGGACGCCGCCGTGGAGCGCGGTCTCGACGTCGACCGATTCGCGCCGCAGCTCTCGTTCTTCTTCGCCGCGCACTCGACGCTCCTCGAGGAGGTCGCGAAGTTCCGCGCCGCGCGGCGGGTGTGGGCCGCCATCATGCGCGACCGATACGGCGCGAAGGCGCCGGCCTCGCTCGCCCTTCGTTTTCACACGCAGACCATGGGCTCGACCCTCACCGCGCAGCAGCCGCAGAACAACATCGTCCGCACCGCGATCGAGGCGCTGGCCGCGGTGCTCGGCGGGACCCAGTCTCTCCACACGAACGCGTACGACGAGGCGCTCGGTCTTCCGACGGAGGAGTCGGTGCGCATCGCGCTGCGCACCCAGCAGATCATCGCCGAGGAATCCGGCGTCGCCGAGACCATCGACCCGCTCGGGGGCGCTCACGCCATCGAAGCGCTCACCAGCGAGATCGAGCGCCGCACGCTCGCCGAGATCAAGAAGATCGACGGCCAGGGTGGCGCGCTCGCCGGGATCGAGAAGGGCTACCAGCAGGGCGCGATCGAGGACTCCGCCTACAAGCAGCAGCGCGCAATCGAGAGCAAGGAGAAGGTGATCGTCGGCGTCAACGCGTACCGTGCCGCGGGCGACGAGCCCGACGTCCCGATCACGCGGGTGAACGCAGCGGTGCTCGAGAGGCAGCGCGAACGGCTCGCAGAATTGCGGAAGCGCCGCGATGCGTCCCGCGCCACCAAGGCTCGCGCGGATCTCGTGACCGCGGCGCGTGGCCCGGCGAATCTGGTGCCCCTGATCCTCGCGGCGGCGGAGGCCGATGTGACGCTCGGCGAGATCTGCGCCGACCTCCGCGAGGTATTCGGCACTTACGTTCCGCCACGCCTGTGAAGCTCGGGCCCCTGCATCACGTCGCGATCGCCGTCCCTCGCATCGAAGACGCGCTCCCGTTCTTCCGCGACACGCTTGGCTTTACCGCCGAGCCGATCCGCGAGCTCGCGGACCAGCACGTTCGCGTGGTCTTCCTCGGCGACGCAAAACAGCGGATCGAGCTCATCGAGCCGATTGGTAGTGAGTCCGGAGTGGCGAGGTTTGTCGCCGAGCACCCGAAGCCGACGCTCCACCACGTGTGCTATGTCGTCGACGACCTGGCCGGCACTCTCGTGCGGCTCGAGCGCGATGGGATCGAGCTCGTGGACCGCGCGCCGCGGCGGGGGGCCGAGGGCATGGTCGCGTTCATCCACCCATCCGCGTCGGGCGGGGTACTTATCGAACTCATCGACCGCGCGAGCCTTCGTGATTCCATACCATGACGAAAGTGCGTCCACGTATCGCGCTCACGCTCGCACGACCGTCCGCGTTCCACGGAGCATCCCACCAGCGGTACCGGGATGCGCTCGAGAGCGCGGGCGCGGATCTCGTCGTACTGCACCCGGGTGACCCGGTGCCCAGCGACATCGATGGCCTGTGCCTGTCGGGTGGCGGCGATATCGCATCGGCGCGGTACGGCGAGGCCGATGTGGCATGCACGGAGGTGGACACCGATCGCGACGCGCTCGAGATCGAGATCGCGAAGGCGGCGATCGAGCGCGATCTCCCGGTCCTCGGAATCTGCCGCGGGTTCCAGGTCATCAACGTGGTGCAGGAAGGCAGCCTTGTTCAAGACATTCCCGGCCATCGGCCTGGGGAGCGCGAGGGCGTGATCGAACATCGCGACGTGTCGGTCCGACCGGGCTCCCTGCTCGCGAAGGCTACGGGTGGAGCGCCGCTCACGGTCAACTCGCGGCATCACCAGGCTGTGACCAGGGAAACCCTCGGCCGGGGTCTCGTCGCGACGGTGGTCGTCGACGATCTCGTCGAGGCATTCGAGCTAACCGATCGGCGATGGGTCGTGGGCGTGCAGTGGCATCCCGAGCGGATGAGCGAGGTCTCGCCCGAGGCGCGCCGGATCTTCGACGCCTTCGTCCAGGAGGCGGCGCGCACCACGACGGCGTCACGATGACGCTATCGACCGGGACCCGTGCCCCGGTCGAGCAGACCACCGTCACGCTCGGTCGATCGCTTCGGGTCGCTCTTCTTCACGGTCGCGAAGAGGCATCGCGCCGCGCCGTCGCTCAACTCGCGCTCGCGTCCGGCGCGGAGATCGTGGCACGCGTTCGAGCGACCGATCCGCGGTCGTTCGTCGATGCCGCGCAAGCGCTGCGCGACGCCAAACCCGACGTCGTCGTAATACAGGGTGGGCCCAAGGACCAGGGGGCCCTCGCCGAGCTTCTCGAAGCGCTCCGGCTCGGCTGCGGTGCGCAGCGTCCGATGCCGCGCGTTCTTGCCCTCGTCGACACGGGAGTCGCTCAGGCCCTGCGCCCGCGCGCCGACCCGTTTGAGTTCGAGGCCTTTGCGGCGGCCTCCGAGATGGTCGAGGCCCTCCGCGATCTACGCCGCGCTGGGAGTGAGGACGTCGTGTTGCGTGACACCCTCATCGAGGACGGCGCTCGAGCCCTCGCGACCACGAACGGAACCGCCGCCTTAGCTATCGACGTGACGGAGCGTTCGACGTCACTCGTCCTCGCCCGCCCGGACGGTCGCCTTGCGGCCGCACATCTCGTCCCCCTCGGTCTGGGGATGGGCTCCGATCACGTGGTCGTGCGCGCCAGCCTCGATAACGTCCGCCGCTGGCTGCCCTGGCCCATCGATGCCCCCGCGCTGCTCGAGCGCGTCTTCAATCGCCCGCGCGGGCCGGGAGCTCTAGCTACCACCGAGGCCGGCGTCCTGCTCGAGATGGCCCTCGCCCGCGAGGCGATCGCGCACGCGCTGCGCGATGTCGCCGACGCCGGGCTCGACGTCGCGGCGATGCGCTCCGCGCCGGCCATACTCATCACAGGACGCGTGGCGTCCCTCCCGAAGGCAGGTCAGAGCCTTCTCGTTTTGGTCGATGGCCTTGAGCCGAGCGCGGTCTCGACGGTCTTCCGCGAGCCCGATGAGGGACGAGCGGAGCGCATCGGCATCGTGGTCCCGGTGATGCCACGCCGGTCCGCGAAGATCCGCATCGTTCGCGCGTCCGGACGGAGCGTGGCACGGGTGGAACCCGGATCGTTCGGCCTCGTCGCGATCGGCGCTGACGTCGAAGTCGCGGTCAACGGCGCGGGCATACGAGGTCACGGACGGTCGGGCGAGCTCGGGGTTCTGATTGACGCACGTGGACGGCCGCTCTCGCTCCCCGAGCGCGACGGCGAGCGCATCCCCGCCGTGAGGCAATGGCACGCGGCCCTGCAGGCGATCGCCGAGGACGGGATCTCGACATGACGTGGCGTCGCGAGAGGTGGAGCGCCGATCACGCGCTCCCCATAGGGGTCACTAAGCGTGCGCAGGTTGGCGAGCTCGTGCGGGCAGGCGACATCATCGCCGGGGGCGCAACTCTTGCTGCCGCGCTTCGCGTACCCGGTGCGCGACGTCTCGGCCTCTCGCCTGCCGACTTCGCTCGCGAGTTGCGGGTGCGTCTCGGCAGCGACGTCGTCGCCAAAGCGGTCCTCGCACGCGTCGGGCGCCGCTTCGCCCGCAGCGTCACCGCGCCGATCGACGGACGGCTCTTGCATCTCACAGTCGACGGCGACCTCTACATCGCGCCGATCGTCGATCGCTGGACGGTGCGCGCGACGCTCGACGGCGTCGTCTCGCGCTCAGACGATGCGATCGTGGAGGTCGAAGGCGAGGCGTGGTGTCTCCAGGGTGCCGCCGCGTACGGGCCCGACGCGATCGGCGAGCTCACCCTCGGAGTCGACGGCCCGGACGCGGATCTCGCCCCGACGCGTATCGACGTACGCCTCAGCGGCCGGATCATCGTCGGCGGCGCGCGCGTGTCGGCGGAGGTCATCACGCGCGCGCACGCCTGCGGCGTCGCTGGACTTGTTGCGGGCGGGGTTCCCCCCGCTGGCCTCCGTGTCGTCTACGGCGACGCGGTAACGGCGTCGGGATCACCCAGCCGCGACGACCGGCCGACCGTTCTCTGCCTCATGGGCTTCGGGTCGGCAGCCCTCCCGCGCGCCGTATTTGAGCCGTTCGCCGTGTTCGGCGGCGCGCGCGCCGCGATCCACACCCCGTCGGCCCGGCTCTTCGTCTTCAGCACTGCCGACATCGGTCGGGCCGAGACGCCCTCACCCGATGTCGCCCTGACGGGTGACCGGCCCGGGCTGGATGCCCGTCCGCCCGTGCGTTCAGACGCCGACGCCGATGAAGGCGACGGCGACCACGAGGAGCCGGCGCAGAGCGACGAAGAGCTAACCCCGAGCGCGAGCGACCGCAATCCCGCCGAGCGCTAGCCTCCGGGGGTGGCACGACATCGACGGCGCCGCGAACGGCGCGACGCGATCGAGCATCGTCCGGCGGCGCCCGACAAGCGGGACAAGCGCTCCGAGGACAAACGACGGCAGGCCTTCGAGGCGGACCAGCGCTCCCTTCGCCGGCGCCGCACCTTCATCGGCGCCCTGGGGTTCATCCCGCTAGTCGGCGCGCTCGGCTGCGGGGCCGGCGTACAGCTCTCCTGTCAGGTCCCGCAGGAGTGGTGGCTCGCGATCTGGGCCGCTTTGTTCGGATCCTTCCTCGGCATCACCATCCGCTTGTTCCTCACGCGTCGCAGGTTCCTGCGCGGAGCGGCAGGTGGATGACCAACGGCGCAAGGTCGCCTCGCTCGACCTCGTGAGCCACTCGTCTACGTACACCGAACGGCTCGGCGAGCGGCTCGGGCGCGCGGCGCGCCCGAACGACGTCTTCGCCCTCTCCGGCGAGCTCGGGACGGGAAAGACGGTGCTCGCGCGCGGGGTCGCGATCGGTCTCGGTGTCGACGCGGCCGACATCTCGAGCC